>JAKOXU010000059.1 GCA_029780875.1 Bacillota bacterium | reverse complement strand
ACACCCTTCCTTTTGCTCTGCATATCAGCCCTGTTAAAGAGCCTCAAAAAGCCATCAGGCTTTAGTGTCTTACTTTGGGTCTATTCATGCTTTCACATTGCCGGCAACTCCTTCTTGGTTTACTATACCCTCAATAAAGATATTTTAATATCCCCCTCCGACCTTTTGAGCTGGACACCCGGTATGTTAATGCTAGTTTTCCTTTTTCTTTACTTCCTATTGTCATATCTCTTTCTCATTTTGCTTTCAATCTCCCATAGCAAAGGTCAAAAACTTGCAGAATCCCCATCAACGGAAATCAAAAACAGCAATAACGGGAAACTTCACACCGCCATTTCTCTTGTCCTCATAATATCCCTATCCCTTTCGATTAACACTCTATTAAAAGACTTCCTCACTCTTATCCATTTCGCTTCCCTTAATATAAACAGCTTGGATAACACCATCTATTTAGTCCGCTTAGTCAGCGCCCTTATTCACTCATATTTTCCCATTCCCACATCCCACTTTGCCACGCTCCTTATCTTTTCCTGCATTTATTTATACCGCAGAGGCAAGCCCATATTTCTGAAAATCTGTTGCATTCTTTTCCCTATCGTCCTATTAATGTATTCCTCCAATAACATTTGGATTATTATACGCAATGAAAGCGGCTACCGGCCCTCCTTCTTTATCCCGGCGCTTGCTATTATCCTAATTTCTTTTACTTCATTAACCTTTTTCCTGTGCACCGCCACCTTTTTCGGCGGCAGAAAAAAGCTAATGCTTTCCGCCGCGTGGACCTTCACTGCAACAGCATTTGCACTGGACATAGCGAAGTTCTACTTGATACCCGACGGCCTCTTTATTGTCCGCGGCCCCCTCTTCTTTGAAAACTTCGCAAACATTTTGGTGTTAACCCTTTCCCTTGCCCTCTTTTCCCTATCCCTAAAAGAAGGCCTCCCCCCTCGCATCCCATCCCAAGGGGAAGAGTCCTCCATTATAACCCCCGAAGAAGCCTGAAAATAGGGCAAATCGAAAAAACTCATCTCACAAAAAACAAAGGGCGCACAACAGTGCGCCCCTTTTCTTTTTCTAAATGCTTTCGTTAATTAAAACCCAAAAACACCTTAACATCAGCTTTCCGCCACCCGGCTCGTCTGCCTCTGGGCCATCACCAGGTCGTAGTAAATCCCTTTCTTCTTCAGCAGCTCCACATGGGTCCCGGCTTCTACAACCCTCCCCTTATCCAGCACCGCCAGCCTGTCGGCGCTGCGCAAAGTGGACAGCCTGTGGGCAATGGCGATGGTAGTCCGCCCTTTCGACAGCCGGGCAAGGCTTTCCTGTATCGCCGCCTCGGTCTCAAGGTCAAGGGAGCTTGTGGCCTCATCCAAAATCAAAATATCGGGGTTATTCAGTATAGCCCGGGCAATGGAAATCCTCTGCCTCTCCCCGCCCGACAAGGTATACCCGCTCTCCCCAATCAAGGTGTCGTACCCGTCGGCGGTTTTCATGATAAAGTCGTGGGCGTTTGCCGCCTTTGCCGCGGCGACAACCTCCTCGGGAGTGGCGTCAGGCTTTGCATAGGCGATATTTTCGTAAATAGTTCCGGCAAACAAAAATGTCTCTTGAAAAACCACCCCGATATTTTTGTGCAGCAAAGCCGTGTCAATTTCCCGCAAATCGATGCCGTTTATGCAAATCCTGCCCTTACCGGGGTCATAAAGGCGCAGCACCAAATTCACCATAGTGGACTTGCCGGCTCCAGAGCGGCCCACAATGCCCACCATTTCCCCGGGCTTTATGTCAAGGTTGATGTCTTTGAGCACCGGCTCATAGGACTTATACCCAAAGGACACCCCCTCAAAGGAAATGCCTCCCGTCACCGACACATTTTTGGGGTTTTCCACAGCGATTATCTCTGGCTCCTCGTCAATTATCTCAAACACCTTCACCATGCTTGTCATGGCCTCCCCAAGCCACCGGGGGAAGGACACAAGCCACCGCAGGGGCGCGTAGACATATCCGATATACATGGTAAACTGCACAAGAAGCCCTAAACTCATCTCATCCTGTAATATCGCCCTGCCGCCGAAATACAGCACCAAAAACTCCCCAATCCCGATAAAAAAAGTCATAAGGGGAAAAAGCCGCGCCCACAGCGCCTCGTTGTCGGAAGAAATCTCGGCAAGTTCATAATTTGCCTTGGCGAATTTCCTTATCTCATCCTCTTCCTTGCCAAAGGATTTGACGGTGCGGATACCCCTGATAATGTCGTGGAGAATAGAGCGGCACTTTGAATTCTTATGCCACTGCCGGGAATACCTGATATTTATCGTCCGCCAAAACCTCGACACCACAAACATCACCAAAGGCACAGGCAAAAAGACTATAACCGTGAGCTTTGCATTGGTAAAAAGCATAATCGTCAGCACAATGATAAAGATTAAAACCTGCTCCACTGCCCAGCGCCCGCCGTCGGAAATAAAATCCTTAATGGTAGTGGTATCTTCCATCACCCGGTTAATAAGGTCACCGGAGGTGCGCCTTGACAAAGAGCCCAGCGACAGCTTTTGTATCTTTTCGTAAGCCAAGTTCCTTATGTGATTTGCATAATGTATACAGTTTTTGTTGAAAACCCGGGAGCCCAAAATATAAACCACTTCCCCCGCCGCCCGTGCCAAGAGCATCAAAAGGGCAAGGGTAATTACCTGAAAGGCCGTTCCCGTCATGGGCTTTAAATGCCTGTCAATCAAAATCCTGTTAATTATGGGCACCAAAAGATAAAGAATGGAGGAAACCGTCAGCAAAATCTCGGCAAGCATTATCTTTTTTGCGAAAGGCCGCATCAGCTCAAAGGCCCGCCTTAACACCCCCATTTTGTCGTAACAGAAAAGGCAGGTGTTCACCCCGGGCAAAAAAGCCCTGCCGCACCTGTCGCAATACTGCTTAATCTCGGCTTCGGGCGCCGTCCACACCCCGGTCTGGCAGAAGTAGTTTACCACCTTGCAAAACTCCCCCGCCGCCTTCATGGCCGACAGGGTAAACCGGCACAGCAGCACATCATTTCCGTCTTTGAGCCTCACAAAAATAAGCCCCGACCCTACCTCGGCGCTGGCCACAGCTTCCTCAATGTCTTTTGCGTCCACTTCCCGCAGCACATCCCCGCCAACCGCGGACACAATCCGCCCTCCCTCCTCAAAGGTAAGGGTGCCCGATGTCGGCCTCATATTAAAATCAAGGTCAAACTCAAAAGCAAAAGACTTCGGCATACTTCCCCGCCTTTCAATTAAAAGAGGTAAGGCTCCAACCTTCTCAAGCTCCTGCCATTCAAACTTTGCAAATCATTGACAATATACCTGTTGCCGTCCACATCAAAGATAAAAAGTCTTTTCTCGTCCAGCATCCGGATATTCTTGCTAACATCCTTGACGGCGCAGCTTTTGGTATAAACCTGCTCCCCGGCTTTCAGTACCAATTCAAAGTAGACATACCCCAATTTGTCTTTGACCGACTTTACCTCCAAAATCTCGGGGCAAAAATACCGTTTGTTGAGTTCATCAACCACAACTTTTCTCTGCTCCTCGGGCAGCTCATCAATAGCCCGAATAACGCCGATTTCCTTGTCCTCATGGTCGGCAACCGAAATATACTCAAAAGGCTTCCCAATGGGCATGGCCCGCCGCAATGAAACCCTCTTGTAGTCCTTCTCCTCATATTTTAGCCCCAAAAACCCGCCGGGCGTCATGTAAAACTGGGCCTTTTCAGGGTCAATAAATCCGATATCTATGGCCTCTGACAGTTTTCTTTTAATGTCTTCCATATATTGCCCCCCTTACGCGTCCATATTGATAATTTTCAGCCCTTCAAGCTGAATGGTATAGAGCTTGTGATACTCTCCCTTTTTCTCCATAAGCTCCTTATGGGTGCCGCTTTCCACAACCTTCCCGTCGGAAATCACGGCCAAGGTATCGGCATCCCGCAAAGTGGAAAGCCTATGGGCAATGGCGATGGTAGTCCGTCCCTTTTGCAGCTCAAAAAGGGCCTTTTGAATGCTGGCCTCGGTCTGCGTATCCATGGCGGCGGTAGCCTCATCCAGTATCAAAATATCGGGATCCTGCAAAATAGTCCGGGCAATGGAAATTCTCTGCTTTTCCCCGCCCGACAGCTCCTGCCCCGATGCCCCCACAAAGGTCTCATACCCGTAAGGCAGCTTCATAATAAAGTCGTGGGCATTTGCCGCCTTTGCCGCCCGAATAACATCCTCAATTGAGGCGTCGGGCCGGGCATACCTTATATTGTCGGCAATCGTCCCCATAAACAGATAAATGTCCTGAGACACAATCCCCACCTTCTGCCGCAGCTGCTTTAGCGACAGGTCCTTAACATTCACCCCGTTTATGGCAATAGCCCCTTGCGTCACATCATAAAGCCGGGCTATCAGGTTAATCAAGGTGGACTTGCCGGCACCCGTCTTGCCCACGATTCCAAGCATTTTGCCGCCCTTGACCGACAAATCGAGGCCCTTTAGCACGGGAGTTGCCGGCTCATACTCGAACCACACGCCCTTTATATCAATATCTCCCCGAAAGTTTTCCAAAACCACGGGATTTTCCGGCTCTTCAATATCGGGCTTTGCGTCCACGATCTCAAAGACCCTGTGGGCGGAATCCACGCACCGAGCCCACCAGTTGGACACCCAGGACATAAACTCCAAAGGCCCGTAAAGCATGGAAAGATAAGCCACAAAGGCAAGCAAGGTGCCAATTTGCATCTTGCCTTCAAGGGCCATGACGCCCCCCGCAGCCGTCACCATAACCTGTCCCAGGAACATAAAGAGGTAAATGAGGGGGAATGCGGTATGCCCGGTATTAATCGACTTTATTTCCACATCCGCCAATTTGCTCCCCACTTCCGCGAAACGGAGGGACTCATCCTCTTCCCGCCCGAAAGCCTTGATAACCCGCTGCCCATTGACGGAATCGCTGACCATGGATTTAAGGCGGGAGCTGTAAACCCAGCTTTTATGGTGCAGCTTTCTGAAAATCCCCCACAAAACCCTGAAAAACACGATAGTCAAGGGCATAATGACCACCGCCAGGACAGCGAGGGTAAAGCTCAAGTAAAACAAAAAGCTGATAACCCCGGCAAAGGTAAGGATATTGACAACCACAAAGGGCAGCCCGTCCACAAAAAACCAGTAAATATTGTTGGCGTCCCTATTGACCCTGTTCATCAAGGTGCCTGTCCTCTTTGAGGTATAAAACCCCACCGACAGCCGCTGCATCGCCTCGAAAATCTTAACTTTCAGGTCATAGACAATCCAAGGAACAGTCCTTGCCAAAACATATGTATAAAGAATATTGAGCAAAACCCCTACGAACCTGACAAGGAATATCAGC
>JAKOXU010000049.1 GCA_029780875.1 Bacillota bacterium | reverse complement strand
TGCCATGGAGCGCCGACTCCCTAGGCGCCGAGCTTTACGCCCCCCTCTCCCACAACATCGTGGCCCAAAAAGGGGACGCCGTAGCCGGCTATGTAGGGCTGCACTACTTTGACATATCGGCCGCCATCACAAATATAGCGGTACACCCCGATTTCAGGCGCCAAGGCATCGCCTCAAAGCTGCTCACCAGCCTTTTCGATTTCGCAAAGGAAAAGGGCATCGGGCAAATCTCCCTTGAAGTCAGGGTATCAAACAGTCCCGCCATCTCCCTTTACGAAAAGCACGGCTTTGAAAAGGCCGCCGTCAGGAAAAACCTCTACACCCACCCCATCGAAGACGGCATTGTAATGCTGAAAATGCTATAGCCTTATCTCTCCTCTATCCCCTAATACTTCCCCCTCACCTCTGACCTGTCATTTCGAGCGAAGCGCGCCGGCGCGAAGTCGAGAAATCTCCCAATTTAGAAGTCAGAAGTCAGATTTTTTCCCATCTCCCACAAGCTCATTAAATCCCCCAACCTATTTAGAACGGAAAGCTAAAAGCAGGGCGGTTTCCAAAGGCGGCAGCCTTTGGTCGTTGCGGTGGGGGGTCAAGGGGGGAGGGGAATCGAAACACCTCCCCCCTGTGTTCTTTGCATACTTTCTCACATGAGAAAGTATGTGCCCGCGCGGCATGAGCGCATAGGAAGCATAAAGATTACAGATAGAAATAAGTTTACCGGGGGCAAAAAATCTTGGCTTATAAATCCCTTTTTGCCTCCCCATTATCCTCAACAGAAAGGACAACCCAAATGAAAATACTCGCCATTGAAACATCCTGCGACGAAACCGCCGCGGCGGTAGTGAAGGAAGGCCGCGAAGTCCTATCCTCTGTCGTTGCCTCCCAAGTCAAAGAGCACGTCATATACGGCGGCGTAGTGCCCGAAATCGCCTCCCGCCGCCACACCGAAGCCATAGTCCCGGTCGTGGACCAAGCCCTATCCGCCGCCGGCACCGATTTACACGACATAGACGCCGTAGCGGTAACCCACGCCCCGGGCCTTATCGGCTCCCTGCTCGTAGGGGTAAACTACGCAAAAGGCCTCGCCTTTGCCGCGAACCTGCCCCTCATTCCGGTCCACCACCTTCGCTCCCACATCGCGGCAAACTACATCGCCCACAAAGAGCTGACACCCCCCTTTCTCTGCCTTGTAGCCTCCGGGGGTCACAGCCACATCATAGAAGTGGCCGACTACACAAAAATGCAGACCATCGGCCGCACCCGTGACGACGCCGCGGGAGAAGTTTTCGACAAAGTTGCCCGCACTTTAGGCCTTGACTACCCCGGCGGAGTCCACCTCGACGCCGCTGCAAAGGGCGGGGACCCCGTAGCTTTCACCTTTGCCCGCCCCAAAATGCCGGGCTACGACATGAGCTTTTCCGGGATCAAGACCGCCGCCATAAACTACATCCACAATTTTAAGCAAAGGGGCGAGCCCGTCCCCGTCGCCGACATGGCCGCCATTTTTCGGGAAGCGGTGGTAGACATCCTCACATCCACCCTTTCCCGCGCCGCTTTCGAGCGCGGCCACAAGACAATAGTTCTGGCGGGCGGCGTCAGCGCAAACTCAAGGCTGCGGGAGAAAATGGCGGAAATATGTACCGACGCCGGCTGGCGGCTTTACATGCCTCCATTAGAGCTTTGCGGCGACAACGCCGCCATGGTAGGAGCCCAAGCCTATTATGAGTACTTGTCGGGCGTGCGCGCCGGCCTTGACCTCAACGCCAAAGCCACCCTCCCCATCGACTAACCCCAAAACTGCCCATCAAACCCATCAAAATATAAAATCAATGGAAAGTGAGGTTGCCAAAATGTATATTGCAGACAAAAACCGGTATCAAGCCATCGCCTACAACCGTTGCGGGAAAAGCGGGCTGCTGCTTCCCGCGGTATCCCTCGGCCTTTGGCACAATTTCGGGGATACGGCATCATACGAAAATATGAAAAACATGTGCCTTACTGCCTTTGACAACGGCATCACCCATTTTGACTTGGCCAACAACTACGGCCCCCCGGGCGGAAGCGCCGAAAAGAATTTCGGCAGGATCCTAAAAGAAGACCTTAAAAGCTACCGTGACGAGCTGATCATCAGCACAAAAGCGGGATATTACATGTGGGAAGGCCCTTACGGTGACTGGGGCAGCCGCAAATATCTGATGGCAAGCATCGACCAGAGCCTAAAAAGAATGGACCTCGACTATGTAGATATCTTTTACCACCACAGGATGGACCCCAACACTCCCCTTGAAGAAACAATGGGCGCGCTGTCGCAAATCGTCACAAGCGGCAAAGCCCTCTATGTCGGCCTTTCAAATTACGACGGCCCGACCCTTGAAAAGGCCGCCAAAATCCTCGAGGAACTAAAATGCCCCTTTGTAATCAACCAAAACAGATACTCAATACTTGACAGGACTATCGAGAAAAACGGCCTTAAAGACACTTCGGTAAAGCTCGGTAAAGGCATAATTGTCTTCTCTCCTCTGGAACATGGCCTGCTTTCCGACAGGTACCTAAACGGCATCCCCGAAGACAGCAGGGTAAGGACCGACGGCCGCTTCTTAAAGGAAAGCTCCATCACCCCGCAGCGCCTTGAGCAAATCAAAATGCTCAAAAAAATCGCCTCCGAGCGGGGTCAAACCTTGGCGCAAATGGCCCTTGCGTGGATTTTGCGCGACGGAAAGGTCACAAGCGTGCTTGTCGGAGCATCAAAACCCTCCCAAATCATGGAAAACATAAAGGCTGTCGAAAACACTACCTTTACCGAGGAAGAACTAAACCTCATCGACAAATATTCAATCTGACACAGCCAAAGTTCAAGCCAAAATCTATCCGACAGCTTAAAAAACAGGAGCAACCCATATGAAAATCGCCATCGCCTACTATTCCCGCCATCACGGGAACACAAAAAAGCTCCTCGACGCCATCGGAGAGCTTTGGGATATTACACTCATTGATGTAACAAAGTGTAAGAAGGCAGACCTGTCGGGTTACGACATAATAGGCTTTGCCTCGGGCACCTATTTTGCCAATTTCAGCGAAAAGGTCATAGAATTTGCCAAAGCTTATCTCCCGGAAAACAAGCCCACATTCCTCATAAACACCTATGGCGTCAAAATGAACTACACAAGGGAAATAAAGAAGGCAATAAAAGAAAAGTCCTGCCGCCTTATCGGGGTTTACGGGTGCAGGGGCTATGACACATTCGGGCCCTTTAAACTGATCGGCGGAATCGCCAAAGGGCACCCGAACGAAAAGGACATAAAAGGCGCAATAGAATTTTTCAGGAGCATTGTTGAAAGGATATTAAATGAAACAGACGGACAGCCGCAAATTAAGATATGAAGTCATTTTATTCTATATAGTCACTGTTTTTTTCACTTGGCTTCTGTGGGTTCCTGCCTTTCTAATGCAAAATCATGGTATCCCTATGATTCTCTCTTATAATTTTTACATAACCGCGGGAACCTTTGTCCCATCCATAGCCGGTTTTTTCTTTTCATACATCTTCGGCGGAAAGGCAGAAGTATATTCATTGCTAAAATCACTGCTGAAGATTCATATCGGTGTAAAATGGCTGCTATTTATCTTTTTAGTCATGCCTTTAGTTTCGGCGGTTTCATGCCTTATCTTTTATCTTTCAGGCGGCACTCTTCCTCAAATGCAGTTTCCTTTATGGTTCATCCCCATCGCTTTTGTGTATATACTTATCTTTATGGGGCCACTGGGAGAAGAGACAGGATGGCGTGGATTTGCCCTTAAAAAGATGCTGGAATACCTATCTCCACTTAAAGCCGCCGTTCTGCTGGGCATTATCTGGTCATTTTGGCACCTGCCCCTATTTCTCATAAAGGGTACAACACAAAATGCCCTGACCTCTTTTGGTTATATTCCCGCAATTTTAGGATATTTTCTATACACTGTCATGTTCTCCGTCCTAATAACTTTACTCTATGTAATGAGCAATGGCAGCGTATTTGGCTCCGTACTGCTTCATACAGCGGGAAATCTATCTCTTGGCGTTGTGCCTATAATTTTTACAAAGAGCGGAGCCGTTATTCTCCTTCTTACCCTTTGCATCACTGTGGCTACTGTTACATACAGGTACAAAAAAGTAATGCTGCACAATCGGTTGTGAAACCCCGACCCCCTTGCTATCTACAACAACAAAACGGAGTGTTCCCATGTTCATAAAAAATGTCGAAATCAAAGGCAAAACCGCCCTTGCCCCCATGGCGGGCTTTTCCGACAGAGCCTTTAGGGAAACCTGCAAAAGCTTTGGCGCCGCCTTATGCGTTACGGAAATGGTAAGCACCAAGGCATTGGTGCTGCAAAGCCAAAAAACCCGGGAGCTAATCGACATCACCGACCTCCAGCGCCCCATCGCCGTCCAGCTTTTCGGCGACGACCCGGCGATATTTGCCAAGGCGGCGGAAATCGTCCTAAACTTTTCCCCCGACATTGTCGACATCAACATGGGCTGCCCCACCCCCAAAATCGTGGGCAACAAAGCGGGCGCCGCCCTTATGAAGAATCCCAAACTGGCCGAGGAAATAGTGCGGGAAGTG
>JAKOXU010000029.1 GCA_029780875.1 Bacillota bacterium | reverse complement strand
CATCATGGGCTCAACAGGCTCGGGCAAAACCACCCTCTTTAACCTCATAGCCCGCTTTTACGATGTCACCTCGGGCCGCATACTCATAGAC
Source organism: Bacillota bacterium (assembly GCA_029780875.1). Lineage (GTDB taxonomy): Bacteria > Bacillota > Clostridia > Oscillospirales > Acutalibacteraceae > JAKOXU01. Next base: position 9,939 of record JAKOXU010000029.1, on the reverse strand, counting down.
GATGTAGATATCCGGGACTGGAAACTCTCCACCCTCCGCAGCAATATCGGCATGGCAATTCAAGAAGTATTTCTTTTTTCCGACACCATCGACAGCAACATAGCCTACGGCGACATCGACCTGCCGGAAGCGGATGTGGAACACTTTGCCGAAATTTCCGACTCGGCGGAGTTTATCGAACGCCTGCCCGAAAAATACGAAACAATAATAGGGGAGCGGGGCGTGGGCCTCTCGGGCGGGCAGCGCCAGCGCATAGCTTTAGCCAGAGCCCTTGCCATCCGCCCGCCCATCCTCATGCTGGACGACACAACTTCAGCGCTAGACTCGGAAACCGAGGAATACATCCGCGAACAGCTCAGCAGCCTTGACTTCCCCTGCACAAAGCTGATCGTTGCCCAAAGGATAGCCTCGGTAAAAAACGCCGACCGGATAATAGTTTTGGGCAAAGGCAAAATAATAGAGAGAGGCACCCACGAAGAGCTGTTAAAGAAACGCGGCTACTACTACGAAATTAACTGTCTCCAAACAGGCACCGAGGAAGTAAAGGCAGGTGAAATCTATGCCCCGCAACAAGTATGACATTGACGAAAGTTTAGAGTCCCCTTTTAGGCTCACCCATTTCAGGCGCGCCCTTGTCTATGTGAAAAGATATAGGGGCAAGATGATCGCCGCGCTGATAATGTCGATTTTGGCAAGCGTCATCGGCCTTTGCGGCCCCCTCATCATCAAATACGCAATGGGGGAGGCCGTCCCCAACAAAAACCTAAATCTCCTCTTTTTGCTGTCGGGCGCTCTGGCCCTCACCGTCATTATCAACATCGTCCTTAACACCATCAAGGGCTACATCACAAGCAATGTGGGGCAAAGCGTCATTTACGACATCAGAAAAGACCTGTTTGAACACTTGCAAAAGCTGCCCTTCAGCTACTACGACAACCGCCCTCACGGCAAAATCCTCGTCCGTGTGGTGCAGTACATAAACAATGTGGCCGACATGTTCTCAAACGGCCTTATAAACCTCGTGGTGGAACTCCTCAATGTCTTCTTCATCGCCATCTTCATGTTCCAAGTCAGCGCCCGCCTTGCCCTCGTGGTGCTCTCGGGCCTGCCAATAGTCATCCTCATAATCTTCATCATAAAGCCGGCCCAGCGAAAGGCGTGGCAGACGGTCTCCAACGCCAGCTCCAACCAAAACGCCTTTTTCCAAGAAAGCATCGAAGGCATCCGCGTTACCCAGATTTTCGACAGGCAAGAGGTAAACAAATCAATCGCCGCCCGCCTGATTGAACGCTACCGCAAAGTATGGATGAAAGCCATCTACATCACCCAAAGCGTCTGGTCATCGGTGGAAATCATCTCCCAAGTGGTCTTTTCGGTAGTATATATCGTGGGCGTCTTTTACATGGTGCCTTCCGTCAGCTTTGAGGTAGTGCTGGCCATGGGCATGTACACCCACCGCTTCTGGCAACCCATAATCAACATCGCCAACATCTACAATAACTTTGTAAACACCATCGCCTATTTAGAGCGCATCTTTGAAACCATGGACGAAAAGGTGGGCATCGACGACGCCCCCGGTGCCGTGGACCTGCCCACTATCAAGGGCGAGATAGAGTTTAAAAATGTGGTATTCGAGTACGAGCCGGGCGTCAGAGTCCTTGACAATGTCAGCTTCAAGATAAACCCGGGGGAGAGCGTGGCCCTTGTAGGCCCCACAGGTTCCGGCAAAACCACCATCGTCAACATCATAAGCCGCTTTTACGACATCTCGGATGGCCAAGTCCTCATCGACGGCCAGGATATAAAAGGGGTAACATTAAAATCCCTGCGCTCCCAGATGGGCGTCATGCTGCAGGACAGCTTTATTTTCAGCGGCACCGTCGCCGACAATATAAGGTTCGGCAAGCTCACCGCCACCGACGAAGAGATAGAGACCGCCGCCAAGGCAGTCCACGCCCACGACTTTATAGCCGAAACCGAAAAGGGCTACTACACCGAAGTGAGGGAGCGCGGCTCCCGCCTCTCCCAAGGGCAAAAACAGCTCATCTCCTTTGCCAGAACCTTGCTTTCCGACCCCAAAATCCTGATTTTGGACGAAGCCACCTCCTCCATCGACACAAAGACGGAACGCCATCTGCAGGCGGGCCTGATGGAGCTATTAAAGGGCAGGACTTCCATAATCGTGGCCCACAGATTGTCCACCATCAAAAACTGCGACAAAATAATGTTCATCGACAAAGGCAAGATAGTGGAAACCGGCACCCATGAGGAACTCATGGCGAAAAAGGGCGCCTACTGGCGCCTCTGCCAAGCCCAAAACCAACTCTAAAGCAAAACACAAATAAAAAAGCCATAGGGGATTAATGCCCCTATGGTTTTTCATTATATGCCCTCAAAACACCACCAAAAAACTGTAAATAACCCAAAAACAAAAAGGCCCGGCGCAAAGCCGGGCCTGTATTGTTGCATTTTTACATCTGAACCTGCCTATTTATTATCCTTGCGTTATACACCTGTCCAACATCGTTCAGGTTCTTAATCAAAATATGAAAAGCTACAAACGAACCAATACCGCAGACCAAGGAGCCCAACAGCATCCAAAGCAGCACCGTAGTCCCATTCTCGGTAAAGGTAAGGCCGTATTTGGGGGCAATGGCCTGCAAGCGGTTTCCCTGCTTATAGTACCAATACCACATGTAAAATCCGCAGGTTACAATGCTCAACAGAATAACCACAATGTAGTTGGGGCTCTCTTGCCCGTCTCCCTCGCAGACCCTGTTAATATCATTTGTGTAGCCCCACCAAAAAACGATACTATAAATGCCGCATGTCAAGATAGAAAAGATAATAAGTTCTGCCAAGCTGCGTTGTGCTATCATATCGTACCCTCCAATAATGACTTAATGTATCTAAAATCCTCAAGGAATTTAGGATATCCGAAGTTTACAATCTCATCGCCACTGAGCAACCTAATAAAATAAACGACTACAAAAGCTGAAATTATTACAAGGAGGGAGAAATTTTTTATTTTTTTATACCGGAGTGAAGTCCCCTTATTAAAAAGTAAAAAAACAAGAAAGGGAGCCAAAAAAAACAACGGATGGTAATAAAACGCCCTATTAACATCAAGCTTCAGGAGTGAAAAATAAGCCCGTGTCATTCCGCAACCGGGACAAGACAGCCCGGTAAAATATTTTATAGGGCACCCTATTAATATATAAAGCACAGCCACCGCTAAAATGCATACTGCAACCGGCAAAACCTTGTTCAATTTCTTTAAATTTATCATATCGGCATACCTTGTCAGTAGTATGTTGCCATAATAATACAAAAACAAGCACTTATTGTCAATATTTGTGAGGTTTTTCTTGATTTATATGCTCGTTTTTATAAATTTCCCCATTGAAACCGCCAAAGCCCAAAAAACAAGGCTAAAATATAAAGATTATCAATTGTCCTCCAGCAAAATTCCGCCCCACGCAAGCCCAAAAAACAAAGAACGCCTGCGGCAGAAACTTTCGCCGCAGGCGTGGTGGGCACAACAGGACTCGAACCTGTGACCTCTTGCGTGTGAAGCAAGCGCTCTAACCAGCTGAGCTATGCGCCCAAAATCAAAAAGGCAGAAAACAAAAAGGCACCTGTTTGTTTTCTGCTTGAATGTGGTGACCCGTAGGAGAATCGAACTCCTGTTTCCGCCGTGAAAGGGCGGTGTCTTAACCTCTTGACCAACGGGCCCTGAAAAAAATATCGTAATAATTGGTAGCGGCAGTCGGATTCGAACCAACGACACTTCGGGTATGAACCGAATGCTCTAGCCAACTGAGCTATGCCGCCATAATCATAATACATGTAAGACGCGAAGCATATTATAATACATTTACTCAAGTTTTGTCAATACAAATAATCAAAAATTCTCACACTTCCTCTGGCAATTGCAGCCAAGGCACCTCCTGCCGCCTCAACCCTGCACCCCCATCTCCTTTAACTCCCTGCACAGCATCGCTATGGGCAGCCCCACCACATTATAGTAGTCCCCGCAAATCTCCTTGACAAGCAGCGCCCCCTTGCCTTGAATCCCATAAGCCCCCGCCTTGTCAAGGGGCTCCCCGGAGTTTACATAATCCCAAATCTCATCCTCGCTCAAGGGATAAAACTCAACATCGGTACAGCAGCAAAAGCTCCGTTTCAGCCCGCCCCTCACGATACACACGCCGGTAAAAACCTGATGCCTTTTCCCCGACAAAAAGCCCAGCATCTCGGCCGCCTCCGCTTTATCCCGAGGCTTTCCCAGCACCCTGCCCTCGCAGGCAACAATGGTATCGGCGCCCACAACCACAGCCTCCGGGAACCGCCCCGCCACATCGAGGGCCTTCCTCTCGGCTAAAATGACAGCCCACTTTTCAGGCTCCACGCCGTCGGGCAGCCCCTCATCCGCCGCGGAAGGCGCCACCAAAAACTTAAATCCCGCCAATTTCATCAGTTCGGCACGCCTCGGCGAAGCCGACGCCAAAACAAGCTCCATGCAAATTCCCTTCCCAACTTAAATCTTACCGGTAGAACCAAACCCGCCCTGTCCCCGAGCAGTCTCCTCAAGAGAGTCCACTTCCAAAAGGGGCAGGCAGCACACCGGCACCACCACCAGCTGCGCCACCCGTTCCCCGGGCTGAATGGTATAAGGCTCATTCCCAAGGTTGCAAAGCCCTATCTTAATCTCCCCCCGGTAGTCGCTGTCAATGACTCCGACCCCGTTGGACAGGGCAATCCCATGCTTTACGGCCAGCCCGCTCCGGGCAAAGACAAGGGCCACATACCCGCTGTCCGGCAAGGCAATTGCCAGCCCTGTACCAACCGTCACAAGCTGCCCCGGCGCTATTTTAAGGGGCTCATCGATCAATGCGTGCAAATCATGCCCCGCCGACCCATCCGTCGCCCTCTTTGGCAAAGGCGCCCTTTCGTCAAGCCTTTTTATCCTCAAAACCTTATCCATATTATTTCCCATCCTTTACGCCTCTAAAATAAAGCCCCCGGGTAAAGCCCTCCTTTTTGGGCTCGCCCCCCTCAAGATACTGCCGCGTGACCTTTGCCGCCTCATCTTTCCCCTCATCGGTAAAGTGCAGCATCAAAAAGTCAAAAGCCCAAAGCTCATCACGGATATCCGCCAAATACAGCGGCACGCAGTTTAGCACCTCGCTAAACCCAAACCCCGAACACATAACAGGGAACTTTTTCCCCATCCTGTCGGTTAAGTAGCCTCTCCCGCCGCACCCGGCGCATCCAATCCTTGAAAGGGGACAGTTCCTCACAAGCATAAGGGGCAGCCGCCCATAGGCCACAATTCCTTTTCCAATAGAGCCACCAATATCCTTTGCCTGATCGAGCCTTAACTCAAAAGACAAAGTGCAGTCGCACAGCCCCAACTTTTCCAAAAACCTTGCGGCAAAACTGTTTGCCGCATTCAGCCCAAACCCGCCGTGCACTTTAAAACCAAAATCCAGCCCTAACTTCACAGCCCCAAGGTTGTTAGCCAGCACATCATTTATCCCGAGGGCGCGCAGCTTTTCAAGCCTTTTTCCAATCGCCTTTTCAATCCCAAAAACCGCCCGGGGAACCTCAACCCCGACCGAGTAACCCTTGTCCATCAAATCGGCAATGCCCTTTTCCCCGGCGTCAATGGGCACAAAGACAATCTCGGCCCCCTTCATTATATCGCTTACCTGCTCAATCCCCTGCACCCTGACCCGCAGCCGCGGCTCAATATCCCCCAGCCTTTTTTCAACCTCAAGGGCGGGCAGGCGACAGGGAATAGGCCTTGCTTTTTTCCGTTCCCTTGCCAGCTCCTCCAAAGCCCGCCGCCGCAGCTCGTTTAACTGCGCCGCGGTCAGCGCCAGCCCCGGCTCTAACTCACACTCAAAGCCTTCCACAAAATAAGGCGTGCCGCCCGTCTTGCAAAGCTGCGCCCTTGCCCTTTCAAAATCAAGGGGCAACGAGCGCGCCTCTTCCGGCACTCCCCCCTTTACCGTCACAGAGTTTTCCCCGTCGGAAATCGAAAGCACCGCCGGTGCTCCCATCTTCGCCTCAAAATTAATTCTCACCGGCACAAGGGGATTTTCCCCCTTGTATTCAGCCCTGATGGAGGCCAAAACCTTTTCCGTGGCCCTTGCCACATCTTCCTTCTGCCGAATGCCAAACATGTCCGGCCCCCGCCTGCCGGTAAAGTACCCGTCGGTAAACCCCGAGCGGGAAAATACGGCCTTGAGCCTTTCCATCTCCTCTTTCGGCGCCCGCCCAAACTCTACTGCCGACTTTACCGCCCTGACGGCCGCCGCCACATATTCGGGCCGCTTGAGTCTCCCTTCGATCTTTACGCTCACAACGCCCAAATCCCGGATTTCCGAAAGGTGCCCAATCAAGGACAAATCCTTCAAACTCAAATCATGGGCAAAAGTCCCGTCGGCGGAAAAGGGCAGGCGGCAAGGCTGGGCGCACTGGCCACGGTTGCCGCTCCTCTGCCCCAAAAGGGAGCTCATATAGCACTGCCCCGACACCGACATACAGTGGGCCCCGTGGACAAAGACCTCGCACTCAATAGGGCAGGAGGACACAATCTCCCCAATCTCCTCTTCCGAAAGCTCCCTCGCCAGCACTACCCTGTCAAATCCCATCTCATATAAAAGCCGGGCACCGGCGGGGGAGTGGACAGACATCTGTGTCGAGGCGTGCAGCCGCATTTCGGGCGCCGCCTCCTTGACAAGGGAAGCGACCCCCAAATCCTGAACAATTATCCCGTCCACTCCGGCGTCACAGGCAACCTTAATTTGCGACAAAACCTTGCCCGCCTCATGGTCAAAGACAATGGTATTAAGGGCAAGGTATACCTTAACAGCCCTCTCCCGGCAGTATTCCGCCGCCGCCAAGAGGGAATCAAAATCAAAATTTTCCGCCCCTGCCCGGGCATTCAGCTCCTTTAACCCCAAGTAAACAGCGTCGGCACCGGAACGCACCGCCGCCACAAGGGCATCAAAGCTGCCGGCGGGAGCCAAAACCTCCAAATTAAAATCCTTATCTGACATTAAACCTTTGCCTTAAATCCCTTAACTCCTTTTTGAGCATTTCAATCTGCCGTTGAGCTTCATCGGCCTCAATCTTGAGCCTTGCGCTATCCTCAAGGTAATTTTTCATCTGTGCCCTCAAATTGTCCTGCGCAGCGGTAGACTTCCGGTACTCATCGCACAAATCAAGGGCGGTGAGCAACGCCGCAGTGGTAACGGACAAATGGGGATTGACGGTAAGGTGGCTGCTAATGCGCCTGTCAACCTCCTGCCCAATCTCAATGACATACTCCTCGGACTCTTCAGACAGCACGACAAGCTCGGTTCCGCCGATTTTCAACTTGACCCGATTTTTGAGGCTCATCTTATTCAGCTCCCTTAAATTTTTTCCTGTTTTTTGAACAAAATACGCTAAAAGGTTTTCCTTGTACTATTATATCGATTTGCGGCTTCCAATGCAATAATTAAAGGCTTTTTCTTGTTTCCCCTCAAAATTTGTAGTAAAATCAAATAAGGCATTCCTTTAACAATAAATTCCGAAGCCGGTTTCCCCGGCTTTCGGAAAAAAAGCGACCTTACATCACCGCGGCCAGCAGCAGCATTTCCGCCACTCTCTTATATATCCCCTCAAAATTTTCAGGCAGTTTAAGGCTTTTTCCCCTGCCCGCCAAAACAAGAAACCCGGGCCGCCCCGTCTCCCTTGCAAACCAATCAATCAAGGGACAGCAGCCGAGGTTCTCCCCAAGCCAATACCCGCTGCAGGCCGTCAAAATTTTCGCCATAAACTGCGCTCGGCAAGGGTCTTTTTCCCCGCTATCCCAATAAACAGCCTCTCCCGGGCCGCAAATCACAACAATATGCCTGAAATCCTGCCCCCTGCAAGCCTCCTTTACTGCGTCAAAATCTGGGCAGCACCCCTTTTTGCAATAGGAAGAGCCCTTGCCCGCTTTTATAAAGCTATTATCCCCAACATATTTTTTTATTTTCCCGCCAAAGGCGCCCTTCGCCCCTCTGTCCATTTCATGGGAGGGCATAGCGCCGGGCACAAATACAATTTCCCTGTCAAGAAAGGCCCGCCTTATATCCATCCCCAAAAAACAGCCCCCGTCGTCAAGGGCCGCGCAAACATCTTCGGTAAATTTAAGCAGCAAAAGGGAGGGCACAGCCTCGTCCCCGCAACACGCGCCGGCAAAGAGGACCTTGTCCGACCCATTCCCGACAGACAAGGCAAGGCTTTTCCGCTTGCCAAAACCCTCCCCGGCAATTGCCCGTAAAAAGGGATACCTCCCCCTCAAGGCATAAGCCGCCCTTTCCACGGCGTCGAAATCAAAAGCCAGCGCCTTTACTATCCCTTCCATCAAATCACCCCATAAAAATATATGAACCTGAAAATACTATAATAACAATTCGGGAGCCCCTCCCAAGGAAGGAAGACAATATGGATTTAACGGAAAAGACCAAAACCGAAAAATACCTCTACAAGGGCAAAATCATCAACCTGCGCCTTGACGAAATCGAGCTGCCAAACGGCGAACCCGCCACCCGGGAAGTGGTGGAGCACCCGGGTGGGGTGTGTATCGCCGCCCTGACAAATGACAATCACCTGCTCTTTGTCAACCAATACCGCTACCCCTACAAAAAGGAGCTCTTGGAGGTCCCGGCAGGTAAACTCTCTCCGGGAGAAGACCCCCTTGAATGCGCAAAACGAGAACTTTTGGAAGAAACAGGCGCGGCAGCCGAGGAATTCCGCTTTATAGGGCAGCTTTACCCCTCTCCGGGCTACTGCGACGAGATAATACACATGTATTTTGCAAAGGTAAATACCGAGGGCGACCCCCAACCCGACAACGACGAGTTTTTGGAAGTCATCAAAATCCCCCTTGAAAAGGCCGTGGACATGGTGTTGTCAGGCACCCTTGCCGATGCCAAAACCCAAGCGGCGGTTCTGAAAGTCTTTACCCTCAAAAACAGGGGACAGCTCTAATTACCACAAAGGCCGCAAAATCAGTCCTGCCCGAAAAGTACCCCAAACCCCATAACAATAACCAAATCACCTTTATAAGCGGGCCCTAACCCCCTCAAGAAAGGATGAAGAAGATGAAAAAATTAACCCTCCTTGCCTTTTTATTTATGCTGATTTTCCTTGTCTCCTGCAGTAACGACGCCGTCAAGGGCCAAAAACTGTCTCCCGGCTGGCCCGAAAACGACGCCCCCATATATCCTTCCGGCATCATTATTAACCAGCGGCAGCTTGGCTCCGATGAAACCCTTGACAAGGCCGACTGGGTGGAGTTTTTCGCGGAGGAAGACTACGACAAGGTCATAGATTATTACAAAAACCATATGCAAACTTATGAAAACTTTTCCCTTAACTACGACGACTACGACGGAGACAGGATGAGCACCATCACCGCAAAAAAAGACACCTTTTCCATAAAGGTCAACATCTCCGCCAAAAAACAGGACAACTACTCCACCTGCATCGTGGACATCTACCTTTACAAAATATATCAATAGTTTTTTATATCCTCCAATAACTCAAATACCCCCCGATAAGAAATCACCCCGCTTTTCCCGACACTCAAATATTCCTTTCGACAAACCCCAAAGTGAATATAAACCCAAAAAGGAGAGGGGAGCCCCCTCTCCTTTAAACTACCTCCTTCCATATGGGAAAATAACCGTACCTTAAAACTCTTTCTATTTTATCCCGGGCCCTTTGCAAATGTCTGGAAACCGTGGACTTATTTAACCCCAATTCACGGCTAATCTCAAGGATATTCTTATTGTTGAAATAATACAGCATCACGATCTCCTTTTGCCTTTCCGTCAGCTCGTTGTCAATCACATTATGTAAGACCCTTTTCAAAGCCGCAGTCTGCAGGCTGTT
>JAKOXU010000004.1 GCA_029780875.1 Bacillota bacterium | reverse complement strand
AAAATTCTAAAAGATACCCTCATCCGCCTGTATGAAAAGGGTCTTGACTGCAGCATAAGCCCGGAATGCGAGTTTTACCTCTTTAAAACAAACGAAAAGGAAGAGCCCACATCCATTCCCTTTGACAATGCGGGATACTTGGATGTGGCTCCCTTGGATAAATGCGAAAATATCCGGCGTGAAATTTGCCTTTGCCTTGAAGAAATGGGTATAAAGCCGGAAAATTCTCACCACGGCAAAGGTCCGGGACAGAATGTGATAAAGCTTAAATCCGCCGATATTTTAAAATGCGCCGACAATATTGTAACCTTCAAGACAGCGGTAAAAACCATTGCTGCAAGAAACGGCCTTTACGCTTCATTTGCCCCGAAGCCATTGCCTGACTCAAACGGAAACGGAATAAATTTAAATTTGACTCTTTCACAAGACAGGGAAAATGTGATATTGTTAAGTAAGGATGAATTTCTGCACCAAGCCGAAAGTTTTATCGCCGGAGTCCTGCAAAGAATACCTGAAATTACAGCATTTCTTAACCCTCTGCCCAATTCCTATACAAGGCAGCAACTCTTTGAAGAGCCCGATACAATTACAAGAATAATAATGCCAAAATATACGGATACAAAGGATGAATTAAAATTAACTATCGTTTCTCCCGACCTTGCCGCCAACCCATATATTGCCCTATCCCTAATCATCGCAGCGGGTATAGATGGGATGGAAAGTGAAATTACCCTGATTGAAAGGATAGACAATGACCTTGGCAACATAAAACAAAAGCCAAATAGCAGGCCCGAAAACCTGGAAAAAGCTCTAAAACTTGCCTTACAGTCGGATTTTGTAAAAAAAGTCTTGCCAGAGCCCTTACTTTTAAGTTATAACAATATAAAACATAAGGAGTTTCAGGATTTCAGCAAAGATATAGGTAAAAGGGGATTCTATGAGGATAACTGTTTAAATATGATTTAATTGTTAAACCGCACAGAAGGGTGGTAAAGAGATGGACAGTGCACTACTCGTTTCCTTTTCGGAAAAAAGCACGGCACTATTGACAAATATTCTAAACGAAGCATCCGTCTGTGACATTACCACCGTTTCAAATGCGGGAGAAGCTCGACGGCTTCTCATTGAAAGAGACTTTGACCTATGTGTAATCAACACGCCCCTGCCCGACGAATTTGGCGGCAACCTTGCCCTGAATATTGCAGCCAAGGGCATTACCGAAGTAATATTGATAGTAAAATCAGAACACTTTGACGAAATATCGGAAAAGGTAGAAAACTATGGCGTAATCACCATTGCAAAGCCCATAAGCCGGGCGCTTCTTTGGAACGCCATAAAGCTTGCTCAGGCAACTCATAAAAAAGTTCAAGCTGTGCAAAGCGAAAACAAAAAACTTATTCAAAAAATTGAAGATATCCGTATAATAGATAGGGCAAAGTGCATTCTCATATCCCACCTGTCCATGACGGAGCGAGAAGCTCACAGGTACATCGAAAAACAGGCAATGGACATGAGAATTTCGCGCAGGGAAGTTGCCGAAAAAATATTGCGAACATATGAAAACTAACGGAAAATCAACGGAGGGGTTTACAGTGCAGGAAAAAATATATTTGGTACTTGAAAACGGAAGGATTTTTGAAGGGTATTCATTTGGCGCTGCCGGTGAGGTAATAGGAGAAATTGTTTTTACAACCGGCATGACTGGTTACCTTGAAACCTTGACAGATAAAAGCTATTACGGACAGATAATCCTGCAGACATTTCCCCTCATTGGCAATTACGGTGTTATTCCCGAGGACTTTGAAGCAAAAACCGTATCAGCCCGCGGATATATAGTAAAACATTGGTGTCAAGAGCCTTCAAACTTTCGCAGTAAAGGCAATCTTGACACATTTTTAAAGGAGCAGAATATCGTGGGGCTTTACGGCATCGACACCCGTGAGCTGACAAAAATTTTACGGGAACAAGGCACAATGAACGGAATGATAACCCGAAACCCTGAAAAAGCCGACCTTGACAAAATAAAAGCTTTCACAGTTAACGAAGCCGTAGAAAGCGTGTCCGTTAATGAAATGACGGTGCTCAATCCCGAAGGCAGATACTCCATAGCGTTGTTTGATTTCGGTTATAAGGAAAACATTGTTCGGGAATTGCTGAACCGCAACTGCAAAGTCACAATTTTGCCCCACAATGCCACCGTAAAAACAATAAAAAGTCTTGCCCCCGACGGCATAATGCTGTCAAACGGGCCAGGCGACCCAGCAAAGAATCCTGAAGTTATCAATAACCTTAAAGAAATCATCAAGCTTAACATACCGATTTTCGGAATATGCCTCGGCCACCAACTATTAGCCCTCGCTTACGGATTTAAAACAGAAAAAATGAAATTCGGACACAGAGGTGCAAACCAGCCCGCCAAAGATTTGCTGACAGGCAGAACTTATATAACCAGCCAAAACCACGGATATGCCGTTAAAACCGACAGTATCGACAGTAATAAGGCAAAACTCTGGTTCATCAATACCAACGACTTTTCCTGCGAAGGCATCCAGTATCTTGAAAGACCCATATTTACGGTACAGTTTCACCCTGAAGGCTGTGGAGGCCCTCAAGATACCGGCTACCTGTTTGATAGATTTTTGGAGGAGATAGATAAAAATGCCGTTAAATAAGAATATTAAAAAAGTGCTTGTTATCGGCTCGGGCCCAATAGTCATAGGCCAGGCCGCAGAATTTGACTACGCCGGCACTCAAGCCTGCCGCGTACTCAAAGAGGACGGCATTGAAACGGTGCTTGTCAACTCTAACCCTGCGACAATAATGACCGATAACTCAATGGCCGACCACATATATATTGAACCCCTAACCTTAACTACAATAAAACGCATTATAGAAAAAGAGCACCCGGACAGCATCCTATCCGGCCTTGGAGGCCAAACCGGGCTTAACCTTTGCATGCAGCTTGCCAAGGAGGGCTTCCTAGAAAAAATGAATATCCGCCTTCTGGGCTCTTCTCCTGAAACCATTGACAAAGCCGAAGACAGGCTTATTTTCAAAAAAACCATGGAAAGCATTGGCCAGCCAATAATCACCTCAGTCATTGCCCACGATGTGGAAACCGCCCTATCCTACGCCGAAGAAAACGGCTATCCCGTCATTATCCGCCCATCCTTTACTTTGGGCGGTACCGGAGGCGGCGTGGCTCATAATGAATCAGAACTCATCGAAATCGTCAGAAACGGCCTATCCCTTTCCCCGATTCATCAAGTCTTGGTAGAGCGTTCCGTTGCAGGCTGGAAGGAAATTGAGTTTGAGGTAATGAGGGACAGCCTTGGCAACCGCATTTCTGTCTGTTCCATGGAAAATTTTGACCCGGTAGGCATACATACAGGCGACAGCATTGTCATAGCCCCTGCCGTAACCCTTGCCGACAAAGAGTACCAGATGCTGCGCCGCGCCGCACTGGACATAGTCGACGCTTTAGGAGTAGAGGGCGGCTGCAACTGTCAGTTTGCCTTAAACCCCGACTCAATGGAATATGCAGTAATCGAAGTAAACCCCCGCGTATCCCGCTCTTCCGCCTTGGCGTCCAAGGCAACGGGCTATCCCATAGCCAAGGTTGCAACCAAAATTGCATTGGGCTATACCCTCGATGAAATCCCCAACGTGGTTACCGAGAAAACCTTTGCCGCCTTTGAGCCCACTCTTGACTATGTAGCCGTTAAATTCCCCAAATGGCCCTTTGACAAGTTTGTCTACGCCAACAAAGAGCTTGGCACCCAAATGAAGGCCACCGGTGAAGTCATGGCTATTGCGGACACCTTTGAAGAAGCCCTTCTAAAGGCAGTGCGTGGAGCCGAAATCGGCATGAATGACCTGAATCTGCCCAAACTTAAAAATCTTTCAGACAAGGAAATATATAATCTCCTCCACAAGGCTACCGACGAGCGGCTATTTGTCGTCTATGAAGCCATCAAGAGGGGCATTTCAATAGACGAAATCAACTCCATCACAAAAATCGATCGCTGGTTCTTACACAAACTGACAAAAATCGACGAAATAGCGCAGAACAAACCCTTTATTTATAAAATGGTTGACACCTGCGGCGGCGAGTTTGAAGCCAAAACCCCGTATTTCTATTCTATTCACGGTGACGGGGAAAACGAAGTCCTTCCCATAGTAGAAAGAAGCCAAAAAGAGCGCATAGTTGTGCTGGGCAGCGGCCCCATCCGCATCGGGCAGGGCATAGAATTTGACTATGCCTGCGTCCACTGCGTCAATTCACTGCGGAAAATGGGGTATGAGGTAATAGTAATAAACAACAACCCCGAAACTGTGTCCACCGACTTTGACACTGCCGATAGGCTCTATTTTGAGCCGGTGTGCATCGATGATGTAATGAGCATCATCGAAATAGAAAAACCTGTTGGTGTCATTGTTGCCTTTGGCGGCGGCACAGCAATAAAACTGGCAAAGAAATTGTATGAACGCGGCGTCAACATCCTTGGCATTTCCGCCGACAGCATTGATATCTGCGAAGACAGGGATCGATTCAATAAGCTTTTGAAAGAACTTAACCTCAAACAACCCGACGGTTACTGCGTTTTCACAAAGGAAGAGGCCTTGTCTGCCGCCGAAGCTCTGGGATACCCCTTCCTTCTGCGCCCGTCTTATGTACTGGGCGGTCAAAACATGATAATCGCCTTTAGTGCCGAAGATGTGGATG
>JAKOXU010000086.1 GCA_029780875.1 Bacillota bacterium | reverse complement strand
CTCGGCGGACTATAATATGACCGCCTTCAATGAAGCGGTAGTCAAAAGCGTGCATGGGCTGGCCGTATTCAAGCATAACATAGTTGGTGATGTCGACTATGTTGTTGATAGGGCGCACTCCGCTGGCACGGAGCCTTTCTCTCATCCATTTTGGGGATGGGGCTATGCGCACATTTTTGACCATCATGGCGATATAGCGGCTGCAAAGGTCTTTGTCTTGAATGGTGACGCGCAGATAGTCACTGATGTCGCCGTTGCTGCCCTTGACTTTCGGCGTAGGTACTGTAAAAGGCAGGTTATATGTGGCGGCAGTTTCCCGTGCGAGACCGATTACCGACAGGCAGTCGGGGCGGTTTGAGGTTATCTCAAATTCAAAGACTGTATCATTAAGGCCGATTGCCTCTGTGATGTCTTGTCCGACTTTGCAGCTTTTGTCAAGAATGAAAATGCCGTCTTCAACTGCATCGGGAAAATCGTGCTTTGTGAGGTTAAGTTCTGATATCGAGCAAAGCATGCCTTCGCTCAAAACGCCGCGAAGCTCGCCCGTTTTGATGGTTTTGCCGTCAGGCAAAAAGGCGCCGTCCAAAGCGACGGGGACCAAATCCCCCTCTTTTATATTTGTGGCGCCGGTGACGACCTGTAAAGGCTTTTCCCTTGCCACATCTATCATGCACACCGAGAGCTTGTCTGCGTTGGGATGTTTGGAAACCGACAGGATTTTGCCCACTACGACATTTTTTATGTCGCTGCCTTCAATTTCAAAGCCTTCCACTTTGGAGCCTGACATGGTCATGGCGTTGGCGTAGTCTTTTGAAGGTATGTCTATCTTTACGAAATCGTTAAGCCATTTCTTGGATAGTTTCATAATACTTCTCCTCTACTTCCCTTGAAAATTAGAATTGCCGCAGGAATCTGACATCGTTTTCGAAAAGGAGCCTGATGTCGTTTATGTTGTAGCGGCGCATGGTTATGCGCTCTAATCCTAAACCGAAAGCAAAGCCGCTGTAAACTTCGGGGTCAATGCCACAGATGGAGAGTACCTTTGGGTGTACCATGCCGGCGCCGAGGATTTCAATCCAGCCCTCGCCCTTACACAGGCGGCAGCCTTCGCCGTGGCAGGCAAAGCACATGACATCGACTTCAGCGGATGGTTCCGTGAATTGGAAATGGTGAGGCCTAAAGCGGAGTTTCGCGTCTTCCCCGTATAGGCGTTTCGCAAAGGTGTCAAGTGTGCCTTTCAAGTCCGCCATGGTTATTCCTTTGTCCACCACCAAACCCTCTATTTGATGGAACAGGGGTGAATGGGTGGCGTCTACCGCGTCGGAGCGGTAAACCCTTCCGGGGGCGATAATTCTTATGGGAGGCTTTTTCTTTTCCATTGTGCGAATTTGTACCGGCGAGGTTTGGGTGCGAAGGAGTATGTTCTCTGTGATATAGAAGGTGTCTTGGGTATCCCTTGCAGGGTGGTTTTTGGGGATATTCAAGGCTTCGAAATTGTAGTAGTCGAGTTCCACTTCGGGGCCTTCCACAATGTCAAAGCCCATGCCGATGAATATTTCCTCTAACTCCTTTTGCACAATGGAAAGAGGATGCATAGCCCCAATCCTTCTGCGCTTGCCGGGGATTGTAACATCGATTTTTTCTTCTCTCAACCTTTGTTCCAAGGCAAGGGAATTGAGCTGGTTAGATTTGGACTCAATTTCATCTTCCAAAAAGAGG
Organism: Bacillota bacterium; assembly: GCA_029780875.1. Taxonomy (GTDB): domain Bacteria; phylum Bacillota; class Clostridia; order Oscillospirales; family Acutalibacteraceae; genus JAKOXU01. The sequence goes on along the minus strand of JAKOXU010000086.1, from coordinate 973 downwards.
CGCACTTCATTTGCCAGTTTGCCGATGATGGGACGCTCTTCTTCTGAAAGGCTTCCCATCTGCTTTAAGATGGCTGTCAGTTCACCCTTTTTGCCGAGGTATTTTACCCTGAATTCCTCAAGTTGTTTTGGAGTATCAAGGGTTTTTAGCTCCTCGATTGCTTTTTGTTTGATTATATTCAGCTGCTCTCTCATGGCTTCACCTCAAAAAATAGTAAATATGAAAAAGCCTTCATCCCACATGGGACGAAGGCAATTCTCCGCGGTACCACCCAAGTTTTTGCAAAGCAAACACTCGTCGACCTGTAACGGGGTCAACCGTCGCGACCTACTTTTAGTTCAGCCGCACCGCTCCAAAGTGAACTTCAGCATTGTCGATACAGTCGTGCTTACAGCTCCGGTTTGTCGGAACACGACCTCTCTGGGTACCGAGGCCTGCCTACTCTCTTTTTCACAGCGTTTATGGAATAAATTGTCCTTTTGGCGGCTATTTTGCGACAAAGTTTACAAGCTTGCCGTCCACATAGATTTCTTTTATGACAGTGAGCCCTTTTAGGGCTTCGGCAATTGCCGGTTCGGATTTTGCGGCGGCGAGGGCTTCTTCCTTTGTGCAGCCGGAAGGAATACTGGTTCTGCCCTTTAGCTTGCCGTTGATTTGGATGGCGATTTCGATGGTTTCGTCAATGCATTTTTCCGGGTCGTATGTTGGGAAGCTTTGGTCTACAATCATACCGCCGAAATTGAGCCTTGACCAAATTTCTTCGGTTACATGGGGTGCAAAGGGGTTGAGAAGCTGGAGGATTATTTTAAATTCGCTTCTTGTTATCTTCTTGCTGTCGTATATGTCGTTGAGGAGGGACATCATGGCGGCAATGGCAGTATTAAACTTCATGTTTTCGATGTCTTCAGACACCTTTTTGATGCATTTGTTGAAGGGAATGATGAATTCGTCCCTGATTCCCTCTCTGTTGTCG
>JAKOXU010000074.1 GCA_029780875.1 Bacillota bacterium | reverse complement strand
CCGGGAATCAAGGGCAAAATCCCCGCCGAACAGTTTGGTATCCATTTTATCCCCCCTTACCTTACCCTCACTTTTGTGCCCGCCTTGACAAAGGAAGGGTTCCTAATCTCGGGATTCAGTGAAACCATGGCATCTATCTTCATATCAAATAAACCTGCAATCTCCCAAAGGGAAGTATCCTCATCGGGGAAATAGTACCCTTCTCCCTCCTCTCGAGCAGGGCTTGCCTCGCAAAACTCAAAGGAGTACCGCACAGCCTTTTCCCCCGGCTCCCCCAGCAGGGAAACCCGTTTTAACACTGCCTCAAAGTACCCCACCCCGGGCAGATACAAACTCCCCGGGCTACTATCCTTTACAAGCCCCGCAAGGTCGGCAAAATACCTTTCGGCGTCCCTGCCGTAAAAGAGACCGTCGCCCCTCACAAGGCGCACCATCCCCCCGCCTTCCCCGAGAAGGTGCGCCACCTCCACATTTTCCGGGTTGACGGGCCACTCAAAGGCCTTAAACCTCATCAAATTTACCGTCATATCATACCCCCCTATTCCAGCCGTTTCATCCTCGCCGACAATATTTTCACCTTTTCCAGCACTCCGGCGTTCCCGGCGGCTCCTTCCACAATCTCAACCCATTCGCAGCCCTCAAAGGAAAGGGTACACCCGGGCTTTTTCACCACCACATTAAAGCCCGACAAATCGTAAAAATCCACAAAGTCCGTCAAATCCCGTATCGACAGCCGCTCAAGTTCAATTTCATGCCTGACACTGCCCGGCACGACTGTCCCTCCCCCCTCAAGGTAGGAGCCGGCGAAATTCGGCTGCCTGAAAGACCTCACCCGATAACTTTGGGCAGCGGCAATCCGCCTGCCGCCAACTTCAATGTAGATGTCCTGCCCTCTCAAAAAAGCGTACCCTTCCATTATTCTCCCTCCTCATCTCCGGCAAACAGGGTAAAAACCGCTCCGGCACTCATGGCTTTAGCGCCGTTTATTCTGTCGTAATAAAGCCCCCTGCTATAAACCGACTCAAGGCAAAATCCCCCAAGGGCGGAAGCGTACATTTTTTCCGCTATTTTGGCAAAAACCTCAAGGCAGTCCGCCCCCTCAAAATCAAGGGGCACAAATATCCGAAACCCTATTGTTGCCCTCATCAATTTTCCAAAGATTTCCCGCCCCCTATCATTGCAGCCGAGAAACCCTCCAAGGGGCCCGCCCGCGAATTCCGCGGAACTTACCTCCACAGCCACAGTAACCTTTTTAAGGGGAGTCTCTTTCCCCTCCGCGGCAAACCCCTTAACAAACCGTATGTCTGGCAACTGTTCCGACAGCAGGTTTACAATCTCATCCAAAAGCCTATCCGGCACCCTTTACCCCTCCTCTCCGCTGCTTTGCAGCACAGCCCAGATATAAAGGGGCCTGCCCTTGAAAAATACCTTTTCGCATTTCTTGACGACACACCTGCCTTGCCCGCAGCTGACGACAATGTCTTTGCCCATATCCTCAAAATCGTATTGCGCAGGCCCGATATACAGGTAATGGCTCTGATCCACATACCCAAGGGAAGTGTAAGTTCCCTCAAGGTACATTTTGTTTTTATACCTCAAAGGCGTCACTATGGCGAAGGTTTCGATTTCCTCCCCCTCTTTGAGGATTTTCACCTTTTGCCCATACCTTTTAAGTTCCCGGCAAATCAAATTCTCAAGCCTCATCGCTACACCCGCCTTATCACAAATCCCTTGTCAATCAGCAAGTCGCTCACTTCCGCCAAAGCCTCATCCCTCACCTTTTGCGCCATAGCCAAAGCCCTTTCCCCTTTCTGCGTCACCTTCACATCCCCTGCCGAGAAGTTGACACTGCCTTCGCTGGCCGAGGTGTATTTTATATACCGGTAAAAGGCAAGGGCCGCCGCAGCAGCGCACAGCCTAGCTTTTTCAGCTTCCACATTCACCCCGTTTTTAACCCTTTTCATAATTTCGGCAAAAGCCTCGCTGCAAAGGGCCATATATGGGGCCGCCTCCTCGCCCCCAAGGCCGGACATTAGGCAAAACCTGTCAAAAACACTCTGCAAATCCATCATAAAGCCCCTCCAAAAACGGTTTTAAAAGCAAAGGGCGCACTAAAGTGCGCCCCCGCCCGACAAAAACTACTCCATCACCTTTACAGCATCGGGGAATATTTTGGCAAATCCCGCGACAGCGGTAATGGCGGTGCGCTCTAACTGCCTGTCGATGAGCTTGTCGTATTCCAGCATCACATCCCCGGCCTGAACCTTTTCCAAAGCGCAATTTTTGTCGAGGCCGATCATAGTCCCGTCAGGCAAAGCGCTTGTCCTGATAAGCTGTGCTCCCAAAGGAGTTGTCAGCTTGCCGGTAGCTTGGAAATTGAGCCCCGTGGCGGGATTCTTGAACTCCTCAATTTCAAGGAGCTTCAGCATAATGTCAGGCGACACAAGGATTGTGGTCAGATTGTAGGGGTCAAACTTGCTCCAAAGGTTGATAAGATCGGTGTATGTAACCTTCCCCTGCTCGCCAAAGCTGATAACCTCCGCCCCATTGCCGTTTCCGTCGCCCTTTATCAGCACATCCACAGCGTCCTTGAGCTGGGAAGTGGCAATATTGGCACCAATTTGCTTTAACATAACGGTAAAGAGATCCAGCCTCTGGAACCGCAGTGCCTCATATGAAGACACCAGCATCCTGCCCCTCTTGTGGAGCCTGACGAGATTCTCCTGTGTCTTTACAAGGGTAGAAGGAATAACGGCGCCCTCCGCCACCTTCTTTAACTCCTTTTCCTCCTCCCCGGGTACAGAGGTAATGGTCCTGTAATCCATTCCCTCTATCCTTGTAGTAGTCGCCACAATAGCGGGCAAAATGTCGTTCTGCTCCATCCCCGCTCTGACAGCCCGGGCCACATATTCGGGGAAAAGGGCGGCGCTTTCCGAAGTCCTGAAGAATTTCTCCACCACATCGGAATTAGGCCCGCTGACTTTAATGTCAAAGCGCTTCAACTGCCGTTCATAGGCGTCCAGCCCCCCAAGCTCGGTACCTTCGTAGTTAGCGGAAGGGTCCATCTCCTCCAGCACCGCGGTAAAGGGCCGCCCGGTCTTATACATTCCCTTATCCAGCCGCAAATTATCAAAATAAGCCATAATCTTTCCCCCTTTTTAAAGTATCACGCCCAAAGTTCCGGCGTCCTCATCCACATCAACCACCAAGAGGCTTCTGCCCTCACCGTCGGCCAAAGCCACACCGCCGTTGCCGTCAGCGCAAAGGTTCCGGTACCCTACCGAAGGGGCAGTCCCCGAAAAGGGCACCCTTACATAGCCGGAAATCTGCACCCCGGCAATGTCTGCGCGGTCCGTCACGGCCACGCCGCAGAACAAATCACCATCCTCGCATTCCGAAACGGTACCGTTTGCGCACATTTTGACAACCTTGCCTTTGAGGTTGTCGCCAAAAGCCTCAAAGGTGACGACACACTCGCCGATTCCGTTGAAAGAAACCATCATAAAAATCCTCCTTTTTCAAATTAGATTTTAAACTGCTTATTTTCCCCCGCCTCTTTGGCGGCCGCAGCCTTCGCAAGCTGGGGCATGGGGGGCATCACCTCGTCTTGAGCCGCCTCAAAGGCAGCCTTGAAGGCCCGCAGCTCCTCGATGTCCATTTTTTCTGCAAGGCTCACCACCGCCGAATGGGAGAGCTTCGGCCACACAATCCCCGCGAGCCTTACAACCTCCTTCTTGAGCCCCTCGATGTAGGCCCTGCCCGCCTCGGCTTCCATTTCCAGCCTTTCCAAGTATTTGAGGATTTCCTCGGCCTGATGCCCGGACAAAGTTACCTCTTCCCCGGCCATTTTCAGGGTCTTTAGCACCTCATTCACCCGCGCTTCACCTCTTTCTTTATCAATATTGAACGCCTTGACGACGCCCGCCCTCGGCTGTGCCGGCACCGCCACAAAGGACCACTCATAGGCGTCGGTAGGGCTGTTTAAAACCACATGGCAAACCTTGCCGCCATACCTTTTCCCCTTTTTGTGGGCGCACCGCACCTTCTTAACATTTACCCCGCAGACAGAACAGATAGCCTCCTCCACGGCGCAGGAAATGCTGATTTCTTTCTTGATCCCCGCCTCGATCTCCTTGATTAAATCGGCGTTCTTTTCGGTCCGGGGCATATAGGCTTTGGCCTTGAGGCACACATAGTCCTCCCCCGCCGCGGTCTTTTTCCCCGGATCCCTCACTACCTCACACCTGTAAATCCTCGCCGTCTGGTCAGAGCCTTTAAAGCTATGGTCGAAAATCCCGGTCTTGCCGACAAATAGCCGGCACAGCTTTTCCAGCGCCTCCACCGAAAACCTTTCAAAATCCCTGTCTATTTCGTTGTCGCAAAGTGTCAGGGAAAAGGTATAGACCTCATCCTCCGCCAGTTTCCTGACGCTGTAACGGTTTATTTCTTCCAGCTCATCAGGGAGCAAAGCCCCCTTTGTCCCTTCCTGCACAAACCCGTCCTTCACCAAAACCCCTCCTTCAGCTATTGCCGTGAATCAGCCTATTTTCAATCTCAAAGGCTTGAGCCGCCAGCAGCCGCGCCTTTGCGCCTTCCACATCGTCCTGCAGGTTGATGACATCCCATTCAACCCTGACCCCGGGCCTGAACCCACGCATCCGTAGCCAAGTATTGCAGATTTTGTCGATAACGGGCGTCAGCAGCCGCCTGTAAGCCTCAAGCTCGCTTGTCAAAATATCCGACTGCTGGCTCGACATCCGCTCGGTAGTGGACCAATTTACCCCGAGGATAAAGGGCGGCAGCCCCAATTTCGCCACGATTTGCTCAAGCATCTGCCGCACGGGCACGGAGCTGTCGAGGACTTGGCTGTCGGCGCCGATAACTTTAATGCTCACATCCCCCACAGCCACAAAGTCCTTTACCTGCCCGGAAGCCCCCGCCTGCATAGCCTCGCTCCATTCCCTCGCTATGCTCATGGCCCGCTCCCTTGCATAGGCCTTGTCAAGGGGATCATTCCCGGGATTATAAGTCACGGCAAACCGCAGGTTCCCCACCCGCTCCCAATTGAGGCCTATGGTGTTATAAATTTTCAGCAGCACGCCGCTCACAAAAGGCAGCCCCCGCAGCAGCGACACTCCCGTGGCTTTCCCCGGTTCAGGGTTCAACGCCGTCATGAGCACAAGGTCAGGGTATTTAACGGGAACCGGTTTCCCGCCCTCATCCCTTGCGCACACCGTGACCTCAAGGGGATTGTCCCCCCTTTTTAACTCAATGTCGTCAAGCCTTACGTTGTAAAGGGCGGCGATATTGTCCCGCCTGGCAGTAGGCACAATTTCCCCCACCGCCGTGCCGTAAGTGAGCAGCTGGTCAAGGTAGCAGGAGATAAAAGCGTGTATCCCTTTGCCAAGAGGACCTACCTTGACATTTAAGAGGAAATCCTCAAGCTCGCCTTGCGCCGCCTCGTCCTCGGCCTCTACCTCAAAGCCTCCCACAAGGCGCACCAATTTCAGCAAAGCCGCGTCGATTATGGGCACAGCCTCCCTCAAGGCCTCATACAGCCTTGCCTCATGCCCTCCAAGGGGCGCATAGCCCATCAGGTCGGAAAAGGGGTAATTTACCGCCCTTCCCGTCTGGACAAAGGCCGCCGGCTCTGCCTTTTTTCTCCCAAACAGTTTCAAATCCTTCACCCCTTTAAAGGTTTATAGCTGCCTGCCCCGGGCCGCCGCGAAGGCATAAAAGCCGCCCCCGCCCTGCTCCCGGTCAAGGATTGTTGACACAAAATACCTTATATCGTCCATGGCGTGGTCATTTTCCTTTTTGGGCACGTCCCTAAAGGAATTCTCCTCCCAGCGGTATAACTTAAATTCCCTAATGGCGTCCTTGCAGGTATTGCAAATCTTTATCTTGCCGCTCTTTAAAGCGTCGGACACCCGCCTTATGCCGTCAATGACCTCGTTTTTCGCCGGAATCACCCTAAATTTTCCGTACTTGTTTATAACGGCTATAAAGCTTGCCGCGGAAGGGTCCACCACCACCGCCTCGATTTTGCGCACCCCGGCAATCCTCTCTATCCCCCGGTAGTGCTCCTCATCGGTCCGCTGGTAATTTTCTTTTCTCGAGTCAAAATAGTACTCATAAAGCCTGTACCACACCCCGTCCTTTTTGCCCCACAGCCCGAAGGAAGAAGGGTTGACGGTACCGTAGTCGCAGGAAATATAGTATTTTTCGCAAGGCTCAAAGGGCGGCTCGCAGCAGTGTATTTTCTCGTCAAAGAAGGGGTAAACCAACCCCGACGCCGCAACCCATTTCCCCAGCACAAACCTCTCATAAAAGCTGCAGTTGTAAAGAGAAGCGTACCTTTTCTTCATCTGCTCCGACAAAGAAGGGTTATCGTCCATGGTAAAGTGAAGGTACAGCGCCCCTTTTTGCTCGGCCTTCATAATCCACTCCACATGGAACCAGTGCAGGGGGCTTTGGGGATTGCAGTTAAACCAAAACTTCGACTCTTCCACGGAACAGCGGGCCATAGCCTGCTCCACAAAGGACCGGGGCATGAGGGCCACCTCGTCAAAGAGCACCCCCGCGAGCGTCATGCCTTGAATCAAGGCCGCCGAAGACTCATCCTTGCCTCCGAAAAGGTAGAACCTGTTTTCCTTTCCGTCCCGCTTTATCACAACAAGGTTTTGGGAAACTTTATAGTCGCACCCAAACCCCAGCTCCTTTAAGGTAGGCAAAAGCCCGGTCAATACATTTCTCCTTACAGAACTTACAGTCTTACCGCATATGGCGAAACTCTGCCCGCTGAATTTATAAAAGGCCCAAGCCACAAAGGATATGGACATGCAAACCGTCTTGCCGCTCCTGACCGCCCCGTCGCAAATTATGGCGTCGTAGTCTTTATAAGGGCTGTTTTCGCACCACCAGGTCAAAGCGACCATCTGCTTTGGCGAAAAAGCGACAAATTTCACTCTGCTCCGCCCTCCATCGGTGCCGTAGTTTTCAAGTCCAGCCCTTCCCTGACGGCCGCGGCCCCCTTTTCCAAGGCAAGGTAAAAGGGGCTGCCCTCCTTTTCCGGCCCGGGCCCTTCCATCCTCTCAAGGCATTGCAGGGCCTTTAAGCGGTCAAAAAACTTAATCTCCATGCCCCCGTTTTTAGGGCGCTTTATTTCGGCGACGCAAAACAAATCCATACAGTCTAACTTCTCAAGGTCAAAATCATCCCCGGCAAATAAAAGCCTTACAGCGTCGGCCACCGACCCGAAAGCCAGGCGCTCATACCCCTTTTTGGCAAGCTGCGAAAAAACCGGCCCCTTTTCCGCCGCGATCAGCTTTTGTATCTCCTCCCTTATCTCCTCCCGCTGCAGGAGTTTCACCCCCGCGCTTTCCGGGAAAAGGGAGTAACCCGCCTTTGCCGCAGCCTCGCGCACATCCCGGGTGCGGGCAAAGTACAGGCAAAACAAATACTGCTTATTTGTCAGTTTCTGTTTACCCAAGCTTCCCACCCCCGCTCTGTTTTCAAAAATCGCCATAAAGCTAAAAGAGTTGCACAAAAATGAGCAACTCCAAAAAAAATTGCCTTCCCCCCATCGGGGAAAGGCATTATGTATCAAGTTTCATCAAATTTTATCCCAAAACCCGTCCCCCTCCATGGAGGAAAGGCTCTTTTCCGCCAAAAACGCCGCCGGATGCACCAAAAAATTAAATGACAGCCCCACAACGGAGCATTTTCCCTTTTTTAATCCTCTTTGCCTTCCTTTACGCCCTTTTCCTTCCTTTTTCTCCAAAGGATAAACCCTGCCACTGCGGCAACACCCAAAACTGCCAGCACAATGAGGGCCACATTGGAATAAGCGTCAAACTTTTCCGCCACAACCCGCCAGTTCTCCCCGGCAAAAGCCCCGAGTTTCACCAACACCACATTCCAAATAGCCGTACCCAAAGTGGTATAGATAAAAAACTTTGCCATATTCATGCGGGCCGCCCCCGCGGGAATGGATATAAGGCTCCTGACAATGGGAATAAACCTACAAAGGAAAACGGTAATACTCCCCCGCCTGTTAAACCAGCTTTGAGCCTTTTCAATATCGCTCATCTTAAGCCGCAGAAACTTGCCCCACTTATTTATAATCTTTTCCATCCTTTGGGGCGACAGGGCCAACCCCAGCCAATAAAGCAGCACCGCACCACCGACGGAGCCGATAGTAGCCGCCACCGACACTCCCCAAACATTCAAACTAGTAATTGTAGTCATATACCCGCCCAAAGTCAAAATCACTTCCGAGGGTATAGGCGGAAAAATATTTTCAAGGGCGATGAGCAGAGCCACCCCAAGGTACCCTAATTTCTCAACCCATTCGATAATCCAAGCTTCCATTTCATTTCTCCTAATACAGCAAATTTTCAAACACAAGTAAAAATATTATAAAGGATAACCCATTTTATTTCAACCAAAAATAAATTATTATAAATCCACCCTCCTAAAAAGTGAAATGAAAACCGAGCATACGGGAGAAAAAGGGTAAAAAGGCTAAAAAATAAAAGAATCCCGAACATAAATTAAAATTACCCTTGACAGCGTCAAAAAGCTGTGCTATTATCATTGAGCTGCATTAAAAAGACTACAACTGCCCGAAATTTAGGGCATCACCTACAGGAGGAAAAACTTATGCAAACTTTCATGCCTAAAGCGGGGGACATTACCCGCAAGTGGTACATCATCGACGCAGCCGGCAAACCTTTGGGCCGCGTCGCCGCAAAGGCCGCCACACTGCTTCGCGGCAAGCACAAGACAATCTACACCCCTCACCTTGATTGCGGCGACCATGTGGTCATCATCAACTGCGAAAAGGCGGTACTCACGGGCAATAAACTGACCCAGAAGTACTATCGCCGCCACACCGGCTGGATCGGGGGCCTCAAGGAAGTCCGCTACGACGAGCTCATGAAGAAAAACCCTGAAAAGGCAATGACCCTTGCCGTCAACAGGATGCTGCCTGACACGGTAATCGGCAGGGACGCCAGAAGAAGGCTTCGCGTTTACAAGGGCTCTATACACAAGCACGCCGCCCAGAAGCCCGAAGCTTTTGAGGTTTAAGGAAGGAGACTAAACGGTATGTACGAAACCAGACCCTATTTTTACGGAACAGGCAGAAGAAAGAGCTCGGTAGCCCGCGTCAGGCTTTATGAAGGCACCGGCAAAATCACAATCAACGATAGGGATATCGACGACTACTTCGGTCTGGAAACATTAAAGCTCATTGCGCGCCAGCCTCTGGTGCTGACCCAGACCTTGGATAAATTCGATGTATTCTGCCGCGTCTCTGGCGGCGGCGTCACTGGCCAGGCAGGCGCAATCCGCCACGGAATTGCCCGCGCCCTGCTCCAGTACAAGGACGGCGAACTCCGCCCCATCCTCAAAAAGTCAGGGTTCCTTACACGCGACCCCAGAATGAAGGAGCGCAAAAAGTACGGGCTCAAAGCCGCCCGCCGCGCACCCCAGTTCTCAAAGAGATAGTTTTCCTTCTCTTTGCATCGGGGCATATCCGCGACTTTGCAAAACCGCCATCGGCTCAAAGCCCTTGGCGGTTTTTATTTTATTAAGTTATAATAATGTATATTATTGATATAAGCCGCATTCCCACAAAGCAAGCCGCGGAAATAATATATAACCACATTTCGCACAGCTCATAAGATCAATTGTACAGCCCAAATTATATATACCCCATCCCAAAAGCCTCGGAAAGCCCCTTTTACGGGCTCATTTTCTTCCCAAACCCGTTGCGCTTTTAAAAGAAAAGTGCTATAAAGTAAATATCACATAAAGACAAAAATAACAAAAAGAGGAGGCTGAACATGCCGTCAATTAAATTAGACTCCCCCGGCATATGGTCGGGCAAAAAACTGGCAGCCATAGGAGACAGCCTGACGGAACACCTGCCCCAAATCACAGAAAAAAGCTATCTTGACTACATCCACGAAAGGACAGGCATCACAATACTAAACTACGGCGTCGCGGGCAGCGGCTTTAAACAAATGGAAAAGGAAGGCAAAGCCTTCTACCAGCGCGTCAGGGAAATTGACAAAGACGCCGATGTCTACCTCTTTTTCGGCGGCGGCAACGATGTTTTTCCCGCCCACGGCTACGAAATCGGCAACCCGTCGGACACCGGCACCGACACAATCTGCGGCGCCATCAACACAACCCTCGACAACCTCTACGCCCTAAACCCCCTCGCAGTGGTAGGTTTAGTCACCCCCACCCCATGGGTAGAATACTACACCGGCGACGACAACAACCCCTTGGCGGCCATCAGCAACAAAATCATAGAAATCGGCAGGAAAAGGAGCATCCCAACCCTTGACCTGTACCACAACAGTAACTTAAGACCTTGGGACGAAACCTTCAGAAAGCTGGCCTACTCAAAAGACAACGGCGGCGGATGCCACCCCGACGAAAGGGGCCACGCCATAATGGCTCCCAAATTCATCGCTTTTTTGCACACCCTAATTTAACACCAGCCTTACAACCCGACACAAAATCTCCCCTAAGGGAGAATACTTCATAAAGAATTATTCTCCCTTCGTCTTTGTATTTAACCGAAGTTACAGGACTAATAGGAAAACGAAAAGACCGGAGAAAATTTCTCCGATCTTTTCTTGCCAATACCCCGCAATTCGGCAAGTCGATTAAATAAATACTGCTCACATCTGCATGTATTAAGGAATCGTATCGTTCTTTAGGTTGTAAAAAAAAATTGCTATTCAATATTATTCGAATGCGATAGAGTTAATGGTCAAATAAAGAGCACTGATGCTTTCTACTACTAATAATTTAAAATCGGATTTTAATAAATTTTAACGCAAAATGGGATTTTTTTGCGTGCAACGCGCAAAGAGATATCGTTGTCATTAACTGACAATTTTGAGTATGACATGATAAACTATATAAGCTTTATTGGATAAGTTAATCAAATAGAACCACAACCCACATAGTCAACATCAACCCAATCAGATACAGAGGTTATTACTACTATGTAGAGACAGGACTATATTATGTATCCAGCCGTTATTATGATCCTGAGACTTGTCGGTTTATTAATGCGGATGGAGAAATTGCTGGTGTTGGTGGGAATATTAGAGGTTATAATTTATTTGCTTATTGTTTCAATAATCCGGTAAACATGAGTGATCCTTCCGGTCGTTGGGCACAATGGGTGAAAAATGCTGCTAATTGGGTCAACAATAATGTAATTAAACCTGTTGCAAACTTCTTTAGTCCTAACACAAATACTATTGCTGGCAGTTTCCAAGAAGGTCCTTTTATCGGTTCTGGTTCTCTCACCGCTGGATATAGTGAAATTATGCTCCGAGCGCAAGGTGATCAAAAGGTATATCCGAAAAGCGGAGATCCTTCGGTCACGGTTGGGGCTTTTGCAAAAATATCCGGCGGAAATGCAGCAGGAAAAATTGGTGTTGGAAACAAGGATTCCTCTCTATCACTAAAAGGAGTTGGAGATGTTTTGACGGCATCAGCGCAAGCAGGGTTAAAATATCAAGACGGGTTTGGTCTAATGGCAAAAGCAAAAGCGTCAGTGGCATCTGGGAGGGCGACTACTGAACTTAATATATTCGGTTGGCAAGTTGAATTTGGTGTGTCGGGAGATTTCTGTTCTGTTGGTGCCGAAGCCACTATAGGAATATTTGATGGAGCCTTTGAGTTTAGTCCTAATGTTTCGTTAGGTGTAGGTGGTGGATTTATTTTTAGGGTAAAACCACCGCAGTAGGGAGAAATGTTATGAAGTATCAACATATAAAATGGATCTACAAATCCCCGTTTTACGTTCACTGGAAAAAGCACTTTTGTCCGGCTTGTAACGAACGATTGCGAATAATAAAAGTATCCAGAATTATAAATTCTAAGTCGGAAGAGGCTAAAGATTATAATTTTCATACGTTGGACAATTATATGATAGGAAATGTAAAGTTTGTTTGGAAAGAGTTTCAGTGTCCTAAATGCAAAAGACAATTCACAATTGATGAAATGAAACAGATAGAAAAAGAGATGTCAAATCATGAAAAATAAGAAATTACTTTGCTTATTAGTGGTTTCTATAATTTTTATGCTGACACAAATAACTGCTTGCACCGATCAAATAAATAATGCAGTTGAGGACACAGGAATGAAGAACAAGATACCAGTACATTATATCTATAAAGTAAATCCTTTCTACGTTCACTGGAAAAAGCATTTTTGTCCTGAGTGTGGAACTCGGTTAAAAACGGCATATGATAGTGTTGTTGTAAACTCAAATTCCCCTGAAGCAAAAAACTATGATTTTTCGATTGCTGCTGGGGATAATCATCTCACTGGCGATGTGGAATTTAGAACAAGTTATTTTAAATGTCCGAAATGTGAATTTAGCATTTCGTTTGATGAGATGAAAAAGTTAGAGAAAGATAAAAAATAATATCGTTTTTATGCCGTTTCAAAAAGTGGCGATCTGCACTTCTCCCACAAGCACTGGAAATGATCATCTTTTTCCGCTTGTCCGATCATTCTCAAACCTGTAAGGGCTTGGGCTACGCTCAAGGAACATTTTGCCTTCAAAAGGCGATGCGTGCTCACCTAAATCCGGCGTAGTAACCAATCAAAACAAAATATCCTTATGCAAACCGCTATGCGGTGCCTAAACAGGTGCCGTATAGCGGTCTTTCTTTTTGAAAAAACGGAGGGCCCTTACAAATGCCTATGAAAGCACAAAAACCAGCGCAACCCAAAAAGCTACACTCAATTATTACAGCAATTATAAATTTAAGATTATATATAGTTTTGTTATAAGCTCCTCAACTCTGAAGGCACGCCTAAAGCCATAAAACCATTGCAAAAAGAGTAAAGAAAACCAACAAAGACGCCAATACAAGCCATTTACTCGAAGACCAACCCGCATCTTCCCTAAACAATGTAGTAATTTTGGCAGTATCCATCACTCTCATCGCCTTAATCCTCACCGCAGCAGCCATTTTTATATTCTATCGCGCCAAAAAAGCAAAACTCAGCCAATAGGCGTCAATTCCAAACAAGCCTGATACCAACAATACTGCAATCCCGAATCCACAAAAACCAAAACTCCCCTCAACCTTGAGGGGAGTTTTGCATATCACTCTTCAATAGAGATTACCGAAACCGGACAACTGTCTCGGGCCTCAATAGCCCTTTCTTCTGCCTCATTTGGAACCTCATCCACTATCACTTCAGCCAGCCCGTCATCGGCCATCTGGAAAACCTCGGGGCAAATGGTAGCACAAAGCCCGCAGCCGATGCAGCCGTCCCTGTCAATAGAAGCCTTCATTTTTTCACCTCTTCCCTTATACAAAGTAAAAAAATCCACAAGGCCGAAATAGCCATATCACACCATATTTTACCATCTTTGTGTCATAAAAGCAAGCTAAAGTCAATTTTTTATGCCTTCAAAGGCAAACTTTAATGAAACGGCCCCACCTTATACCTACAAACCCATGAAAAAATGAAGACAGCAAAATCCGGGCAATTTTTCGTCACCTTCCCGCTCAATAGGGCGGCAAACAGGCAAAATTTTCACAAGGAAGGGCAATTCCCACGCCAATTTTAATCAAAACAAGCCATTTCTCTCTAATGCCGAAAAAATGTCCTTTTTGCCATAAGATAATAACAGAAAAAGTCGTGTTTGTCTACAAAAAATGTCGATTTTACGCTTGCATAATTCCCTTTTGGGTGGTAAAGTTAAATTGAAAGCCTTTCAAACTGCAGAAGGAAAGGGATAAAACATGAAAATAGCAATAGGAAACGACCATGTGGGCTACAATTTAAAGCTGCATTTATCGGAATACTTGAAGCAAAAGGGCTACGACCTTGAAAATTTCGGCTGCGACAGCGAAGAAAGCTGCGACTACCCCGTTTTCGCCAAAAAAGTGGCCGAAGCCGTAGCCTCCGGCCGATGCGATTTAGGCATACTAATCTGCGGCACTGGCGTCGGCATTTCAATTGCCGCCAACAAGGTCAAGGGAATCCGCGCCGTAGTGTGCTCCGAGCCTTACAGCGCCCGCCTTGCAAGGCAGCACAACGACGCCAACATTTTGGCTTTCGGCGCAAGGGTAATCGGCCCCGCCATCGCGGAAATGATAGTGGACGAATTTCTAAACGCCAAATTCGAAGGCGGCCGCCACCAGAAAAGGGTTGACCTCATCTCCCAAATGGAAAATGAATAACCCCGGCCGCGAAATAATACACCTAACTTTGCTTCCCTTATTTTAACAAACCTGTTTTTCAAGCCGACAGCAACGGAAAACCGGTTTGTTATCTCCAACACTTTGGCCTGCCCTATAAAAAGGGCAGGCCTTTTAGCTACATTTACTTTGCAAGCCTTAATGCAAAGCAAAAAGCCCGCCCCGAAAAGGGAGCGGGCCATTTTTATTTTGCATTTAACCTTGCGGCATTTGCGTTGTTCGCGCCGGTTCCGGCTTTATCTAAATTTTCATCCTTTGGGGCCGCCTTTTCCTTTTCGGCATTGTTACTTTCTGGCCTATCGGAAGCATTGCCGCCCCCTTTATTTACGCCGGAATTGTGAGCGCTCACGCTGCCGGCACCGTTTCTGTCGCCACTCTCGATGTCATTCTCTTTCCTGTCTTTGCCGGCATCCTTTTCCTCATCTTCCCGGCTCTTGGAACTTGTGAACACTTTATCATTCCTGCTTTCCCCCTCATTGTCGCGGGAGCCCTCCGCCGGGCTCTCATCCCTTGCGCCCGTATTGGCGCCGGAGTCAGAGTTTCTGGCGTCGCTGCCCTTGGAGCCTTTCCCGCTGCTTTCGGAAACCGGGGAATCTTCCTTTTCCCGGGCCTTTTCATTAGGCTTTCCGGCCGCCCCGCCTTCGCCGTCTTTCCTGCCCTTTTCCTCACCGCGGGACTCCTCATTTTTGCCGGCATTTTGCCTGCTTTCCTCATCTGCCGCGCCGTCCTCTTCCCCGGCCTTTTCTCTTTGCTCCTTGTTCTCCCTCATGGCGGAGATTATTTCCCTCACGGGTTTGTCCACCCATTCCTCCACCACAATGCTGTCAGGGTCGGGAGCACTCTCCCTCAATTTCTCCACAAGCCTTAACTTCCCGGGAGTGACGCCGAGCTCTCGTGCCTCTTTGACCCTTTCTTTCGCCACGCTGACGGCCTCAACCACAGCCTCGCGCTCGCGCTCTTCCAGCCTGTTTTCAATCTTCTTCTGCAGTTTATCGACCAAAATTTCCGCCCGCTTCTCATTCCCCGCGGAAGCGGAAATCACAACGCCGCTGTCCTCGCCGTCAAAGAACCCGGCTTCCGTCAGTTTATCGACGGCAATTTCAATAGCCTTGTCAATCTTCTTGTTTCTTAACTTTATGTCCTTGACAATCTCAAGCCCATCGTCGTTGACCGCCTTCACCGTCAAAACCCTGTCGAACCTGTTGAGGGTCAGCTCAATGGAGGGGTTGACGTCAAGGCTCACATAGGAATAGGGGTCAAAATAGGCATACGCCCCAAAGCTGAAGGCCAAGACAAGGGCCGCCGCGCACGCGGCCAAAACAAAGGCCTTTTTAAGTGTACCCTTCATCTCGATCACCTGTCCAATCTCATAGTTTTTGTTTCTCACCTTTTTTATGCAGCCATCATCAGTCAAGGCAGCCGCAAAGCCCTTGTCAAACCCTACAATTACAGCCTTCATTTTTCCAGCTCCTTTCTGATGTAGCGCATATGCTCGGCAAGGCAGGGATACTCTCCGGATAGTATCATCGTCGCCGCTATTATATATTTTCGATGGCGATCGAGAATTTTTCGGGGTACACCGGCGCATTTTTCAATTGCCTTTATGGGCAGCTGTTTATTTTCCTTCAACTCATTTAAGAGTATAGGGTTTTTTATGATACACGCCACGGCTTTGGCGCAGGCGGATTTCGTCTTTTCGGCCTTTGGCGAACAGCTCGCAAGGTCAAAAAAGGTAAACCCATATTCGGAAAAATCCTTTTCCGCCGCCTCAATTTCCAGCTTCAGTGACATATCGGGCCTTTCCGAAATCTTTTTGCCCACCTCTATCTTGACGGCCAAATCCTCTTCCCGCTCACTATCGGCGCTGAAAAGGGCAGGGTCAACCGAGACTTCACGCCCCCACCTTTTCTGCTCCCGCAAATAGTCAATGAGCCGCCGGCGTATCACGGTCTGGGTAAAGCTAAAAAAGGCCCCCTTGCCGCAGTCGTAAGACCTTACCGCCTGCACAAGGGCGCCGAGAGCCACCGACCATTCGTCGTCGCTCTTTGTGATATACCTATTCAAAACCTTTCTCGCGCAATCCAAAATGAGCCCTTCGTTTTCCTCAATCAGCCTTTCAAGAGCCCGCTCATCCAAAGCCGCCTCAACGGCCAGCCTGTCCAGTTCCCTCATACAATCCCCCCGAAGGGCGCCTTATTTCTTCAGCAAGCCCCTGACCACTTCCCCCGCGATTATAAGCCCGGCAACCGAGGGCACAAAAGAAATGCTGCCCGGCACCTGCCTCTTTTTAAACCCCACTGGCCGGGTCTCAAGGGCATTGTCTTCCCTCTCCCCTTCTATGGGCGTTAAGGCAGGCTCCGTGGAATAGACAACCTTCAGCTCCTCGACCCCCCGCTTTCTCAATTCGGAACGCATAACCCTTGCCAAAGGGCAGATTGAAGTGGAATAAATGTCGGCAACCTTAATTTGAGTGGGGTCGAGCCTGTTGCCCATTCCCATACAGCTGATAATATCGATACCCCGCTTTTTCGCCTCTACAATGAGATCTAACTTCGCCGTCACGGTATCCACGGCGTCCACTATATAGTCAATTCCACCCTGGAGTAGCCTGTCGGCGCTGCCGGGCAGATAAAACTCCTTAAAGGTCACAACTTCCGCCCGGGGGTTTATCTCCAAAATCCTCTCCTTCATAACCTCAACCTTCGGCCTGCCAAGGTTACCCCTCACGGCGTGAAGCTGCCTGTTGAAATTGGAAAGGCACACGCAGTCATCGTCCACGAGCACAAGGTGCCCCACCCCGGCACGCACAAGCCCTTCCACGGTAAAGGAGCCGACGCCACCCACGCCGAAAACCGCCACTTTAGCCCCGGCGAGCTTTTCTACCCCACGGGGCCCTATCAACATTTCAGTACGGGAAAATTCATGAACCATACAAATACCCTTCCTGCCGGCTAACTTCCAAGCTCAATCATTCTGTCAATGCACCCTTTGGCTTTGAGCCGCAGCTCCTCCTCAATCTCAATGACGGAGCCGCCGGTGCCGTTGAGGGCATTGTATACGCTTTCAAGGTCAGTCATCTTCATGTTGCGGCAAGTCATCTTCTCTGGCGCCAGCTGATAAAGCCCCCTACCCGGGTATTTGAGCTTCAGCTGGTCCACCACGCCCCGCTCGGTAGCCACAATCACATCCCTGTCGGTACTTTCAATAAACTGGATTATGGCGGAAGTCGACCCAATCATATCTGCGTGAGCCAGCACTTCGGGCTTGCATTCCGGATGAGCCGCCACAAGGGCGTCGGGATGCTTTTCCTTCTCCTTGAGTATATCCTGTTCCGTCACCCCGCTGTGGACAACGCAGTACCCGTCCCAAAGGATAATGTTTTTGTCGGGCACCTGTTTTGCCACATAGGCGCCGAGGTTCTTGTCGGGTATAAAGAGAATATCCTTTTCCTCCATGCGCGACACAATCTTGACGGCGGTGGAAGAAGTCACGCACACATCGCACTCCGCTTTGAGTTTTGTAGTGGTATTGATATATGCCACCACCGCCACATGGGGATTTTCCTTTTTAAATTCCGCCACCGCTTCCGGCGCTATCTGGCATGCCATGGGGCAGGTAGCCCAAAGCTCCGACAAAATCACCTTTTTCTCGGGCGACAAAATCTTGACTGTCTCGGCCATGAATCTGACGCCACACAGCAAAACGGTTTCGTGTTCATATTTTGTGGCAGCAACAGAAAGGGCAAAGGAGTCGCCGACAACATCGGCAACCTCAAGCACCTCAGGTACCTGATAGGTATGGGCTAAAATCAGCACCCCTTTTTCCTTCTTCAGCCTCAAAACTTTTTCTTTAAGTGCCACCCTGTCCATACTTACCCCTTCCTTTTATATATTCGTTAAAAAACTCGTAAATTTTTTAGTCCCGTCATTATTTTTTTACAAAGCCAATCTTTCTGAAAACCTTGTCCAAGGTCTTTCGGGCAATATATTCAGCCCTCTCGGCCCCTTCCCTGCAGCATTTTTCAAGTAAAGCCTTATCCTTCATATACCTCTCAAACTCCGCCTGTATGGGCCGCAACATCTCAACCACGGCCTCCCCGACGGCAATTTTAAAGTCCCCGTATCCCTTGCCATCAAATTCAGCCTCAATCTCGGCAAAGCTCTTGCCCGTCACCGCCGAATAAATCTCCATCAGGTTATTTATCCCGTCCTTGCCCTCCCCGTAATAGACGCGGCTTTCGGAGTCGGTGACGGCCCTTTTGAATTTTCTCATAACCACATCGGGCTTGTCCAATAGCTGCACCACGGCATTTTGGTTTTCGTCGGATTTCGACATCTTTTTTGTGGGGTCAACCAAGGATTTTACCCTTGCCGCCACTTTGGGAATACAAGGCTCCGGCACTTTAAAGGTCTCCCCGTAAAGGCCGTTAAACCGCTGGGCAATATCCCGGGCAAGCTCTAAATGCTGCTTTTGGTCTTCCCCTATGGGCACAAGATCTGTCTGATAAAGCAGTATATCTGCCGCCATCAAAACGGGATAGGTAAAGAGCCCGGCATTGACATTATCGGCATGCCGCGCCGACTTATCCTTAAATTGAGTCATGCGGGACAGCTCCCCAAACTGGGTAAAGCAGTTGAGCACCCACGCGAGCTGGGCATGGGCCGGCACATGGCTTTGAATAAACATAACGCTTTTCTCAATGTCAATGCCGCAGGCCATAAACAGGGCATAGTGCTCTAAAGTTCTGGCCCGCAGCTCCGCCGGGTTTTGCCTCACGGTTATGGCGTGCATGTCCACAACAGAGTAAACGCAGTCATATTCCTCCTGCAAAGCCACCCAGTTTTTGATAGCCCCGAGGTAAGTGCCGATATTCAGCTCCCCGCTGGGCTGTATCCCGCTGAAAATCACCTTTCTCTTTTCCTTTTCCATTACAACCTCGCTCACCATAAAACCCTCCATCTTGCTTTGCTCAACAGTTTCCGCAACAGAGCTCCCACACGGCCCCTTTACTAAAGTGCCTTTTCCCTGTCCTGACTTCTAATCTGAGCCCTCTTAATTTTTCCGCTGATAGTCTTTGGCAACTCATCCACAAAGTCAATGATTCTGGGATACTTATAGGGCGCAGTAACCGTCTTGACATGCTCCTGCAATTCCTTTTTTAACTCCTCGCCGGCCTCATACCCCTTTGCCAGCACCACGGTAGCCTTGACAACAGTCCCCCTGACTTTATCGGGCGCCCCCGTCACTGCGCATTCCACCACCGCCGGATGCTCAATCAGGGCGCTTTCCACCTCAAAGGGGCTGATTCTGTACCCGGAAGCCTTAATTACATCGTCATTTCTGCCCACAAACCAATAATACCCGTGCTCGTCTTTATAAACCACATCGCCGGTATGATATGTATTGTCGTGCCAAACCTTTTTTGTAACTTCCTCGTCCATCCAATACCCGCAAAAAAGCCCGATGGGCTTTGCGGTATCCACATTCCTGATTACAAGCTCGCCCTCAACACCGGCAGGGCAGGAGTTGCCATCCTCATCGATTATATCCATCTCAAAAAGCGGGGTTTCCCGCCCCATTGCTCCGGGCTTGGGCTCAATCCACTCAAAATCGGCAATCATCACAATAGTTTCGGTCTGCCCGAATCCGTTGGCGATGCTCTTTCCCGTCACCTTTTTGAACCGCTGCAAAATCTCGGGGTTCAAAAGCTCCCCGGCAGTAGTCCAATGCTGCACCGAAGACAAGTCAAACTTCGACAAATCCTGCTGCATAAAAAACCTGTATATGGTAGGCGGCGCACAAAAAGTTGTGAGCCTGTACTTTTCAATCTTCCGCAATAGCTTTTCCGGGTCAAACTTGTCCATGTCATAGACAAATATCACAGACCCGCAAATCCACTGGCCATAGAGCTTGCCCCAAGCAAATTTAGCCCAGCCGGAGTCGGCCACAGTCAAGTGCAGCCCGCCGTCCGCCGACTTGTGCCAATATTTCGATGTAACAATATGGGCAATGGGATAAATAAAATTGTGGGCCGTCATCTTCGGCATGCTGGTCGTGCCCGAAGTAAAGAAAATCACCATTATATCGTCGTTATTCGTGGCCTCATCCCCTTGCGGCCTTGCAAAGGTGTCGGGCATCTTTTCAACCTCGGCATCAAAATCAACCCAGCCGTCCCTGCCGCCGCCCACCAGCACCAGCCTTTCCACGGTGGGGGAAGCCTTCACAGCCCCTTCCACATTCTTTAAAATACCTTCCCTGCTAAACGCCACTATCATCTTAACGGAAGCGGCATTATTTCTATAAATTATATCCTTTTCGGTAAGCTGGTCGGTGGAAGGAATATATATGGCGCCGATTTTCGACAGTGCAAGGACAAAATAATAAAACTCATACCTTCTCCTCAAAATCAGCATAACCTTGTCGCCTTTTTTGATACCCTGCCCTTTTAAAAAGTTAGCGGTCTTGTCCACCTGTCTCTTCAGTTCGCCGAAAGTGATAAACTTTTCACCACCGTTGTCGTTGCACCAGACAATCGCAAGCTTTTCAGGGTCCTGTTCCGCGTATACATCCACCACATCATAGGCGAAATTAAAGTTTTCCGGCACCTTAAATTTCAGCCCCCTGCAGAACTCCTCATATGATGAAAACTCCACCTGCTCCAAAAACCTGTCAAGCAAATTCATACATTTCTATCTCCTTAAAACAGTCTATCTGATGGTAATGATCGTAATAAATTCAGCCTTTTGCCCGTCCAAAGGCAGCATCTTGTGGGGGTTTATGGAATTAAAGTACAGTGCGTCGCCCGGCTCTAAAACATACTCCTCTTTCCCGATTACAACCTTCATCCTGCCTTTAAGGCAGTAATTGAACTCCTGCCCCTTGTGGGATACAAAATCGGGATCTTTGTCGGGGTCCAGCACCACATAAAAGGGCTCCATCTTCCTGTTGGCAAATTTAAAGGCAAGGCTCTGAAACTCATACTGGTCATATCTCTCAACTTTAAGCCCCTCGCCCTTCTTCACAAGGGATACATCCTTGAGCTTTGGCGACACGCCCGTTAAAATCTCGGTGAGGTCCACATCGTAATAGTCGGCAATTTCATAAAGCAGGCTGGCAGGTATATCGTCAAGGCCTTCCTCAAACTTCTCATACTCCTCAACAGACAGCCCCAAAGCCTTTGCCGCCTCTTCCCGGGAAATCTCCTGAAGAAGCCTTATACCCTTAATTCTCGACGCGATTACCTTTACCCTGTTATCCATAAAAACCGCCCTTTCATATATAATGCGGCATCCCGCCGGACAAAAAGGACAAAACCGTCACAAGTTTTTAGCCTATTTTATCACAAAATCCCCCGATGCAAAAGCGCAAATGCGAAAAAACTTAAAAAGGCAGTAAAAATTCATACCATACCCCCTTTTTGCTTATACTTTAATGACTCAAAGAAAAAATTGCCGCCCGTCCCGCCTTTTTCGACAGGGATAAATAAATTCTACGGGGGAAAACTTTCATAAAAGGGAGTGGTAAAATGCCAAAGACGCTAAAACTCATGTGGAGTATACTGATAATTGTCCTTTTAAACCTATTTATAATAACCCTTGTGGGCAAATTAAGCCCCGCCGGGGACTTTGTGGGAGCGCCGCCCTTTTTCAGCTTCCTGTCGGGCGGCAGCGGCACCGTCAAAACCCAAGCCCGCTCCGACAAAACGGGCAAATACGGCAACGCCGACTATACTTTGCTTGCCAAGGTAATCTCCGCCGAAGCCCGGGGCGAATCCTATGAAGGTCAGGTGGCAGTCGGAGCCGTAATTTTAAACCGGGTGGAACACCCCTCCTTCCCCAACACCATCTCGGGAGTAGTATACCAGCCCGGAGCCTTTACCTGCATGACCGACGGCAACATCAACCAAGCCGTGGAGGACTCGGCATACCGGGCGGCCCAAGACGCCATAAACGGGTGGGACCCCAGCGGCGGCGCCATCTACTACTACAACCCGGCAAAAACCAAAAACCAATGGATAAAATCCCGCCCCCAAGTCACAACCATCGGCAAGCATGTCTTCTGCAAATAAAAAGCATACCCAGGGCCTTTTTTGCTCCCTTTTTGGGGGCAAACACCGGCCTTTTTTGTTTTCAGGGCCAAAAGGGTCAAAAAACTCTCCTTCAAATACCCCTCAAAAGGTTGAAATTGTCACGAAAATAGTGTAATATGGTAACATTATATTTCCATTAGTATAAAATGGTATAGATATACCCTTATAAAAACCCATGAAAACTAAAAGTTCAAGGAGTGCATTAAATTGATTTCTGGAGCAACCCTGCGGGACGCCATAATTTCCGCTTCGAACAACATTTCCCGCCACAGGCACGAGGTTGACAAGCTCAATGTCTTCCCCGTTCCCGACGGCGACACGGGCACCAACATGTCCATGACGATGGGCGCCTCTGTAAAAGAATTGCCTGCTGACAACGATGTTACAGTCGAAAAAATAGCGGACATAACGGCAAACGCTCTGCTGCGTGGCGCAAGGGGCAACTCCGGCGTAATACTCTCACTGCTTTTCCGCGGCATCTCAAGGGGCCTCAAAGGGTTAGACCAGGCAAGCGGCAAGGATTTCGCCAAAGCCTTTGGCATCGGTGTGGAAGCCGCCTACAAAGCGGTAATGCGCCCCACGGAGGGCACCATCCTCACAGTGTCGAGGATAGCCGCCGAAAAGGGCCAGGAGTTCGCCGAAGTCAACGACGACCCCGAAGCCGTCATGTCCCACATGATTGAACACGCGAAAATCGCCCTTGAAATGACCCCGGAACTCCTCCCCGTCCTCAAAAAGGCGGGCGTGGTGGATGCCGGCGGCAAGGGTTTAGTCCTAATACTTGAAGGCATGTACTCTGTAATCAAGGAGGGCATTATTATTCAAAACGATGAAATCGCCTCCCCGGCCAATGCCGACGAAGAGGAAGAAGTAAGAAACGCCGCCGGCGAATGGGAAGGCGAAATCACCTTCACCTACTGCACGGAATATATAGTGGAAAGAGACAGCGAAAT
Source organism: Bacillota bacterium (assembly GCA_029780875.1). Classification (GTDB taxonomy): domain Bacteria; phylum Bacillota; class Clostridia; order Oscillospirales; family Acutalibacteraceae; genus JAKOXU01. The sequence continues at coordinate 4,580 of JAKOXU010000074.1, read as the reverse complement.
CGACCTTTCCCCGAAGGAACTCAACGACTTCCTTCAAACCATCGGCGACAGCATAGTGGTGGCCGATGACGAAGAACTGATAAAAGTCCATGTCCACACCGACAACCCGGGCGATGCACTCCAATCGGGCCTGAAATACGGCCAGCTCATCAGCGTTAAAATCGAAAACATGAGAAAACAGCACGAAGCGGCCGCCGAAGCCACCAAAAAGAAAAAACTCCAGAGGGTTGACCCCACGGAAGATTTCGGCTTTGTGGCAGTAGCGGCAGGCAGCGGCATTACGGAACTTTTCAAGGATTTGGGCGTCAACCATGTCGTCAGCGGCGGCCAAACCATGAACCCCAGCACAGAGGAATTGTTGGAAGCGGTCCTTGCCACCCCCGCGAAAACTGTATTTATACTTCCCAACAACAAAAATATAATTTTAGCTGCCGAACAGACGGTGGAACTTGCCGACCGGCAGGTAATAGTGCTCCACACCCGCACTATCCCCCAAGGACTATCGGCAATGCTTTCCTTTGACCCCACCGCCACTCCCGAAGAAAACAAAGAAATAATGACGGAAGCCTTCAAAGGGGTGGTAACGGGCCAAGTGACATACGCCGCCCGGGATTCGCAGGTAGGCGTCTTTAAAATAAAGGAAGGCGACATTTTGGGCCTTATCGACGGCCGGCTGGTACTGACGGAAAAAGACCCCGTCAAGGCAGCTGTAAAAGTTTTCAGGCAAATCTACAAAAAGGAACACTCCTTCGTATCGGTAATCTACGGCGAGGATGTAACGGAGGAAGATGCCCAGGAAGCCCTCCGCCAGATAAAGCACAAAATAGGGCCCGACACAGAACTGACCCTCATCCACGGCAAGCAGCCCATCTACCACTTCATCATTTCCGTTGAATGACCCTACAGCCTTCCAAAAAGCCAGCATAGAAGCACATGGTCAACGGGGGCTTATAATAATGGCTTTTGATTTAACAAAAAGTATACGGTATGTAAAGGGCGTCGGCGAACGGCGTGCCCGGCTATTTGAAAAGCTTGGCATTGCCGATGTCGGCGCTTTGCTGCGTTTCTACCCCCGCATCTATCAGGACTGGAGCCACCCGCTGAAAATTAGGGAAGCCCCCCTTGACACCCCCTGCTGCGTCGCCGCAAAAGTAGTAGTCCCCCCCACCGAGCACATAGCCCGCAGCGGCATGAAGATTTACAAGGCCACCGTCAGCGACGGCCAAGATGAAATGGAAATCACAATCTTTAACAGCAAATATGCCGCCGCCCGCCTCAAAAGAGGGGAGGAATACCTCTTTTACGGCAAGGTTTCAGGCTCATTTTTGATAAGGGAAATGACCTCCCCCGAATTTGAAAAGGCCGGCGCCGCCCGCTACATCCGCCCCATCTACCGCCAGACAAAGGGCCTGACCACCAAAATCATCGAAGGCATAATCCGCGCCCAGCTCAAGGAGGCAAAAGGAGCCCTCCCCGACCCCATCCCCGCCTATCTTCGGGAAAAATACAAGCTTCCCGCCCTCTATGACGCCCTTTGCGGCATCCACTTCCCAAAAACATGGCAGGATGTGACGGAAGCCCGCCGCCGCCTTATCTTTGAAGAGCTCCTGATTTTGCAGCTAGCCCTCCAATCAAAGAAAATCCAAGGCAAGCGGGAAAACTCCGCCAGAGTAACACAAAATTACGCCGAGGAATTTGCCTCCCTTCTCCCCTTTACCCTCACAGGCGCCCAAAAGCGCTGCATAGATGAGGCCATCTCCGACATGATGGGCGACACTCCCATGAGCCGCCTTTTACAGGGTGATGTGGGCTCGGGCAAAACGGCGGTAGCCGCCGCCCTGTGCTACACTGTGGCTAAAAACGGCTACCAAGCGGCCATAATGGTCCCCACCGAAATCTTGGCTGAACAGCACTACGCCTTTTTCAAAAAGCTCGAAGACAAAACAAAGCTTAACACCGCATTGCTGACAGGCTCCCTCACCCTTTCGGAAAAAAGAAGGATAAAAGAGGCCCTAAAGTCCGGCCAAATCGATTTGGTGGTGGGCACCCACGCCCTTATCACTTCCGATGTAGCCTTCAAATCTTTAGGCCTTGTGGTAACCGACGAGCAACACCGTTTCGGCGTCTCCCAGCGCGGTGCCCTCGCCACAAAGGGTGAAAACCCCCATACCCTTGTCATGTCGGCCACCCCCATCCCCCGCACCCTCGCCCTCATCATCTACGGCGACCTTGACATCTCCATATTGGACGAGCTCCCCCCGGGCCGCCAGCAGGTGAAAACCTACATAATCACAGGGGACCTGCGCCAGCGCTGCTTCAATTTCATAAAGAAGCACATACACGAAGGCAGGCAAGCCTTCATTGTCTGCCCCTTAATCGAAGACAGCGAAGACACCGAGCTTATCTCGGCGGTAAAATACGCCGAAGAATTAGAGCGGGGCCCCTTTTCCGGCTACAAAACGGGCCTTCTCCACGGCCAAATGAAGGCCTCGGAAAAAGAACAGGTCATGCGGGCCTTCTTAAACCGGGAAATTGACCTCCTTGTCTCCACCACAGTCATAGAAACCGGCATTGATGTGCCCAACGCCACGGTAATGGTAGTGGAAAACGCAGAACGGTTCGGCCTGTCCCAGCTCCACCAGCTCCGGGGCAGGGTAGGCCGCGGCAAACACCAAAGCTACTGCATCCTAATTTCCGACGCAAAAGGGGAGGACACCCTCCGCCGCCTTGAGGTCATGCGCTCCACCACCGACGGCTTTATCATCGCCGAGCAGGATTTGTCCCTCCGCGGCCCCGGCGAATTTTTCGGCAACCGCCAGCACGGCCTGCCCGAACTGAAAATCGCGAACCTCGCCACCGACATGCGCGTCTTAAAGGAAGCCCAGCGGGTATCAATTTGGATTTTAGAAAACGACCCCGCCCTTGAAAAACAGGAGCACAAAGAGCTGTCAACGGCGGTAAACTCCCTCTTTTCAAAACTCATCGAATAATCCCCGTAAAACAAAAAAGGCGGGCAAAATCGCCCGCTTTTCTTTTTGCCCTTTTTACGGCATGCTGATTTCGCTGATAGCCTTTGCGATTTCAGCGTCGTTTTTCTGCCTTGCGATATCGGCAAAGCTTAAAAACCCGGCAAGTTTTCCGTTATCCACCACCGGCAGCCTTCTGACTTGCTCCGCCGCCATAATGTCAATGGCGTCGCTAACCGACTGGCCGCTGGAAACAAAAAGGGCACCCGGCGTCATGATTTCCGACACCTCAACGCTCTTTGGGTCCTGCCCCTTTGACACGCACCGCAGCACAATATCCCTGTCGGTAAGCATACCCTTGACCTCGCCGTTATCCACCACAGGCACCGCCCCGATATTGTGGCTCGTCATAAGCTCTGCGGCCCTAAAAGCTGTGTCCCCGGGAGTGACGGCTATCACATTCTTTGTCATAATATCGCCGACCTGCATTATCTCACCCCTTGGCTATTTTTCCCCCTTATTATTGCCAAAATCCGCCGATATTATGCCAAGGTTCCGCCGCGCCACCTCCGGGCCCCGCCACGAAAAGGCCCTATCCCGCGAGCTTTCCAAATTCTCCTCATCCAAAACAAATATCCCGCTCTCCAAAAACTCCTCTATATAAGTCAAGGGCACATCTCTGTTGCAGGGGCACACCTCCTGGCAAATATCGCACCCGAAAGCATACCCGCCCTGCCTTATAAGCTCTGTTTCGCCCTCGGCCAGCTCCCCCTTTTTCTGGGTTAAAAAGCTTATGCATTTACCCCTTTTATCCCCGCCGATACAGCGGGCAGGGCAAGCGTCAGCGCAGGCGCCGCACTCATCGCACCTGCCTATCCCCGCCCCCGTTTCAATTAGCTCTAAATCAGTGACAATCTCCCCAATAAAGACAAAAGAGCCGTACTTTTCATGAATCAAAAGCCCGTTTTCCCCCACAACTCCAAGCCCGCAAAAGGCCGCGGCACTGACCTCGGGAATTGGGGAATTGTCCACAAACCACACAAACCTTTTCCCCTCAAATTCATCGGAAAGTTCCCCGCAGGCCCTCTCCAAAATACCCCCCACCACTTTGTGATAGTCTTTCAACCTTGCATATCTGGCAAGGTTAGAAGGCACATCTTTATCAATTTTATAAGGAAAAACCGCCATAATAACGGCCTTCGCCTCAAAGTCGATTTTAGCTTTAGCCCTGCACTCCAAAAGGTGCGGCTCCACTCTTTCAAACTTTAAAAACCCGCACAAGGGAGCGCCGCACCGAGCCATTATCTCCCTTACCTTTTCTTCGGCCGCCACGGCCTCCCCCTCCTTTGCATATTTCCTTTATTATATTCTACCACCTCCGTCAACCCTAAATTTTATCCTCCCCAAAAAACTCCTCTCACCCCAAAAACAACCCTCCCCCTGCCAAAAAACAACCGACTCCCCAAAACTCCAAGTTCTGCCCCCAACCCCCCTTTTTCATTTTTCCATATCAATATTCCACCCCAAACCCCTGCAGCCCCACTTTTTCACCTTCTCTCCACTATTCTACTTTCCCCACTGCAAAAAAACTATTTCCTCAATTATATTCCCCCC
>JAKOXU010000035.1 GCA_029780875.1 Bacillota bacterium | reverse complement strand
TCCAATAGGTGCTGTCATAATACATAATAGGATATAACATAGCACCACATCCTTTCCAAAATTCATTCGAGGACAGTTCCGTATTCTATGGGATGCCCTCTCAAAAACTCTTCTGCGGACATCCTACGCCCGCCTTCATACTGAACTTCCAAAAACTCTAAAGCGGTATTGTCTCCGCAGCACACCACAAACCCGTTTTCGGTATTGACCTCGCCCACAAGCCCTACAACACCCGACACAGGGCGTGCCCGGTAGATTTTAAGGAGCTTGCCCTTCAAGGTAGTGGCAGCGGTGGGGTACGGTGACAACCCGCGTATCAAATTGTTTATCTGCTCCGCAGGCTGGCTCCAGTTTATATCCCTCAAGGTCTTGTCAATCATGGGAGCGTAAGTTGCAAAGGCGTGCCTTTGCTCCACCCGCTCAAGGGTTCCCTCTGCCATCCGCTTTAAGGTCTCGGACAGCAGCTCAGCGCCCATCACCGCCAACCTGTCATGGAGTTCCCCGGCCGTCTCATCCTCTCCAATGGGAGTTTCCTTTTTCAATAATATGTCGCCGGTATCCAATCCTATGTCCATCATCATGGTAGTGACGCCCGTCACCTTTTCCCCATTGATGATTGCCCACTGAATGGGTGCCGCGCCCCTGTATTTCGGCAAAAGAGAGGCATGGACATTGATACAGCCAAAAGGCGGCAATGTCAGGATTTTAAGGGGCAAAAGTTTCCCGTAAGCCACCACGACAATCAAATCAGGCGCCAGCGCTTGCAAAGTTTCCAGCACATTATCGTCCCTCAAGGTCTTGGGCTGATAAACCTCAATGGAGAGCCTTTGCGCCAGCTCCTTTATGGGAGGCGGGCAAAGGGTATATCCTCTGCCCTTTGGCTTGTCGGGCTGGGTAAAAACCGCAACTACATTATGCCCATCCTCAATAAGTTTTAATAGACTTGGTCTGGCAAACTCGGGAGTCCCCATGAATACTACCCTAATTTTAACCACCACGCCTTTCATTAATACTCAACATAAGCCGTTAATGGACAGGCCTATTCGTTCTCAAGCTCCTCGGGATCCACCATTTCAATCACGCTGTCGTAAAACAATTTCCCGTCCAAATGGTCGATTTCATGGCAAAAAACCCGGGCAAGTAGCCCTTCTCCCGTCATGGTAAACTCCTTGCCGTGCCTGTCCTTTGCCTTGACCTTGACCCAATGGGGCCGCCTTGTAATCCCATATTTGCCTGGGCAGGAAAGGCACCCCTCTATTTCCTGCTGTTCTCCCTTTTCATCGATTATCTCGGGGTTGACAAGCTCAATTACCCCTTCCCCCACATCGGCAACGACCACACGCTTTAGCACTCCCACTTGGGGTGCCGCAAGGCCTACACCGCCGGCCGCATTCATTGTCTCCCTCATGTCGTCAAGCAGGGTATGAAGCCGCTCGTCAAAAACCTCCACTGGTCGGGATTTTTTTAAAAGTATTTCTTCTCCCTCGGTAACAATATTTCTGATAGCCATCAATCTCATCTCCGTTCTCCGGCCTTGTAAGCGCTTGCCATTCCGGCCGGAAAAATGGCGCGTCATCACATTATATCGTCGGGATTCACATCGATAATAGCCGAAACTTTCCCGAATTTTTTATCTTTGTAAAAGCCTTTGAGCAATTGGGTAAACAACTGTCGCGCACTGCTGTTCATTCTGCACTTAACAATCAGCCTATACCTGTATTTATTCGATATCTTTGCGATTTTAGCCGGCGCCGGCCCCAAAATTATCATTTTAAGGTGGCTATACTCGCCGGATAACTTGCTTTTCAGCTCCTCAAAAAAGCTCAAGGCCGCCTTTTTAACCTTCTGTTCCTCCGTTCCCGCAAACCCCACAAGGCAAATATCGCAAAAGGGAGGGTAAACAAGGGCCTTTCTAAAGGCAATTTCATTTTCATAAAAGCGCTCATAGTCCTGCGCCGCAGCAAGCGAAATTATTTCAGATTCGGGAGTAATAGTCTGGATTATCGCCCTTCCCTCAATGTTTCCCCTTCCCGAC
>JAKOXU010000009.1 GCA_029780875.1 Bacillota bacterium | reverse complement strand
GGGCACTTTTCTGGAATCCGCATTTCCACTCGCCCCGACTGCATCGACCCCGACATTCTGCGGGAGCTCAAGGAATACAAAGTCACCGCCATTGAACTCGGCGCCCAAAGCATGGATGATGAAGTGCTGCGCCTCAACGAGCGGGGCCACACCGCTGCGCAGGTAATTAAAGCTTCAAAACTGGTTAAAGACTATGGCTTTTCTCTGGGGCTCCAGATGATGGTAGGCCTTTACGGCGGCGGGGACGACATTGAAACGGCAAAAATGCTCATAGAGTTAAAACCCGACACAATGCGCATATATCCCACCTTAGTGCTAAAGGACACAATGCTCCAAAAACTTTACGAGCAGGGCAAATACGCCCCCCTTGGCTTAAATCAGGCGGTGGAGGTCTGCGCCAGAATTCTACAAATGGCGACACAGCAAGGCATCAAGGTAATAAAACTCGGTCTCCACGCAGGCAAAGATTTGGAAGAGGCCATAGTAGCAGGCCCATACCACCCGGCATTTAAGGAACTTTGCGAAAGCAAAATATATTTTGACAGTGCCCTGTCTGCCATCGAAGCCCTTGAAAACAATAAAGGGCCCATTACCCTTTATGTGGCACCCGGCGCCATCTCCAAGATGACGGGGCAAAACCAATCCAATTTAATAGAGCTTTCACGGCGCGGATATAACTGCACAATAAAAAGCTGTGACCGCCTTTCTATGTTTGAGGTGACGGCCCATGAATCGATTCCAAATTAGAAATGATGTGAAAAGATGTTTCTAAAGTCTCTTGAAGTGCAGGGGTTCAAATCCTTCCCCGACAGAACATTCCTGACTTTTGGAAAAGGGATTACCGCGGTAGTGGGACCCAACGGCAGCGGTAAAAGCAACATCAGCGACGCTGTCAGTTGGGTTTTAGGCGAACAATCGGTTCGCCAGCTTCGCGGCGACAAAATGGAAGATGTGGTTTTCACAGGCACAGCCAAGCGCAAAGGGCTTGGTTTTGCCCAAGTTTCCCTTGTAATCGACAATAACGACCGTCGTTTGCCCTATGACAGCGACGAAATCAAGGTCACCCGTAAATACTACCGCTCCGGCGAAAGCGAATACCTAATTAACGGCAATTCCGTCAGGCTCAAGGATATCAACGAACTTTTTATGGACACAGGCCTCGGCCGCGACGGCTACTCCATTATAGGTCAGGGCAGGATTGCCGACATTGTATCTTCAAAACCTCAAGACAGAAGGGAAATCTTTGAAGAAGCCGCCGGAATCGCAAAATACAGGTACAGAAAAACCGAAGCCGAGCGCCGGTTAAACCAAGCACAGGAAAACCTCCTTCGCCTCCGGGACATAATGTCGGAACTCGAATCAAGGCTCGAACCATTGAAAGAGCAGTCGGAAAAGGCGGAGGAGTTTATAAAGCTTTCCGAGGAAAAGCGCTCTCTGGAAATCGGGCTATGGATGAACACCCTACATAAATCCAAGGACTTCCTTGAACAGCAAGAAAATAAAATTGCCATGGCGAAAGCCCAGTATGAAAGAAGCGAATCGGAACTCAACGCCATTGAAGAAGAAATCGAAAACATATATTCCAAAACTCAAGAAATATTAAGCCAAATAGATGAAATCAGGAGAGATTCGGCAAACCTTGAGGAAGAAGCCACCCGCAAAGAGGGTGAAATAAATGTTTTAAAAAATGACATTTTCCACAACAACGAAAATATCGCCCGAATTGAGGCCGAAATCCAAAAAGGCAGCCTTTTAGACAGTGACATAGAAAAGGAAATATCGGCAAAGGAAGCCGAAAAAGGGGATAAAGAGTCCTTTATTGAGGAACAGAAAAACCTCCTTGAGTCCAACATTGCATCCTTAAAAGGGCTGCAAGAAGAAAGCGAAAAATTCTCCGGAAAAATTGAAGAACTCGCTGTAAAGCTAAACAACTTGTCACTTGAAAACGCAAACCTGCGTGTTGTCGAGATGACTTCCGCCTCCTCCGCCTCTGAAATTGTCGCCCGCATGGAGGCGATAGACAATAGCATCGCCGGCAAAAGGCAGCAAATTGAGGACTGCGAGAAAGAGTTAAAGGAATGTATCGACGCTATTGACGCTTGCAATGAACATATCGACAGCCTTTCCAATTCAATAAAGGGCTATGAATTCAAGCTCAACGCAAGGCGCCAAAAGCTGGATGAGCTGAAAAAAGAACATGAAAAAATTAGGCTTGAAGCCGAGCAAAAAAAGCGTCAAGCCGATTTATTGGAAGATTTAGAGCGCAATCTCGAAGGCTTTGCCCACAGCGTCAAGTCTGTGCTTCAAAACGCGGAACGGGGTCTGCTTAAAGGCATTCACGGCCCTCTGTCAAGGCTGATTACCGTGCCATTAAAGTACAACACAGCCATAGAAACGGCCTTGGGCAGCGCCATGCAAAACATTGTGGTGGATACCGAAAACGATGCAAAACAGGCAATTGAGTTTTTAAAAGCCAAAAACGCCGGCAGGGCAACTTTCCTGCCTTTGACGACTATAAAGGGCAACACCTTTACAGAGAAGGGGTTAGAGGACTGCCCCGGTTTTGTAGGTATTGCATCTGGTCTTGTGGAATACGACAAAAAATATGAAAATATCGTGTCTTCCACCCTTGGCAGGATCGTGGTGGCAGACAACCTCAACAACGCTATTTCCATTGCCAAAAAATTCGCCTACCGTTTCAGAATAGTAACTTTGGACGGGCAAGTCATCAACGCCGGAGGCTCTTTCACAGGCGGTTCCGGCACAAAGAGCTCAGGGCTCCTTGGCCGTACAGTGCAAATTAAGGAACTGCGCGACGAAGCCGTAAAACTTCTTGCCAAAGCTGAAACCCTTGGCAGGTCTTTGAGAGAAGCGGAACAGGAAGTCAGCAAGATAAATGCCGAACTCGAAGGCATCCGTGCCGAATTGACCACCAGCGGCGAGGACAAAATAAGGTTTGAAGCCGAAAAGCGAAGGCTCGAAGAGCTTATAACCAATGCAAACACAGCCATCAATGAATTGAATAAAGAGCGTGAGAGCGCCGTGTCAAGGCTTGCCGAGCTTGACAAAGAAAAGGCCCAGGCTAAAGAAAAAATGGAGGAAATCGCCCTCCAGACAAAAGCCTTTGAGTCCGAACTTTCAGAGCTTACCAGCAACCGCCAAGGCATCAGGGCTAAGCGTGAAGAGCTCACCAACGCCATCGAGCAGCTGCGCCTCACGATTCTTTCAGCGGAAAAGGATTTGCAGGCAATTTACCTTGACATTGATGAACTGCGTTCCAAGAAATCCGGCTTTATCGAGCAACAAAAAACCTTGGAGCAGGAAAAGTCTGAACTCATAAAAAAGAATGATGACACTTCCTTGCAGATTGAGGAAATCAAAAACCAAGTCGCCCGCCTGCGGGAGGAAGCAAAGGCGTCCATAGCAAAAATTGAAGAGCTTTCGTCAAAGCGCCTCCAGCTTGAAGGGGAAATCTCAAACCTCCGCAAGGAAAGTCGGGACAAGTCAGCCGAACGCGAAAGCATCGGCCGCGAGTTATCCCGCCTTGAAGAGCGCAAAGTTTCCGCCCAAAAGGAATACGACGAAATAATCGGCAGGCTGTGGGACGAATATGAGCTGACCCGCAGCGAAGCCGAAACTATCGGCGAACAAATCCAAAATGTCAGCAAGGCCCAGCGAAGGCTAAATGAATTAAAGGCAAAAATACGCAATCTTGGCGCCGTCAATGTGGCTGCTATCGAGGAATACAAGGAAGTTAAAGAGCGCTACGAATTCATGACAGGACAGCTTGAAGACATCGAAAAATCCCGACAGGAACTCATCGCCTTAATTGACGACCTCACCAATCAAATGAGCCAGCTATTTATCACCCGCTTTGAAGAAATAAACCGGCACTTTGGCGAAATTTTCAGGGAGCTTTTCGGCGGCGGCAACGCCCGGCTCTATTTGTCCCAGCCCGACGACATATTGTCTTCGGGGATAGAGATTCAAGTCCAGCCCCCCGGCAAAATCATCAACAACCTTAACGCATTGTCGGGCGGAGAAAAGGCATTGGTGGCAATCTCAATCTACTTTGCCATTCTAAAGGTTAACCCCGCTCCTTTCTGCGTGCTGGACGAGATAGAGGCTCCCCTCGACGAAGTCAATGTGGACCGCTTTGCATCCTTCCTGCGCCGCATGAGCGACAATACCCAGTTCATCATCATCACCCACAGGCGCGGCACAATGGAAGAAGCCGATGTCCTTTACGGTGTCACCATGCAGGAGGAAGGCGTATCAAAGCTGCTAGAGCTGCGTATTAATGACCTCGAGAAGAAACTTGACTTGATAGGATGATAATAAAATGGGCATTTTCAGCAAAATAAGTGCGGGGCTAAAGAAAACCCGCGACGGCGTGATGAAACAAGTTGACGCCGTTCTCTCATCATTTACAAAAATCGACGAGGAGCTTTTTGAGGAACTCGAAGAAATCCTCGTCTTGGGAGATGTGGGAGTCCATACCGCGGGCAAAATCTGCACAAAGCTCCGGGATAGGGTAAAACAAGAGAAGGTCACCGACCCTGAAGAAGTCAAGGGAATCCTAAAGGAAATTGTCAGAGAAATATTGTCCGATACAACGGAACTGAAAATCGGAACAAAGCCATCAGTTATCCTCGTCATCGGCGTCAACGGCGTTGGCAAGACCACCACTATCGGGAAACTCGCCTACAACCTAAAAACCGCCGGCAATAAGGTAATTTTGGCAGCCGCCGACACCTTCAGGGCAGCGGCCATAGAACAAATTGAGATTTGGGGCCAGCGCGCCGGCTGTGAAGTGATAAAGCAACAGGAAGGCAGCGACCCTGCCGCCGTAGTCTTTGATGCCATAGCAGCTGCAAAAGCAAGGAGCGCCGATGTGGTAATATGTGACACCGCCGGCAGGCTCCACAACAAGAAAAACCTCATGGAAGAGCTTGCTAAAATATCGAGGATTATAAACCGGGAACTCCCCGAATCCGATTTGGAAGTTTTACTGGTCCTTGACGCTGTCACTGGGCAAAACGCACTAAATCAGGCAAAAGCCTTTATGGAAAGCACACAAATCACAGGCATAGTGCTCACAAAACTTGACGGCACAGCAAAGGGCGGCATTGTCCTTGCAATTCGGGAGGAACTCGGCATCCCAATAAAATACATCGGGGTAGGGGAGCAAATCGACGACCTGCAGCCCTTTGATGCCCACAGCTTTACCGAAGCGCTTTTTGAATAATTCAAGAGGTAGGAAAACATGGTCTTTCTTGCTGCAACAAAAAACAAGGACAAGCTCACGGAAATCTCCCGAATACTGTCACCTTTAGGCATTAAGGTGGTAAATGAGTATGATTTAGGGGTTACCTTGAACGAGGTCGAAGAAACCGGCTCCACATTCCTTGAAAACGCGCGGCTTAAAGCCGTTGCCGCCTGCAAACAAAGCGGCCTTCCGGCAATCGCCGACGACTCCGGCCTTGAAGTTGACACCCTAAACGGCGCACCGGGCATAATGTCGGCAAGGTACGCGGGAGAAAAGGCCACAGATTTGGATAAAATACACCTGCTTCTTAAAAACTTAAAGGATGTGCCCGATGGCAGCCGCGGCGCCCGTTTCGTATGCCACATCTGCTGCGCCTTTCCCGACGGCAGCGAAATCACGGCCTTTGGTGAGTGCAAAGGCACAATTTCCCGGGAAATAAAGGGCACAAACGGCTTTGGCTACGACCCGGTTTTCTTGGTGGACGGCCAGCGGTCCTTTGCCGAGCTTTCTGACCAAGAAAAGGACGAAATCAGCCATAGGGGAAAGGCCCTGCGCCAACTTGCACAAAAACTTTCAAATTTAAATATTATTATAGAAAGGTAAAGTCATGTTAACGAGTAAACAAAGAGCATTTTTGAGCGGTTTAGCCAGCAAAATCGACCCCATATTCCAAATCGGCAAGGGCGGGATTACCGACACTCTTGCGAGTGAAATATCCTTAGCATTAGATGCCCGTGAACTTGTCAAAATAAAGGTTCTCAACAATTCCCTTTTAGATGCAAGGGAATGCGCGGTGGAACTTGCTCAAAAAACTGGTTCGGAAGTTGTAGCTGTCATAGGCAGCCGCTTTGTCCTATACAGAAAAAGCGAAAAAGACCCAAAAATCATTCTTCCAAAGGAAAATTGAAATGGAAAGCCCAAATACTTTACAGAAAATCGGCATATTAGGGGGCTCCTTCAACCCAATCCACAACGGCCACATATACATTGCCCGGCAGTTTGCCGAAAAACTGTCCCTGAACAAAGTATTATTTATCCCCACCTATATTGCCCCCCACAAGGAGTCAAAGGATTTAGCCTCTGCACATCACCGCCTTAAAATGTGTGAGCTTGCGGCAAAGGCAAATCCCCTTTTTGAGGTTTCCGACATTGAAATCAATAGGGGCGGAAAAAGCTACACTGTGGACACTCTCAAGGAATTAACACTTCTCTATCCCGCCTCAAAATTTTACCTGCTCTGCGGCGCCGACATGTTCACAACCCTGCACCAGTGGAAAAACCACGAGGAAATCATAAAATTAGCCGTCATATGCTCCCTTCCCAGGGATGAGCAGGGCTATGACGACCTATTGCAATACGCAAAAAGACTCGAAAAGGACGGCGCCGAAACCTTCCTCCTCAACGCCCCGAAAAAAGAAATCAGCTCAACGCAAATCAGGGAGCTTGCTGCAAAAGGTGAAGACATCGGCGACCTCGTCCCTTTAAAAGTCGCTGAATATATTAAGGCCAAATCCCTTTACAAGGGGTGATATGGATGTTGGACGAAAAA
>JAKOXU010000005.1 GCA_029780875.1 Bacillota bacterium | reverse complement strand
CAGAAGCGCTTTTTGCCGGGCACATGGGGGACTTCAGCTTCCTTGGTCTCAAGGGTCTTGACAGCGGTGGTAGTGTTTCCGCCGTTTTGCAGTTTGGAGACCTTTTCAAGGGCCCGGGCTATGGCGTCGGGACATGATGTTACCTTCATGCCGGGTTGGCGGATGGTGGAGTGGCATCTGATGCCCTTGAGCTGCTCGATGATGCTGTTGACATCCATGCCGGAGCGCAGGGCGATGGATACAAGCCTTGCCGTGGCTTCCGACTGGGAGGGGCAGCCCCCGGCCCTGCCGGTGTTGGTGAAGACTTCGCAGATGCCGTTTTCATCATAGTTGACAGTGATGTATAGGTTGCCGCATCCGATTCTGACCTTTTCGGTAAAGCCTGTGGTGACATCGGGACGCGGGCGGGGAGTAAAGCCCCGGTTTTGGATTATGGTGCAGTCTTGGCAGCCGTATGCTTCCTCGATTTTGCCCACTTCGTCCTTTTGCTCGCCGTCTTTGTTGACGGAGCCGATGTTGAGGACTTGTCCGCTGCGGCTGCCGTCACGGTAAATTGTGACGCCCTTGCAGCCCAGTTTGTAGGCAAGCAGGTAAACCTGACGGACATCGTCGACGGTGGCTTCCGTCGCGAAGTTGACGGTTTTGGATACCGCGTTGTCGGTGTGTTTCTGGAATGCCGCCTGCATTCTGATATGGTATTCGGGGGAGATGTCGTGGGCGGCTACAAAGACGCGGCGGATTTGTTCGGGGATTTCCTCAATGTGGGCGATGGTGCCCTCCTTGGAAATCCGGCGCATGAGATCGTCGGAGTAGAGATCTTCCTCTTCCAGCGCCTTTTTGAGGTAGGGGTTGACTTCAAGCAGCTCGGTGCCGTCCATTACATTGCGGACATAGGCGTAGGCAAAGACCGGTTCGATGCCCGACGAGCAGCCCGCGATTATTGAAAGGGTGCCCGTGGGAGCTATGGTGGTGACTGTGGCGTTCCTGATGGGCTCCTTGTTAGCGTAGATGCTGTCTTTGAACAGGGGGAAGGGGCCGCGGCGTTTGGCAAGCTCGATGCTGGCGGCGTGGGCTTCCTTGTTGATAAAGCCCATGAGCTCTTCCGCAAGGGCGATGGCTTCCTCGGAATTATAGGGGATTCCCAGCATGAGGAGGAGGTCGGCCCAACCCATGACGCCAAGGCCTACTTTGCGGGTTTGTTTTGTGACTTTATCTATAATGGGGAGGGGATAGCGGTTTGCGTCGATTACATTGTCAAGGAAGTGGATGGCGGTGTGGATTGTGTTTTTGAGCTTTTCGGTGTCTATGACATACTTGCCGTCGGCTTCCTTTACCATTCTCGTAAGGTTGATAGAGCCCAAGTTACAGGACTCGTAAGGCAGAAGGGGCTGTTCGCCGCAGGGGTTGGTGGACTCGATTTCACCCACGGAGGGGACTACATTGTCGCGGTTGAGCCTGTCAAGGAAGATGATTCCCGGCTCGCCGTTTCTCCATGCCGCTTCCACGATTTTGTCAAAGACTTCCCGGGCCTTGAGGGTGCCCACTGCCTTGTTTGTGGCAGGGTCAATGAGGCTGTATTCGGCGTCGTGCTCTACGGCAAGCATGAATTTCTCGGTGATGCCCACAGATATGTTGAAGTTGGTGATTTCGCTGCCTTCCTTTTTGCAGTCGATAAACTCAAGGATGTCGGGATGGTCTACCCGCAGGATGCCCATGTTGGCGCCCCGGCGGGTGCCGCCTTGCTTTACAGCTTCGGTGGCCATGTTGAAGACCTTCATGAAGCTGATGGGGCCGGAAGCTACGCCGCCGGTGGAGTTGACGGGGCTGCCGGCAGGGCGCAGGCGGGAGAAGGAGAAGCCTGTGCCGCCGCCTGATTTGTGGATGAGGGCGGCTTGCTTTATTGCCTCGAAAATGTCGCCCATACTGTCGGCGACGGGTAATACGAAACAGGCGGAGAGCTGGCCAAGGGGCCTTCCTGCATTCATGAGAGTGGGGGAGTTGGGAAGAAAACTCAAAGAAGTCATGAGCTCGTAAAATTCGTCGCGGACCTTTTTGATGTCGGCCTGCTTGTCGTAGTTTTTGTCCTGCTCGGCTATGGCCGTGGCAACACGGTCAAACATGCCTTCCACGGTTTCAATGGGTTTGCCATCCGAATCCTTGGTAAGGTACCTTTTTTCCAGTACAGTAAGTGCGTTTTGACTAATTTCCATATTCCCTAACCCCTTTATTTTGTATATTACTCTGAACGATGGTACTATATATAGTATACTACCGGGGATAAGATGTCAATATGGAATTTAAATTTTTTTTATTTTTTTGAGGGGGATTTGCGGGGACAGGAAGAGCGGGAAAGTGTGGGGAAAGGGGGGTGAGAAAAGGGGGGATTTTGGGGGGTAGGTGGCGGGGGAGGGCATTGAAAAGCAAAATTGAAGGGGGATTGTGGGGCTTGGGAGCAGATGATAGTGAAAAAGTGGGGTTGTGGGGG
>JAKOXU010000122.1 GCA_029780875.1 Bacillota bacterium | reverse complement strand
ACCAGCGGGTTCGGTATTAACAAAAGAAATATAATGAGTTCGGCATATGACATTTTGATTGATTCTTTCCCGGCCAAAACCGCCATAAAGGAAACAGAGTATAAAAATATAGATGTTTTGCCGGCAAATATTTCCCTCGCCGGGGCTGAACTTGAGTTAGCGGACATGGAAAACAGGGAAAAAAGGTTAAAATTTGCCCTTGATAGCATAAAAGACGACTATGATTTCATATTTATCGATTGTCCCCCGTCGCTGGGTCTGATTACCCTTAATGCCTTGTGTTGTGCTGATACAGTTTTGATACCGATACAGTGCGAGTATTATGCCTTGGAAGGCTTGTCACAGCTGATTGCCACCATTAGACAGGTAAAAAGGCTGTATAATGAAAAGTTGGATATCGAAGGCGTTTTGCTTACAATGTATGACGGCAGGCTAAATCTGACCCAGCAGGTTGTGGCCGAAGTGAAAAAGTATTTCCCCAAAAAGGTTTATTCCACTGTTATACCAAGAAATGTGCGGCTTTCTGAAGCTCCGAGCTTCGGACAGCCGATACTATACTTTGACAAGGCGTCAAAAGGAGCGGAATCATATTATGCCTTGGCCAATGAAATTATAGAAAATAACGCAAAGAGGTGATTTTGGTGGCAACTCGCAAAGGCGGTTTGGGCAGGGGGTTGGATGCCCTCTTTGCAGACAACTCGGTGTTTGACGAACAGGGCGCTAAAGATGTATTAAAAATTTCGGAAATAGAGCCGAACCGGAACCAACCGAGAAAGAATTTTGATGAAGAGGCGTTGTCGGAGCTTGCTGACTCTATTGGCAAGTATGGAGTCTTGCAACCCATAATTGTCAGGCCCTTAAAAGAAGGGACATATCAGATTATTGCCGGTGAAAGGCGCTGGAGGGCCTCCAGAATGGCGGGGCTCAAGGAAGTCCCCGTCATTATTAAGAATGTCAGCGACAATGAGGTTGTGGAACTGGCTCTCATTGAAAACCTTCAAAGGGAGGATCTGAACCCTATTGAGGAGGCGGAAGGCTACCGGGAACTCATGGAAAAGTGCGGATATTCACAGGAGGAGCTGGCAAGGAGAATTGACAAATCAAGGCCGGCTATTACTAACGCTTTAAGACTATTAAAGTTGCCCAAAAAAGTGCAAACTCTTGTAATGGAAAATAAACTGTCGGCGGGCCATGCCCGGGCGCTGCTTGCCTTTACAGACGAAGAGGAGATGATCATGGCCGCGGAAAAAGCGTCAGAGGGCGGCTTGTCGGTGCGGGATTTAGAAAAAATGGCGAAAAAGAAAAGCCCGAAGGTGGAAAAGGCTGCCGCTGCCGGCAGAGACCCGTTTTTTGACGAGGTGGAATTGGCTTTGTGCTCTGAATTGGGGCGAAAGGTCAAAGTTATCGGCAGCAAGGAAAGAGGGGTTGTTGAAATAGAGTTTTACTCAAAGGAAGATTTGTCAGATATTGCTTTGAGGCTCGCCGGTGAAGGTTAGGATTTATTGAATAATAATGGATTTTGAAAATATTTAGGTTGTGGAGTGAAAATTATGCTGGACATTAAGGTTGTAAGAAAAGACCCTGAAATGGTAAAAAGGGCTATGAGGACAAGAAACATTGATATGGATAAGGAAATTGACAGACTCCTTGAAATTGACAATCAGAGGAGAGACCTTTTGGCGAGGGTTGAGTCCATGAAGGCGGAACAAAACGCCGCCAGCAAGGAAATTCCCCGCATAAAGAAAGAGGGCGGGGATGTTTCGGAAATCATGAACAGGATGAAAAAGATTTCCGAGGAGGTAAAGGTTTTAGAGGATGAATTGGACGAGCTGAGCGAGGAGCAGAAGAGGATTTTGCTCAACATCCCCAATATTCCTCACGAAAGCGTGCCTGTGGGCAAGGATGACCAGGACAATGTAGTATTGCGCACTTTCGGCGAGCCGACAAAGTTAGATTTTGAGCCCTTGCCCCATTGGGAGTTGGGTGGAAACCTTGATATTCTGGATGCAGAAAGGGCCGCCAAAGTCAGCGGGGCCCGGTTCCACTTCTACAAAGGAGCCGGTGCCAGGCTGGAGAGGGCGGTTATCAACTTTTATCTTGATACCCATATCGAAAACGGATATACAGAAGTATTCCCGCCATTTATGGTGAACAGGGCCTCCATGACGGGGACGGGGCAGCTTCCCAAATTTGAGGAGGATGCCTTTAAGGTTGATAAAACAGACTATTTCCTTATACCCACTGCCGAGGTGCCCGTGACAAACCTTCACAGGGATGAGATTTTGGACGGCAATACGCTGCCTATAAAATATTGCGCGTATTCGGCGTGCTTCAGGGCTGAGGCCGGTAGTGCCGGAAAGGACACAAGGGGGCTCATACGCCAGCATCAGTTTAACAAGGTTGAGCTTGTGAAGTTTAGCGCGCCCGAGACTTCTTACGACGAGCTGGAATCTCTGACTAAGGACGCGGAAAAGGTATTGCAGGCACTGGGGCTTCCTTATCGGGTGGTGTGCCTTTGCACCGGAGATTTGGGATTTAGTTCCGCTAAAACTTATGATATAGAAGTGTGGATGCCCTATTTCAATTGTTATAGGGAGATTTCAAGCTGCTCCAATTTTGAGGACTTCCAAGCCAGAAGGGCCGCGATAAGGTATAAGAATAATCCCGCCGATAAGGCCCAGCTTGTCCATACCCTTAACGGGTCGGGAGTGGCTGTGGGCAGGACTGTTGCAGCTATTTTGGAAAATTATCAGAACAAAGACGGTTCTATAACCGTTCCTAAAGTGTTGGTCCCGTACATGGGCGGCATGGAAGTTATAAGATAAGGAAAAGGAGAATTGAAGATGGAAAATAAAGCTATTGGAGAAAGGATAGTTAAAGAGGGGCTGACCTTTGATGATGTCCTGCTCATACCGGCTAAAAGCGAGGTTTTGCCGGCGGATGTGGATGTCAGGACTAAACTTGCCCCTTCAATTACCTTGAATACTCCCCTTATGTCGGCGGCTATGGATACCGTGACAGAAGTCAGAATGGCCATTGCCATAGCCAGAGAAGGCGGAATTGGCATTATCCATAAGAATATGTCCATTGAGGAGCAGGCAGACCAAGTGGACAGAGTGAAACGGTCGGAAAGCGGGGTTATCGTCAATCCTTTTTACCTCTCTCCCGACCATTATGTTTATGAGGCAAATGAGTTGATGTCGAAATATAAGATTTCCGGGGTGCCTATTTGCCGGGACGGAAAACTTGTTGGCATCCTCACTAACAGGGACTTGAGGTTTTTGGAGGATTTCAACAAGCGCATTGAGGAGGTCATGACGAAGGATAACCTGATTGTGGCGCCGGTAGGGACCACCTTGGAGGACGCGAAGAAAATACTCTATGAGCACAAAATTGAAAAGCTGCCAATAGTCGACGAAAAAATGCACCTTAAAGGGCTTATAACTATAAAGGATATTGAAAAGGCTGTGCAGTATCCCAATTCTGCGAGGGATGAAAAGGGCAGGCTCCTTTGCGGCGCCGCCATTGGCGTTACCAAGGATGTAATGGAGCGGGCTGCCGCCCTTGTGGAGGCCCAGGTGGATGTGCTGGTGCTGGATTCGGCCCATGGGCACAGCAAGGGGATACTGGAATGTATGTATAAAGTTAAATCTCACTTCCCCCACATTACCATTGTGGGCGGCAATATCGCTACCGGCGAGGGAGCCATGGACTTGATTGCAGCCGGCGCCGATGCCGTGAAGGTTGGTATAGGTCCCGGGTCTATTTGTACGACTCGAGTGGTGGCGGGAATTGGCGTGCCGCAGATTACAGCTATTATGGATGTGGCCGAAGTGGCGAAAAAGCATGGGGTTAGGGTCATTGCAGACGGTGGTATCAAATACTCGGGAGATATTGTCAAGGCCATTGCATCCGGTGCCGATGTGGTGATGATTGGCTCCATGTTCGCTGGATGCGAGGAGTCGCCGGGGGAGACCGAGATATTCCAAGGAAGACAGTTTAAGGTTTACAGGGGCATGGGCAGCCTTGGCGCCATGAGCAAGGGGAGCGGCGACAGGTATTTCCAAGAGTCCAATAAGAAGCTGGTGCCCGAAGGCGTTGAAGGACGCGTGTCTTATCGGGGACCCCTTTCTGAAACCATTTACCAGCTCGTGGGAGGCCTTCGCGCAGGCATGGGGTATTGCGGCTGCAAAACTATTGAGGAGCTGAAAACAAAGACAAGATTTATCCGCATTACCAACGCCGGCCTCAAGGAAAGCCATCCTCACGACATCTATATTACAAAGGAAGCGCCTAACTATTCGGTAAATCCCCAGATATAATTGTTTGACGCCGGGGTTTTCTGCGGAAAGTTAAGAGTTTGTTTACAATTAAGCTTATGGTTTGATAATATAATTTACCTTGTCCGGACAAGTTCTCTGCCGCATTTGATGATTTTTTGAGGAGGTTTGAGGGCTTGTTTTGACTGTTAAGGCAGAAGCGATTTATTTGTTGTATAATATGTCAAAAATATACAATTTGCAATACAGATATTTGAGGGGACTGAGCTTATGATTGAAGTCAGCCATCTTTCCAAAAGGTACGGCTCAAATTTAGCCCTTGACGATGTGAGTTTTTCCGTCAAAGAGGGAGAAGTGTTGGGGCTTTTGGGGCCAAATGGTGCCGGGAAGTCTACTACCATGAACATATTGACAGGGTATCTTTCGGCTACC
>JAKOXU010000099.1 GCA_029780875.1 Bacillota bacterium | reverse complement strand
GGACAGGAAGAGGACGATGAAGAAGGAGTTCCCTCCTGCGGTTCCGGAAGCTGCGCCGGATGTAAGGGGTGCCGCTGAAGGCGACAGGATGTGACAAGTATTAGGGTGGGGTGATGTCGGTTGACGCCGATGATGAGGCAGTACCTTGAGCTGAAGAAGCAGTATCCCGACAGCATACTGTTTTTCAGGCTGGGCGACTTTTATGAGATGTTTTTTGATGACGCAAAGCTGGCCTCCCGTGAGCTGGATTTGACGCTGACGGGGCGAGATTGCGGCCAGGATGAACGGGCGCCCATGTGCGGGGTGCCTTACCATAGCTGCGAATCCTACATTTCCCGGCTAATCGCGAAGGGGTACAAGGTTGCCATTTGTGAGCAGGTGGAGGACCCGGCCCTTGCAAAGGGGCTTGTAAAGCGGGAAGTGGTGCGGGTCATCACTCCGGGTACCGTCATTGAGGGCAGCATGTTGGACGAGTCCCGCAACAACTACCTTTGCAGTATCGCCGTAAAGGGAGACAGAGCAGGGGTGTGTTTTGTGGATTTTTCCACCGGGGAAGTGAGTTTAACTCACCTGTTGGGGAAAAATTTGTCTCTGCGCATCAACAATGAGCTGGGGCGTTTTTATCCCAGTGAGGTGCTGCTTAACGGCGAGGCGGCGAAAGAAAAAGAGGTTGTGGATTTTATCAGCAACCGCCTCGGCAGGCGGGCCGAGGTTTTGTCCGATGAGAATTTTGACCTCGCAGCCTCTTTAAAGCTGTTAAAGGGGCATTTTGAGGAGGAAAAGCTAAAGGCTGTGGAGCCACAGGAGCACCCGGAGTCGGTGATGGCTTTGGGGGCGGCTTTGCTTTACCTTTATGAGACGCAGAAAACGGGGCTGGAACGCCTTGCTACCATAAACTTTTACACAAATGAGCAGTATATGCGCCTTGACATAAGTACACGGCGGAATCTTGAGCTTGTGGAGACAATGCGCACAAAGGATAAGAAGGGGTCCCTTCTTTGGGTGCTGGACAAGACCAGAACCGCCATGGGGAAAAGGCTTATACGCAACTGGATTGAGCAGCCCCTTATGAATCCTGTGCTCATTACAAAAAGGCTGAACGCGGTCGGGGAGCTTGTGGAGGAGGACGCGCTGCGCAATGATTTGATAAAGGTGTTGTCCGATGTCTTTGACTTGGAGCGGCTTATGACCCGTATCGTGTATGGTACTGCAAACGCCCGGGAACTGCGGGCGCTGGCCTTTACCATAGAGAAGATACCCGTGATAAAGGAAAAGTTGTCAAGGGGTAAAAGTGCCCTTTTGAGTGAAATTGAGCTGAACCTCGATGATTTGAGGGATGTCTTTGAGCTCATTGACGGCGCCATTTGCGAGGACCCGCCCATGACGGTGCGGGAAGGCGGCATAATCAGGGAAGGGTATAGCCCTGAAGTGGATGAGCTGAGAAAGATTATGAAGGATGTCAGGGGCGTTATAGCCAAGGTGGAGGCCGATGAGCGGGAAAGGACGGGTATCAAAAACTTAAAGGTAGGATATAACAGGGTTTTCGGATACTACATAGAGGTTACTAAGTCGAATTTGGCCGCTGTGCCCCGGGAATATATCAGGAAACAGACCCTTGTCAACTGCGAGAGGTATATTACCGAAGAGCTAAAGGAGCTGGAAGGGCGCATATTGGGGGCGAGAGAACGTTCCTTTGAGCTGGAATACGCCTTGTTTAACGAAATACGGGTAAAGGTGGCAGGGCAGCTTCACAGGATACAGCGTGCCGCCGGCGCCTTGGCCCAGCTCGATGTGCTGTGTTCCTTTGCCCATGTGGCAAGGGCTAATTTCTACTGCTGCCCCAAAGTCGATACCGGCGGGAAAATCGAGATTAAGGCGGGAAGGCACCCTGTGGTGGAACTGCTCCTTGACGGGGCGCCTTTTGTGCCCAACGATGCCCTTTTGGATTTGAATGAAAACAGGGTGGCAATCATTACCGGGCCCAATATGGCGGGGAAATCCACCTATATGAGGCAGGTGGCCCTGATAACCCTGATGGCCCAGATAGGCAGCTTTGTGCCGGCCCAGTCGGCTACCATCGGCGTTGTGGACTCCATCTTTACCCGAGTGGGGGCTTCCGATGATTTGGGGGCCGGGCAGTCTACCTTTATGGTGGAGATGAATGAGGTTGCCCATATCCTGAAAAATGCCACAAAGAAGAGCCTGCTTATACTTGACGAGATAGGCAGGGGGACTTCCACCTATGACGGCATGAGCATTGCCCGTGCCGTGCTGGAGTATGTGGCCGATAAAAAGAAGCTGGGGGCAAAGGCTTTGTTTGCTACCCATTACCATGAGCTGACCGAGCTTGAAAGGGAGATTGAGGGGATAAAGAATTACAATGTCGCCGTCAAAAAGCGTGGGGACGACATCATATTCCTGCGGCGGATTGTGCCCGGCGGTGCCGATGAGAGCTACGGCATTGAGGTGGCAAAGCTGGCCGGGGTGCCTGCCGGAGTTGTGGAGCGGGCAAAGGAGATACTGGCCATAATTGAGGCTGACGGGCTGCCAAAGGGCAGGGAAAGGCTGGAACCCTTTGAGGGAGAGCCTTTTGATGACCAGATATCCCTTGATTTCCAGAGGAATGAAAGAATTATTGAAAGGCTAAAGATGATTGATATAAATACCCTGACGCCCATTGAGGCGCTGAATATCCTGTTTGAGATATGCCGGGAGGCAAACAAGGGCTAATACTACTTAAGGAGGAAGGGAAATGGGCTCAATCAAGGTTTTGGACAAGCACGTGGCCGAGCTTATCGCCGCGGGAGAGGTTGTGGAGCGGCCTTCCTCCGTTGTGAAGGAGCTTTTGGAAAATGCCCTTGATGCAGGGGCTACCGCTATTGACATAGAAATAAGGAGGGGCGGCATTTCTTTTATCCGGGTGACCGACAACGGGTGCGGGATTGCCCGGGAAGACGTTGCCGCCGCTTTTTTGCGCCATGCAACAAGCAAGGTAAGTACCGAGGAGGATTTGGAGAAAATCGCCACCTTGGGGTTCAGAGGGGAGGCCTTAGCTTCTATCGCCGCGGTGGCGAAGGTGGAGATGCTCACCCGCGTGAAGGGGGAGATGGCGGGTACCCGGTACCTCATCGAGGGCGGGGAGGAAGTGCTGCTTGAGGAGGCGGGGTGCCCCGATGGGACTACCCTCATTGTGCGGGATTTGTTTTACAATACCCCGGCGCGGCTGAAGTTTTTGAAAAAGGATTTTACCGAGGCAAATTATGTGGCCGCTACCGTGGACAGGCTGGCCCTGTCTCACCCGGAAGTGTCGGTAAGATTTGTCCGGGACGGGAAAATCGAGATGCAGACTCCCGGAAACGGAAGGCTTCATTCCGCCATATACGCTGTGCTGGGCGGGGAGTTTGCAGACGGGCTGATTGAGGCGGAAGATGAGTTTGAAGGCGTGCGGGTGTGGGGCTATGTTTCAAAGCCCGAGGCTGCAAGGCCTAACCGCAATATGCAGTTTTTCTTTGTCAACGGGCGGCTTGTAAAGTCGGGGACTTGTTCCGCGGCGATAGAGCAGGCCTTTAGGGGCAGTATCATGGCGGGGAGGTTCCCTGCCTGCGTGCTGCATGTGGAGATGCATGCCGGGGCCGTGGACTGCAACATTCACCCGGCAAAGGTGGAGGTGCGGTTTTTAAAGGAGGAGACGGTTTTCAGGGCGGTGTATAATGCTGCAAAGTCCGCCCTTTTGGGGGATATGACGCCCCTTGAGATGAAGATGCCAGAGGAAAAAGCGGAAGAAGCCAAAACCCTTGAGGAAACAGAGCCGGCAGAGCAGCTGAAAATAAAGCCTGCCGCCGCCCCGGAAGGGGACAAGGGGGAAATGCCCGCGGCGGAAGGCATGCTTTATAACAGGTTATTGCTTTTTGACTTTTCGGAAAATCAGGATGAGGAGAAAAAGGCGAGCGCCGATGCTGTAAGCGAGGGATCTGATGTTGAGGCAGCGCCCCAAATAGAGGAGGAAAAAGGGGAGGCGGCGAAGGCTGTCTTTGGCGATGCCATTGATGCCGAACCGAAAATATTGGGGGAGGCCTTTGGCACCTATATTGTGGTGGAAAGGGGCGACGAGCTTGTATTTATCGATAAGCATGCCGCCCATGAGAGGCTTATATATGAAAAGCTGGTTGAGGGGCAAGGAAAAGGGGCGGCTCAAATGCTGCTGGCTCCTCTTGTGGTTTCCCTTGAAAAGACTGAGTATAACGCTGTGATTGAAAACCTTGACCTCTTTGAGGAGGCGGGCTTTGATATTGAGGATTTCGGCTCGGGTACTGTCCTTGTTCGGGCGGCGCCGCTCCTCAATGAGGGGGAGGATATTTCGGCAGTTGTTGCCGAGATTGCCGGGGATTTGCTTTTGCACGACAGGGAGATGAGGACGGAAAAATTAGAGTGGGTTTACAGCTCTGTCGCCTGTCGTGCCGCCGTCAAGGCGGGGGATAAAAGCAGCCCGGAGGAGCTTTTACACCTTTACCTTTTAATTGAGAAAAACCCTAATTTAAGGCATTGCCCCCACGGCAGGCCCGTTGCCATTACTATTTCAAAAGGGACAATAGAAAAACAGTTTGGCAGGGTGTGAGGATGGACAAGATTCCCTTGATTGCGGTGGTGGGCCCTACCGCTACCGGCAAGACGGCCCTTTCGGTGGAAATTGCCCTCAAAATCGGGGGCGAGGTTGTGTCCGCCGACTCAATGCAGATTTATAAGCACCTGAAAATCGGTACCGCAAGGCCTTATGAGGAGGAAATGAAGGGGGTGCCCCATCACCTCATGGATTTTTTGGAGCTCCATGAGGAGTTTTCCGTGGCCGATTATGTGAGGATGGCGGGGGATAAGATCAGGGATATAGCCTTGAGGGGCAAAATGCCCATTTTGTGCGGCGGCACAGGGCTTTATGTCAGTTCCCTGCTCGAAAATATAAGGTTTTCCGAGGTGGGCTCCGATGAGGGGCTGCGCCAGACTCTGCTGGAGCAGGCAAAAGAGTTTGGAGGGCAAAAACTCCTTGAGGAGCTGTCAAAATTTGACCCCGAAACGGCGGCAAGGCTTCATCCCAATGATATAAACAGGATTATTAGGGCTATTGAGGTATATAAGCTGACGGGCAAGACTATGTCGGAGCTTGTCGAGGAGTCGAAAGGGGAGCCTTCGCCCTTTGAGGCGAAAATAATTGGCTTAAATTACAGGGATAGGGCCCGGCTTTACGGCAAGATTAACCATAGAGTGGATTTAATGCTGGAAAAGGGGCTGGTAAAGGAAGCCGAAATGCTGCAGCGACGGGGCGGTGGCAAGACCGTCATGCAGGCGATTGGCTACAAGGAGCTTTTCCCCTATATCAGGGGGGAAGTGGCCTTGTCTTGCGCCGTGGAGGATTTAAAGCGGGAGACAAGACGGTATGCCAAACGGCAGATAACTTGGTTTAAGAGGGTGCCGGGGATAAGGTGGATTTACCTTGATGACTATCGGGATTTTGATGAGGTGGTGTCGGCTGCCCTGGAGATTGTGTCGGGGTAAAGTTATTTTTCGGCGGGTATGGAAATGGACGGAACAAAATGGTATAATAGGCTAAAACGCGCCGCAAAGGGGAGGGTGAACAATGAAGAAAGCTGTGTTTAAGTGGCTTGCATTTGTTGTTTCCCTTCTTTTTTTGGTTTATGTGGGGTATCAGATCTACATTGTGTTTTTCCCTGGGCTTGAGACTCAAATTGCCGTTTACCGCACAGTGGAGGATACCATTGAGGCTACTGCTCTTGTGGTGAGGAAGGAGCGGCCCCTTACCATGCCGAAAAAGGGTGTGGTGGTGTATCCGAGGAAAAACGGGGAAAAGGTGAGCAAAAACGGGATTGTGGCGGAAATCTACGAAACCGAGACGCAGGCACAGGCTCAACAGAGGATTAGGGAAATCGACGAGGAAATTGCTCTCCTTGAAAAGGTGGGGTCCTATGACGCTTCCTTTTCGCCACACCCCGATATTTTGAATAAGCAGATATACATGACAATGCATAATATTGATGGTATTGTGGCTCAAGAAAAATTCAAGGAAATCGGCGACGCGCGGCAGGATTTTCTTGAGCTTGTCAACAGGTACCAGATAATTACCGGCAAGGCAAAGAGCTTTGAAAGCAGGATAAGCCAGCTGAAAGAGGAGAGAAATGCCCTTTCCAAGGCGGTAAAGTCAAAGCCGGCAACGGTTGCGGCACCGGTTTCGGGGTACTTTATGCGAAAGAATTCTGCCGCGACCAGCGAAGTAAACATCGACAATGTGCTGAAGATTAACCTCGACAAGCTAAACAGGGCGATGAGCGCAAAGGATGCAGGAAATGAGGGCTCTGTCGGGGTAATTGTGGAGGACTTTGAGTGGTATCTTGCCTGTCATATTGGGGAGGAGGATGCCCGCAGGCTGAATGTGGGGAAGAATATATTCGTTTACCTGCCTTCCGTGGCGGCTGAGGAGATACCCGCCCAAGTTGCCGCCTTAAACAAGGAGGCTGACGGGTCGGCGGTGCTGGTGCTGCGGTGCACCTATGTGTTGCCCGAGTTGGCGGGGGTAAGCACATGCCATGTGGATATTAAGATTGCCACTATTACCGGATTGTATGTGGATATCAGGGCGGTGCGGTACAACGAGGAAGGGGTAAAGGGAGTTTACATAATCTATGGGAATGAGGCGAGGTTTAAGCCTATTGTCACTCTTTACTCCGACAAGCGGTTTGTGATTTGCAGCACAGAGGATAAAAACAACGCTTTGAAGTTATATGACGAGGTTATTATAGGAGGGAAAAACCTTTATGACAGAAAAGTTATCAAACGCTGACTTTGCCGCCCTTGAGGGAAAAATTAGGGATATCTTCGAAAGGGTGGAAAAGGCGGCGATAAGGGCGGGCAGGGACCCGAAAGAAATATCGGTGCTGGCCGCTACTAAAACGGTGCCCAGTGGGGTGATAAACCACGCAATAGCCTGCGGGATAAGGCTCATTGGGGAAAACCGGGTGCAGGAGCTGCTGCAGAAAAGGGATAAGCTGAATTTGGACGGGGTGTCGGTGCACTTTATCGGGCACCTTCAGACAAATAAGGTAAAGCAGGTTGTTGGGAAGGTGGATTTAATCCAGTCGGTGGACAGCCTGCGCCTCGCGGAGGCGATAGCACGGCAGTCACAGAAAACCGGCCTGGTGTCGGAGGTTTTGGTTGAGGTCAATATTGAAAAGGAGCTTTCAAAGTATGGCCTTTTGCCCGAGGAAGTGGAAAGATCCCTTGAGGAAATTGCAAAGCTCGAGGGAATAAAGGTGAGGGGGCTTATGACCATTCCTCCGATTTGCGATGACAGCGATAAAATGCGGGCAGTTTTTAACAAGATGTATAAACTGTTTATTGACATGAGGGATAAAAAAATAGATAATATAAGCATGGATATTTTGTCCATGGGAATGTCTGCAGATTATGAAGAGGCAATTATGGAAGGCTCCACCTTGATAAGGTTGGGAACCGCCATTTTTGGGGCCAGAAAGTATAAGGAGGATTAAATTATGGGATTGATGGACAAGCTGGGGAAAATTTTCGGGGCGCCTGAAGAAGAGTATGACGAATTTGAGGATATCGATGTAATCCAGAGGCAAAACGACCCCGTTGATATTGCCGAAACGCAGAAAAAATCCAATAAGGTTGTTAACATACATGCCACGGCGCAGCTTCAGGTTGTGCTTGTTAAGCCCGAACGGTTTGAGGATGCCAGCGCCATCGCCGATCACCTCAACGCAAAGCGCACAGTGGTGTTGAACCTTGAGTCCACCAACAAGGATGTTTCCCGCAGGCTTGTGGACTTTTTAAGCGGCGTCGCCTATGCCAACAACGGGCAACTCAAGCGGGTTGCCAACAATACCTTTATCATCACTCCCTATAATGTGGGCATTATCGGGGATCTGTTGGACGAACTTGAAAATAACGGAGTTTACTTCTAATTCTTTGCTTTCTGCGCAAAATATATTGTAATAATGCGGGACAAGTGTGCCCTTTTGTGCCGTTAAATTTTAAGGGGGAAGCGGATTTATGCTTACTGCCAAGGAAATACGGGATGTTACCTTTGAAAAGGCCAAAATCGGTGGGTATAAGACCGAAAATGTCAACTTCTTCATAGAACAGGTTTTGGTTTCCTTTGAGTCCCTTGAAAGGGAAAACGCAGAGTTGAGAAGGAAGGTAAAGGAGCTCACGGCAAAGGTGGAGGAATACAAAAACCAAGAGGACAATATCGGCTCGGTGCTCGTCAACGCGCAGAAGTTTTCCGACAGCCTGTATAAAGAGGCAAAGCTAAAGAGTGAGATGATTATCAAAGAGGCGACGGCAAAGGCAGAAAAACTCGTCAAGAACGCCGAGCGGCAGATTTCCAAAGAGGCGGATAAGCTGAAGAGGATGCAAAAAGAGGTTTCCGATTTCCGCTCCCGGCTCCTTGCAATTTATAAGGAGCACATAGAGCTGATTTCCGTGCTGCCGAGCTTTGAGGAAGAAGAGGAAAGCCCGGCTCCCGAAGAAAAGGCCGTGGAGGCTGATTTGGCAGAGGAAAAGGCTCCGGAAGAGTCAGAAAAGAAAGAGCAAAATGAAAACCCTCCCGAGGACCCGCAGGAAAAGGTGGCCGTCAGCGGGATGGTAAGGCGCGAGAAAAAGCCCATTGAGGAATTGGAAGGCGATGTTAGGCTGTCTGACTTGAAAATTGTCAAGGACGGCGGCAAAATGCGCTTTAAGGAGATTAAATTCGGCAAGGATTATGATATAAACGAGGACGACGATTATTGATTTTTCATAGATTTTTTGACGCTGTTTGAAGGGAAGGATTTTATGGCGCAGGATTACAACAAAACTCTAAATCTTCCTGCAACTGAGTTTCAAATGAGGGCTAACCTGCCGCAGCGGGAGCCCTTAATGCTTGCAAAGTGGGAAGAAGACAGGCTATATGAAAAGCTGATGGAAAACAACGAAGGCAAGCCTCTTTATGTTTTGCACGACGGGCCTCCCTTCGCTAACGGGGATATACATCTCGGCACCGCTTTTAACAAGATTTTGAAGGATATTATTGTTCGCTATAAGAATATGGCGGGATATAAGTCCCCCTTTGTGCCGGGGTATGATACTCACGGGCTGCCCATCGAGATAAAGGCAAGGAAGGTGGCGGGCATTGACAACGCCGCCCAGGTTTCCACTTTGCAGATAAGGAAAATCTGCAAGGATTTTGCCCTGAAATATATCGGTGACCAGACAGGACAGTTCAAAAGGCTTGGAGTTATGGGCAGGTGGGAAGACCCTTACATGACCTTAAAGCCCGAATTTGAGGCAAAGCAGATTGAAGTTTTCGGCAGTATGGCTCTAAAGGGCTATATCTATAAGGGCAAAAAACCGGTGTATTGGTGCCCCGACTGCAGCACCGCCCTTGCCGAGGCCGAGATTGAGTACAGCGACGACCCCTGTCATTCCGTCTATGTGAAGTTTGCAGTCACCGACGACAAGGGGTTATTTAAAGATAAAGGAATTGACCCGAGCAAAGTTTACTTTGTGATATGGACTACCACCACATGGACCTTGCCGGGAAATGTGGCTATTTGCCTTGGACCCGATTTTGACTACGCTTTGGTTTCGGCAAATGGCGAATATTTAGTGATTGCAAACGAGCTTGTGGAAAATACCATGAAGGTGGCGGGGATAGAAGAATATGAAGTGGTGGCCTCTTTCAAGGGTGCGGAGCTCGAGCTCATTGAAACGGCCCATCCTTTCCTTGACAGGATGTCCCTTATCATTTTGGGTGACCATGTGACGCTGGAGAGCGGTACCGGCTGCGTGCATACCGCGCCGGGGCACGGTGTTGAGGACTTTGAGGTGTGCCGCAACTACCCGCAGCTTTCCATTGTGGTGCCTGTGGACGATAAGGGCAGGCTGACGGAGGAGGCCGGGCAGTTTGCCGGTCTTGCCACCGAAGATGCCAACAAGGAGATAGCAAAGCATCTTGATAGTACCGGGGCTTTGTTGGCAACGGAAAAGATTATGCACCAGTACCCCCACTGCTGGAGGTGCAAGGAGCCGGTGCTATTTAGGGCTACCGAGCAGTGGTTCTGCTCCATTGACGCTTTCAAAAATAATGTTTTGGATGAGATTGACAATGTGGAGTGGAAGCCGGCTTGGGGCAGGGAGCGCATTACCGCTATGGTGAGCGACCGCAGCGACTGGTGTATTTCCCGCCAGAGGGTGTGGGGCGTGCCTATCCCCGTGTTTTACTGCGAAAAGTGTGGCCAAGAGCTGATTAATGAAAAGAGTATCGCCGCAGTGGCTGAGCTCTTCAAGAAGGAAGGCTCTGACGCTTGGTTTAAATATGAGGCAAAGGAGATTTTGCCTGAAGGTTCCGCATGCTCGGCGTGCGGCGCTACCGAGTTTAGGAAGGAAACCGACATTATGGATGTGTGGTTTGACTCGGGCAGCACTCACGCGGCGGTGTGCGATACCGACCCGCAGCTGCACTGGCCCGCCGACCTGTATCTTGAAGG
>JAKOXU010000084.1 GCA_029780875.1 Bacillota bacterium | reverse complement strand
ATTTAACGACGCAGATGATCGAGCTGATCAATATCTCAAGAAACTTTGAGACAAACCAGAGAGTTGTGAGAATGATGGACGAAGTTCTCGGCAAGACGGTAAACGAAGTGGGCAAGGTGTAAGGGAGGTAAAGGGAAATGCTTCAGTCGCTGTATACCGCATCATCAGGCCTTAAAATTCAGCAGCAAAACATAGACCAGATAGCCAACAACATTTCAAACATAAACACAACGGGATTCAAAGCAAGCAGGATGGACTTCAAAGAAGCGATTTATCAGGCCATGAAGGAAGGGGAAAACAACCTTCAAAGAGGCCACGGAGCCCTGATAGACGCCACTGTCCGCCTTTTTGTCCAGGGAACAATTGTGGATACCGGACGCACCCTTGACTTGGCCATAAATGGGAACGGTTTTTTTGCCGTTGATGGCTCCAACGGTGAGGTTTTGTTTACAAGAGATGGAATATTTGATGTGACAGAATTAAATGGGAATCAATACCTTGTGACAAAGGACGGAAATTTCGTACTGGACGCAAATTTTGAGAGGATAACCGTAAACTGCGCTCCGGAAGAGATAAAAATCAACTCAATGGGCGAAATTTCGGCAAATGGTGAGGTTGTGGCAACCCTCGGGCTCTTTGAGTTTAGCAATGTCAACGGTTTGGAAGCGGCCGGTTCAAACAAGTATGTCGCGACTGCCAACTCCGGGGAGCCCATAGCCTCTAACTCCACAGTAAAACAAGGAGCATACGAGGCCTCGAGCGTTGACATGGCAACCGAAATCACAAGACTGATTAAGGCACAGAAAGCCTATTCCGTAATAAGCAGGGTTATCAGCACAAGCGATGAAATGCAGTCCATGGCAAACAACATCCGTGCCTAAAAGCTAATTCATAGGAGTGATGACCGTGAGAATAAACCCATCCAACATCAAAGAAATAATGGGCAAATACGAAAATGCCATTGATACCAAAAAGGCATGTGCGGCAAAAAGCTCAGCCGGAAAATCTGACGAGGTGGAGCTTTCAGCCGACGCCAAGTTTTTCCTTAAAGCAGTAAAGATAGCAAAAGAAGTGGACGACATAATGGCAAAGAGAATCAGCGAGCTCCGCGAGAGCATCGCAAAGGGTACTTATGAGCTGAAAGACGCCGAAATCGCAGAAAAAATCATTCACGGCTCCACGGCAAATAAAAAATAAGTCTGGTGAATAATATGAAGACTGTATTAAATGAACTGATAGAGCTCATCAGAGCCAACAGGGACATTTATTCAAACTTGTTGAGACTTTCCCAGCTGAAAAAGGAAGCCCTTGTCAACGCCAATGTCAAGGAACTTGACAATATCGTGAGCGCGGAAGAGCTTATAATCATCCATTTGGGAGAAATCGAGAGAAAAAGGCAAAATGCCGTCAAAAAATTGGCGCAGTTTCAATGCGTCGATGAAAATTGCATCGACATCGATTACATAATCGAATTGATAGAGCCCGAACAGAAAAAAGAGCTTGAGGACATGAAGGATGAATTAAGGGGACTTCTTGACGATGTGTCAAAAAATAACGAGGTAAATTCCAAACTCATAGAAACCCAGCTCAATTACATCTACATGACCTTTGAGCTGCTGGCAGGTGCCGACAAAGCCGATGACTACAACAGGCAGGGCACTTTCAACACTGACAGGGTGCCGGCAAATGTTTTTTTAGACAAAAGGATTTGAGGGATAGAAATGAATTCGTTTTTTGGGCTTGAAATTGCAAGAAGGGCTCTCTTTACAAGTCAAAAGGCCATCGATGTAACTGGCCACAATATCGCTAACGCCGACACCAAAGGCTACACGCTGCAAAGGGTTGTAACCGCGGCAGTGGACCCTGATTTGGGTGGCACCCGTTTTCTCCCACCCGCAAGGGCTTTGGTGGGCTGCGGCGTTACAGTGCAGAACATCGAGCAGGTAAGGAATGCCTACCTTGACAGGCAGTATAGGAAGGAAAACGCCTTGAAAGGCGAATGGGAGGTAAAGTCCCAAGGCCTTGAAAATATTGAAATGTTTTTTGACGAATCTTCCGGTTCTTCCGTTACAGCCGCCATCAGCAGATTCATAGCTTCTTTAAATGAGCTTTCCAAGGTTCCCGACGGCAAGGAGCAAAGAACTAACCTTTTGCAAAGCGGCCTGATTCTAACGGAGACCATCAATCACGCTTATTCAACCCTCAAGACACTTCAGGATGAGCACAACAGGGCGATAAAAGACACCGTCACCCAGATAAACAGCCTTGTAAAGAGCATCGCAAGCCTCAACGAGCAAATCGAGCGGTTTGAAATCAGGGGCGACCGTGCCAACGATTTAAGGGACCAGAGAAACCTATTGCTTGACGACTTGTCAAAGCTAATCAATATTACAGCCTATGAGAATTCCGGTGGCCATTTGGTCATAGAAGTGTCAAACAAAACTATGCTGGAGCACAACACATACGACCTTCTTGAAGCCGAACAAGCTGCCTACAACCCCGTAACCGGAGCAAATGACTTATATAATGTTGTCTGGTCAAGCAGCGGTGAGCCAGTGGATGTCGCCACCGGCACTTTTAAAGGGCACCTTGACTTAAGGGACGGGGATCCCATTGACAATTTTGGCATCCCGTATTTAATTGAAAACCTCAACAAACTGGCAAGGACCCTTGCCGAGGAGATAAACAGCATTCATTCCTCGGGCTATACCTTGCCTCATGAGTCCAACGGTTACACTTCCGTCACCGGCATAAACTTTTTCGCGATTCCCACCGACGGGTCGGGCAATGAAGTGCCCGTTACAGCCCAAAACATCAGCATCAACGAAGAGATAATAAACAACATCTTCAATATTGCGGCCTCTTCCGTTGAAATAGACGGCAGTTACGGCACAGGCAACAACCACATTGTGCTGGACTTGATTTCCCTTTTTGAAAGAAACGACATTCCCGAAGTAGGGGGCTTTAACACCTTTTATCGTGGGATTTTGGCGGAGCTTGGCGTGGAAACCAACTACGCAAAAAATAAATACGAAGGCCAGTCCGCCCTTGTGGACAACATAGACTACAACCGCATGTCGGTATCGGCCGTGTCAATTGACGAGGAATTGTCAAACCTTGTCAAGTACCAGCACAGCTATGCCGCCGCGGCAAGGATGATTACCGCTATTGACGAAGCCTTGGATATTTTGATAAACAAGACGGGATTGGTGGGAAGATAACATGAGAGTTACCAATTCAATGATGATGAGGAATTTCCTCAATAACCTGTACTCCAACACCCATAAAATCGATAAACTGCAGCGCCAGCTTTCCAGCTATAAAAAGCTGAACCGATTTTCCGATGACCCCATGGGGTATTTCAGAAGTCTTGAACTCAAGTCAAGGCTTGACAAAATCCAGCAATACTCCAGAAATATCAATGACGCCACTTCATGGCTGCAGCAAACCGAAACTGCGGTTATGGAAATGAACGAAATAATGAAGGTTATATATGAAAATGTCCTCAATGCTTCTGCGGATACACAGGCAGATGTTCAAAAAAACATTGTGGCAAATAACCTCATCCAATTGAAAGAACAAATTTTCCAGATTATGAACACTACCTTTGGCGACAAATACATTTTTGGTGGCTACAACACCACAAAAGCTCCATTTGTCAATACCGGGTCCGAAATCTTATACAACGGCATAAATCTGATATCCGCCACAAGCGACGAACTTTCCGACATCATGTCCCAGAAACTGAATTACGAGGTGGGCAAAGGCTCTTACATCAATGTATCAATTAACGGCCTTCAAGTGCTTGGAGCGGGGGAGGACAACCTCTTTAATATCCTTGACGAACTGATTGTCGCCCTCCAAAACGATGAGCCTGCCTCGACATTCTCTCCTTATATAGAAAAGATAAAAGCAAGGCAAGACAACATTTTAAATGTTATTGCCGAAGTAGGCGGCAGGATAAACCGTCTGGAATTCTTATACGAGCGGTATTCGCTTGACGAATTAAACTATGAAACCATCAGATCCAGCATTGAAGACATCGATATGGCAGAGGTAGTCACAAAGCTGGAAATGGCACGTTCTGTCTATAATGCCGCCCTTGCCGTAGGGTCCAACATCATCCAGCCTTCCCTTGTCAACTTTTTGTGGTGAATATATCAGTTAAATTTTGAACTGGAGTGTAGCAGATGCTTTTAAACACCAAAAGATTTGGAGAAATAGAAGTAAGCGAGGACAAAATCATTCATTTTAAAGAGGGAATTTTGGGCTTGGAACACCTCAAAAGAATGGTAGTGATAATCCTTGAACAAACAAAGCCCTTTTATTGGCTCCAGGCAATCGATGAGGACATTTCCTTACCGGTAATCAGCCCTTTTGAAATAGACAGTGAATATTCACCGGTGATTGACGACAGCGTCTTTGAAAAAATCCATTTAAAAAACGAGTCTGACCTTCTCGTTTTATCTGTTGCGGTAATCCCCGACGACATTAAAAGGATGACGGCAAATTTAGCGGCACCCATTCTTATAAATATTGCCGACAATTTCGGCTGTCAGGTTTTAATCGAAAAGGGAGACTATGATATCAGGTACCCCATTTTTAAAGCTGTGTATGAGAAGATGAAAGGAGCGAAATAGGATGCTGGTTCTGACGCGAAAGGTCAATCAAGCGATCAGCCTTGGCAACGATATCAAGATTTATGTCTTGAGCATCGAATCCGACAGGGTTAGAATTGGCATCGAAGCTCCTACAAGCCTTAGCATTTCCAGAAGCGAATTGCTTGAGGAATCCAAGAACATCAACAAGGAGGCAGTCAAGACAAACCTTGTTTTTTACACTAAAGATAAATAATTTCTTTATGCATTTAAGTTTTTGTTAATATTTCCGATAAATATTGTGAAGCAAGAATTTTGGACAACGCTTTTAGGCGCCGAAGGCTAATCCACAAATTCTCTTCAATAACAGCAAGGATGCTGAAAAAAATTAATCATGGAGGATTGAAGTTATGCGTATTAACAATAACTTAATGGCAATGAACACACAGCGTCAATTGACTATCAACACCAACAACACCGCGAAGTCAGTTGAGAAACTTTCATCCGGTTTGAGGATCAACAGGGCCGGCGACGACGCAGTCGGATTGGCGATTTCCGAAAAGATGAGGGCTCAAATCCGCGGTCTTAATATGGCTGCCAAGAACTCTCAAGACGCCATTTCATTGGTACAGACTGCTGAAGGTGCTCTCTCCGAAACCCACGCCATACTCCAGAGAATCAGAGAGCTCGCCGTTCAGTCCGCCAGCGACACCCACGACGACACAACCGACCGTGTTGCCCTTCAGGCCGAGGTAACCGACCTTTTGGCGGAAATCGACGACATAGCTAACCAGACCAAGTTCAACGGCAAGGAATTGCTGACTGGTGCTTCCATCACAATTCAGACCGGTGCCAACAGCGGCGAAGAGCTTAATATTACAATCGCCGACACTTCAGCTGAAGGCCTTGGTGTTGGAGACGTTGATATTTCCGACCAATCCGGCGCATCTGCTGCCATAGCTACGCTTGACACTGCAATCAACACAGTGTCCACCGAGCGTGCGAAACTCGGCGCTATTCAAAACCGCCTTGAGCACAAGATCAACAACCTGAACACTGCTGCCGAGAACCTGCAGGCTGCCGAATCCCGTATCCGCGATGTTGACATGGCAAGAGAAATGATGAGCTTCACAAAGAACAACATTCTGACCCAGGCAGCTACTGCGATGCTCACCCAAGCTAACGCAGCTCCGCAGACCATTCTGCAGCTCTTGAGGTAAATTACAAGATAAATAAAAAAGCCGGGATTTATTCCGGCTTTTTTATTTTTTCCTTAATATTTCGCCATATTTTTCGATACTATAAGTAGCAGGAAATATTGAAATAAAGCTGATATACGGTGGTGAGTAGAGTGGCTTACAACAATATAAGTTCCATTTTGAGAATAAGCGGCATGTCTTCGGGATTTGAAACCGAAGCCATTGTCGAGAGCCTTATGAGAGTCGAGAGGCTAAAGATAAACAAGCTGGAGGAACAAAAGACGTTGCTCCAGTGGCGCCAGGATTCACTTTTGGAAGTAAACAATATCCTTCGGGCCTTCAGGGACAAGTATATCAGTGCCCTTAGCCCCAAAATTTACATGTCATCGCCCTCCGCATATAAGGTATTCGATGTCAGCTTTGAGGAGCCCACTTCCGCTGTCAGTATCACCGCGACGGCAAACGCCATGACTGGCAACCACAAAATCTTGAGCATTTCTCAACTGGCCTCCTCAACCGATGTAGCGAGCACAGGGAAAGTTTCCAATGGGGAAGGCCTTAATGCTTCCTTACAGTTAAAAGACTTAAACCTTGAAAATCCCCTTTTCTTTGAAGACGATGTGATTACATTTGAAATAAACGGCGTGGAGTTTACCTTCCGCCAGACAGATACTCTGCAATTTTTCATCAACTACATCAATGCAAGCGCCGCCAATGTCAAAGTCACATACAGCAGCCTTTCCGATAAGCTGGTAATTTCCAGCAAGGATACAGGAAGCCAGACACAATTCAATATCGTCAACCTCAAGGGCAACGCCTTTTCTGCCGAAAATTCCGCCTTTGGAATATCTGAAGGCACCTATGCCAACGGTTCCGACGCAAAGCTGAACATAAACGGCTACGATGTGATACGCAGCAGCAACACCTTTACCATTGACGGCATTACATACACTTTAAAGGACACTACCGACAAGACCATCAAGTTCAATGTGAGCCAAAACATCGATGCTGCCGTCAACAATATAAAGGAATTCATAGCCGACTTCAACGCCTTGGTTGACACCCTCAACGCAAAAGTCGGCGAAAAAAAATACTATGACTACAAACCTTTGACAAAAGAGCAAAAGGAAGAAATGACGGAAAAGGAAATCGAGCTTTGGACAGCAAAGGCAAAGAGCGGCATTTTGAGAAACGACAAAAACATCGTAAATGCTCTCAACAGGCTCCGTTCCATGATTTATGACAAGGTTGCCGGAGTGGGCAAGAGCCTTGCCGACATCGGCCTCAAAACAGGGTCATACACAGAAAAGGGCAAAATTTTCATTGACGAAAAGGTTTTGAGAGAGGCCTTGGAAAAGAACCCTGATGTGGTGGCGGCGGTATTCACAAACGCCTCAACCTCCAACGACAAAACAGAAAGATATAATAATTCGGGCTTTGCCTTCAGGATTTCCACCCTTTTCAGCGAGTTTATCGGGCTAGTCAATTCCAACGGGGCGGACAGCCAGATAAGATCCTTCGAAACAAGGATTTCAAAGATGGAAGCCGACCTGTTCGTGAAAGAGAACAGATACTGGATCAAGTTCTCCCAGATGGAGCAGGCCTTATACAAAATGCAGAACCAAAGCCTTTGGATTTCCAATCAAATGTTTGCGTTGTAAAAGGGGAATCTTGTATGAATTATTATAATGGTTACGAAAAGTACAAATCTCAAAAGGTCTTGACAGCGGGGCCAGGCGAGCTTATAGTGATGATGTATGACGGCGCTATAAAGAACATTAAACTCGCCGAAATCTACATCAAGGAAGGCGATTTGGAAAAGTCCAACAATTCGCTGATTAAAGCCCAAGATTTTGTAAGCGAGCTCATGAAGGCTTTAAACTTTGAATACAGCTTGTCAGAACAGCTGTACCAGCTATATGACTTTATCTTAAATGAGCTGATCGACATCAATGTAAAAAAACAGGCGGACAAAATACCGCCGGTATTGGAAATCCTTGAAGGACTGCGCGACGCGTGGGCACAGATAATACAAAAGACCAAGACTACTACTTATGCGAGTGGGTGATAGAATTGGATGCCCCTGCCGATAGTTATGCTGCTTGTATACAAAATATCATTTTTCTGTTGAATGAATTGCTGACCCTCGACAAGAATATTCCCGATGTCATAAACTCCAACGATATCGAGGAGTTAAACACCTTGCTTGACAAGAAACAGGGCATAATATCAGAAATCGAAAAGATGAACCAGGAAATAACCGAAAACAATTATTCGCTGATGAACGACAACCCAAGAATAAAGGCCTTGCTAAACGAAAGGTTCAGGCTCCTAAACGACATTTATAAACTAGAAAAGGCAAACATCAGGCTTGCAACGGAAAAACACAAGGAATACGAGCAGATGATAAAAAGGGCCAGCAAAGAGCAGCACATTAAATCCTACACAATGTCAGGACAGCAAAGCTATTTTCTCGACGAAAAGAAGTAATATCAGACTTACAGAATCAAATCACTCCCCAAATAATTCGGGGAGTGATTTTTTTATGGCTACTCCAACATTAACAAATTTGCGGGTTCAGGAATATTATGGCTTGAGACAAATCATCTTTTGGGGTATTGCCATGGATAAATTGAGCGCATTATTTGAGGGAAATATCGCTTACACGCCATTGCTGGCCATATCTGGAATAGTTGTTGCAATTATAACCGGGATTCTGATTTACCGCTACCCGCCCGTATGGCTTTTGAGGGGCATTTCCAACTTGATTGTGGCCTTGAGCCGTATCGGGTTGCGGGGAGTAGAGGATGTTGAGTCCCTAAACAGGCTGATAAAATTTACTGGCTTTCAATATGCCCCGGAACAAGACATCTTTTATTCCACCATGTACCCGTGGCAGAGGAGCTTTGGATATTGCCGGCTATACGATGAAGGGGCGGCTCCTTTTGGCATGATATTTGACTGCGAGCCCATTTGTTTTGACTACAAGGGCAAAAAGTGGCTGATTGAGTTTTGGAAAGGGCAGTATGATTTGACATGCGGCGCCGAAATCGGGGTATATACCTCCCGAAGCAAAAAAAAGGGCGACTATTTTAGCGGCCTTTTTTACAAAAGCGCCTCCAATGCGGACCGGCTGATCATGTCCTTTAGCCTTTATAAAAACGGTCGGGAGCTCTTTACAAGGGCGGGAAAACACTGGTGGCTTACTGGATTCGTTTTGGGTGAGTTTGCCGAACCACATGAACTGACAATGCACATCTCCATCACCCTAAAGGACTATCAAATGAGGGACGCCTTTGTTGCATCCATGAGAAAAGCAGGATATTCCGCGGGCCAGTATCATATTTATGATACTACCGTGAGTTTTGTATTTGATAAGCCCTACCTGCCCCAGCCCAAAACCCGCACAAAGGCTACCGACTGGGCAATACAGAGAAAAAACGAATGGATGTGCGACATTTACAAAAGAGTCACAAGAGGTTACGATACTGTGCCTAAAAAGCTAAAGGCGGTACAACGCAACGCCCCCGAACTCCTTACCGAAATCGCTGGCCTTGGCAAAAACAAAAAGCTGTTTGGCAGCTATATAGAGGGCAAAAAGCTTTCTAAAAGGTAATGGTCCTTTAATCTGATATCAAAGGAGACCTAATATGAATGCCCAAAAGCGCATAACGGGGGTTTACAAGGCCGCAAAAAGGATAAATTTCGATGACAGTTCAAAGATAGTGATAATGAGTGACTGCCACAGGGGAGACGGAAGCTGGTCCGATAATTTTTTAAAGAACCAGCACCTGTTTTTTGCGGCCTTGACCCACTATTACAACAACAATTTCACCTATATTGAGCTCGGAGACGGGGACGAGCTTTGGGAAAACAAGAGGTTGTCGGATATAATCTCCGTTCATGTCAACACTTTCTGGCTATTGTCAAGGTTCTACAACGAAAATAGACTCCATGTCCTTTTTGGCAACCACGACATGGTTAAAAAAAAGAAAAAGGTGGCAAAACGCTATCTTGAAACCTATTATGACGAGCGGGAGAAAAGGGTAAAGCCCCTTTTTAAAGATATAAATATCTATGAAGGCATTGTTTTAAGGCATAACCCGACAGGTAAAGAATTATTTCTTCTTCACGGCCACCAAGGAGACCTATTGAACGACAGACTTTGGTGTCTGGCAAGATTTTTGGTAAGGTACTTTTGGAAACCCCTTGAAACCTTCGGGGTAAATGACCCTACCAGCACGGCAAAGAACTACAAAAAAGGAAAAAAGACGGAAAGGCGCCTGAAAAATTGGGTAAAAGGGCGCGAGTTGATGTTGATTGCCGGCCACACTCACAGGCCCGCCTTTCCCGAAATCGGGGAAGTCTTATACTTCAATGACGGTAGCTGCGTGCATCCACGATGCATCACTGCCATAGAAATAACTTACGGGCATATTGCGCTTGTAAAGTGGTATGTCAATACCAAAGACGACGGAACCATGTTTGTCGACAAGGAGGTTTTGGCCGGCCCGGAACGAATATTGGATTATTTTAGCGAAAACTAAAACGAAAAAAAATAAAAACCCTTGAACACTGATTCAAGGGTTTTTTGTTGCTTGTTATATATGTTTATGACAACTCAAATCTGATTGCCGTTCCAGTCCGGTATTTCACCCGGGATTCGCCATTAGTGTTTTCTGCCTCAATTACCTGTTCCACAACCCAGTCATCTTTATCGTCAAAATATCCGGCGGTTACCTTCTTAACTTTACCCGCCACGGAAAAATAGCACTCGCTATCGGCAATGCAGTAGACAAATTTGCCTTCCTTCATGGCGGTGCCCACTGGCGCGGAGTTTGAAGAACTCTCCATTCTGACGCCCACTTTGTCAATGTACTTGATTTCGTTATATGCTGTGCTGGGCGTTTGCGTCAAATAGTTAAACCCCACTTTGTTTTTGTGCAAGGCCTTGACATAATGCCCTTCGATTTTTGCCATTGCAGAAAAAAGGTTAGATATTTTATATGTGTGCTCCGTCCACACAAAACCGTCATCAAAAAGGCCGGGCTTGTCGTGATAATGGTCATAAGTTGCGGGATAAATCCACATGCACCCGCCCTTCAAAAATGTAACAATATTGTGGGAAGTAGCATTATCAACCCCTTCGTTTTCCGCGATATGGGGAACTCTTGCATTAAAGGTGTTGCCTGACATAAGATCCGACAAGGCTATGCCGTCGCTGTATGTGTCGGGGCCGTTTATGTCAATGTAAGGGGTGTTAAAGATAAAGCTCGCTGAATTGCCCATACCGTTGTTTACCCTTGTTATCATGGGATGTTTGGATTCCTTGACTATTTTAGCCAAAGCGTTGATGTATTTGACGGCCATTTCAAAGGTCTGCCTTTTTGAATTGTAAATTGTATGGGATACCTCGTTTTCAATTTGTATGACCACAATCCGTCTTTCGGTATCGTTCTCCGCCAAATAGTCCATGAGCTTTGAAATTGCGGCCGACTCATATTCAAGCAAGGTCTCATTCCCGAAATCGGCAATACAATAGTCATGTATTGGGTTTTTGCTGTTTGAGTTATTAAGCTTTTCACACTCGCCGGTTTCCGGGTCTTTGGAGTGAAGGAAATGGTCATATTGAATCCATACCGGAGCGCTGTTGACATTGCCGCACATATGGGACCCCGTCCATATAATATCCACAAACATATCGTGTTTGTTTGCCATATCAATAATCCTTTGAACCAAAGAAAAATCAAATTTCTCTGTGTCATAGGAGTGCCTTTGGATATTTTTCCACTTCACCCAAACGGTAAAGCTGTCAAAGCCCGCCGCCTTTATGTTTTTGACGGCATTTTCAAAGTATTCTGCGTCACTGGGGTCGGGGACTTGTACCGTCCTGTGCAGGGAAGGCTTGCCTCCGATTTCCATATAATAAGTGCCATCGGAACGCTTTACAAGCCTTGAAACCGGGTTTTCCGCGGACACCGGCTCCGGAATGGCATAGGGGATGTGCAGGAACTGGACTTCACCGATGGCAAGATCAATTCTTTCCTCGGTTTTTACATCAATCACTATTTTAACCTGCGCCTTGTCGGGGACAAAAAGCAAATCAGAAGCATAT
The DNA here is from genome assembly GCA_029780875.1 of Bacillota bacterium. Classification (GTDB taxonomy): domain Bacteria; phylum Bacillota; class Clostridia; order Oscillospirales; family Acutalibacteraceae; genus JAKOXU01. Next base: position 15,900 of record JAKOXU010000084.1, on the reverse strand, counting down.
TCAATCCACCACCAATAAGTCAAAGCCTTTTGCGAATAGACAACCTCATCATTTACATATACACTGATGGTGGTATCGCCTGCTTTGCCCCTGTCGTGCAGAAAACAGCGAAAGGCATACTGGCCCTCTTTTACATTTTCAATAACATAAGTCGCGGTACCGGAACGGGTAAACCTAATGCTATTCCCAACGCCCTTGTATCTTTTGTATGCAGAGCTGACCTTTCCGTCGCCCGTTATCTGCCACTTGCCAAGTCCATTTTCAAAAAGGGGGTCTTCTACTAAATTCTCATATTTGTCAGGGGTAAAATAAGCAGGCAGGTTTTTGGTAATTCTCCCTTTCAAAGTGGCATTGGAGTCGGGGGAACAACCCAAAATTAATAAAGATAAAGCCAAAAACAATAGTAAAAGCCTTTTCAACACAATCCCCCTTTTCATATTAAAGGTTCATTACAAGTTTATCACAAAACATCGGGTCATTCAATGCATTAAGGTTATTAAGTTGCAACCTACATTATGCATTCAGCTATATGTTAATCTGCGCAAACACGCAAAAATACCGCGCATAAATCTTAATGCGCGGTATTTTTGCCAGGCAAAAAGCCTGTGGTCGGAGTGGAGAGATTCGAACTCTCGGCCTCTTGGTCCCGAACCAAGCACTCTACCAAGCTGAGCCACACCCCGTTATGTATTGACAACACAAAATTATAAGATAAAACGCCGATTCTGTCAACTGCTATTATCAAACCGGCAAAAATAGGGGAGAGTAAAAAAGATTCTAACACAAACGCTTCTTTGCATAGTATTGCAGTTGATATTTTGCCCTTTACATTGTATAATGTAATTTGCTTTAGTAACCGGAAAATTTTATTTGGGTGATAGGGTGGGCAGCTTTAAAAAAATTGACGAGTCTTTTGAATGCGCAAACTGCGGCAAAATGGTCCCCAAACTCAACTACACATCGCGTAACCACTGCAATAACTGCCTGTACTCAATTCATTTAGACGACACGCCGGGCGACAGGGCGTCGGATTGCCGCGGCCTGATGCGCCCTATAGGAATCGACTACAGTGCAAAAAAAGGATATATAATTGTGCATAAATGTGAAAAATGTGGCGCAATCAAAAGGAACAAAGCCGCATCGGACGACAATATGTCGCTTATAATTAAGCTTTCAAGCGGGGAAACAAAAATTTAAAATATATTGTGAAAGGAACAGTTGCATATGGGCTTTGAGTTAAATCAAAGGGAATGGGAAAATCCGCTGATATTCAGAAAAAACATGGAACCCTGCCGTTCTTACTTCATCCCCTTTACAGATGAAAAATCTGCCTTAACGAGAGAAAGGGGCATGTCAGACTGTTTCAAACTCCTGAACGGCATATGGAAATTCCATTACTCATATAACGGGCAGGGCATTCCTGAAAACTTTGCTTCGCCGGATTTTGACGACTCCGCTTGGGATACCATAAAAGTCCCCTCTAACTGGCAAACGGAAGGGTACGATTGGTTCCAGTATTTGAACACCGCCTTTGCCATTCCCATTAATCCCCCTTATGTGCCAAGCGACAACCCGACAGGGCTATATCGCAGGAGCTTTACCGTTCCGGACAATTGGAATGGGCAAGAGGTATTTGTCCGCTTTGAAGGTGTGGACAGCGCCTTTTATATCTATATCAACGGCCGGGAAGTGGGCTACAGCCAGGGCAGCCACAACCCTGCCGAGTTTGACATCACAAAATACTTAATTAAAGGTGAAAACACTATTGCCGTCAAGGTGCTCAAATGGTGCGATGGCTCATACTTTGAATCCCAGGACAAATGGCGAATTTCCGGCATTTTCCGGGATGTCTATCTCCTTGCCTTCCCCAAAACCCACATCTGGGACTACTTTGTAAAAGCAAATCTTGACGACAGCTACAAAACAGGCCTGTTTTCCGCCGAGGTATTGGTAAGAAACCTTGGGGAAAAAGCCGAAAATGGCGCCGTCCGGGCAGTGCTTTATGACGGTAAGGATATAGTATTTGAAGGCACAGCCGAATTTGCAGGTATAGATAAGGATCGGCAGTCACAGCTCAAATTCTCCTGCAATATTGAAAATGTAAAACCTTGGTCGGCGGAAAGCCCTTACCTTTACACCCTTGTCCTGACCCTATATTCAAACGGCAATGCAACGCAGGTAATCTGCCAGAGAGTCGGCTTTAAAAGGATTGAAATAGAAGGTCCGGTTTTCTACTTCAACGGCCAGCCCATAAAATTAAAGGGCGTAAACCGACACGACTTCCACCCCGACTTTGGCGCAGCCGTCAGCCTTGAATGTATGAGGGAAGACCTGCATATCATGAAACGGCACAACATTAACTGTGTCAGAACGGCCCATTACCCCAACGACCCCCGCTTTCTTGACCTGTGCGACGAGCTAGGCCTCTATGTCTGCGACGAGGCCGACTATGAAACCCACGGCTACAACAAAGTCAACAAAGAGTATTTTGACAGGCTGCCTTGGAGCACCCTTGCCAGAAAGTCGGAATGGCTGCCTGCTCATTTGGACAGGATAGAACGCATGGTGGAAAGGGATAAAAACCACGCCAGCGTCATAATGTGGTCCTTGGGCAACGAGAGCAGCATGGGGGACAGTATTACCGAAATGGCCCTGTGGGCAAAAAGGCGCGACGATACAAGAATTATCCACTATGAAGGTGCCTTTGCTCCATTCTGTTACGACGATGTATACTTCGATTACCCCGAACTTGATATTATCAGCCACATGTATCCGCCCCTTGAATTGGTCGAGAAAATCGCAAACAATAAAAACGACAACAGGCCATATTTCCTTTGCGAATACGCTCACGCCATGGGCAATGCGGTAGGCAACTTGAAAGAGTATTGGGATGCTATCTACAAGTATCCCAAGCTCATGGGTGGCTGCGTCTGGGAATGGGCCGACCACGGCATTAGGAAAACCGACGAGAAGGGCGTGGAATACTACGGGTACGGCGGTGACTTCGGGGATGTGCTCAACGACGGCAATTTTGTAATGGACGGCATTTTATTCCCCGACAGAAAGGTAAAACCTTCTATACTTGAATATAAAAAGGTTATCGCGCCCATCTACGCAGAAGCGGTGGATTTGCAAAAGGGCCTCATCAGATTTTGCAGCAGGCACGACTTTATCAGTACCGATTATATGTACTGTATTTGGGAGATAAAGTCCAAGGGTAAGTCCGTAATTAGCGGCATTATCTCCGACCTTGACATAGCTCCCCAAGGCTCAAAAGAGATAAATCTGAACTACACTTTGCCCGAGAGCGCACAAGCCGAATACCTGCTCAATTTAAGCTACCGCTTAAAACACTCCACCCCTTACGCCCCTGCTGGATATGAGGTCTCCAACGACCAATTCATTTTGCCCGTAAAGGTGCTGCCGAAGGAAAGAAAAGCAGTATCAGGCAATAGTATGATTAAAGTCAATAGGGAATCCGAGCGCATTATTTTGGCGGGAGATGAATTTGAAATTACCGTCAACAGCTTTGACGGCGACATTTTGTCAATCAAAAAGGATGGAAAAGAGCTGCTCACCCGTCCCTTTGCCGTAAATATTTGGCGCGCCCCCATTGACAATGACAGAAATGATATCCAGAGAAATTGGCGCTCTTACGGCTTTGACCGCACCGTAAGGCGTGTCAACGGCGTTTATTTAAAGAAGCTTGAAGACGGCTCGGTGGAACTCAAAGTCGAATCCTCCTTCTCGGCTCTTTACACCGACTTTGTGCTCCATACCGTCCTCACCTATAATATTGCACCGAATGGGGAAATCGCGTTAAATGCCGCCTATATTCCCAACAAAGAAGGAGTGGAAATCCCGCGCCTTGGCATCATGGTGGGATTTGTAGGCGACCTTGACAATTTTACATGGTACGGCAACGGCCCGTGGGAAAGCTACCGCGACAGAAAGGAAGCCGTAACCCTTGATGTTTACAGCGGCAAGGTGGACGACCAGTTCACCAACTACTGCGTGCCGCAGGAAAACGGCAACAAAACCGATGTCCGTTGGGCAAGCCTCACCGACAAGCATGGCAGCGGTGTATTTGTAGAAGGGGATAGGCTGCTAAATGTGGGAGTCAGCAGATACACTCCCCACGAGCTGACAAAGGCTATGCACACAAACGAGCTTCCTGAAAAGGAGGAGGTAATTCTCACTGTTGACATCGAACACTTTGGTTTAGGAAACGGTTCCTGCGGTCCCGAAGCCCTTCCCCAGTACAGGCTGGATGCAAAGGAAACCGACTTTACAGTGAAATTTACCTTATTTAACAAGGAAAACATTTCCGAGTGGGAAATGTGGAACAGAAAATAAGCAAAAAGGGGCTGCTCGTCAAGAGGGCAGCCCCTAAAAATGGAGTTGTAAATGCAAAAATGTTAAAATCATGCCGATACATACTGTTTGATTTAGACGGAACCATAATTGATTCCGAGCCGGGAATATTCAACTCAATCAAGTACGCCCTTAATAGCATGGGAACAGATGTGGATCAAGAGAGTAGTCTGCGGGCTTTTATAGGCCCTCCCATTAAAGAATCTTTTGTAAATGTATTGGGCTTTACGGAAGAAAAAGCAGAGGAGGCTATCGCAAAATACAGAGAATACTACTCAAAGAAGGGGATTTTCGAGTGTTCTTTGTATGACGGGATGGCAGAACTAATAAAGAAGCTGCAAAATAAAGACTATAAAATCATCCTTGCCACCAGCAAGCCGGAAGTATTTGCAAAACAAATCTTGGAACACTTTGACCTTGTGCAGCATTTTAGCCTTGTCAGCGGCTGCGGATTGGATGGCACCCGCTCATCAAAAAGTGAAGTCATTGAAAGCGCTCTTATCAGTATGAAGGTCAACAACCTGTCGGAAGCAGTTATAATAGGGGACAGGAAATACGACATTATCGGGGCAAAAGAGACTGGGATAAAGTCAATTGGCGTATTATACGGCTACGGCAATTTGCAGGAGTTACGGGAAGCCGGAGCCGACTACATAGCCGAAAATGTAAAAGACCTTGAGGAATTTTTCTTGTAAAGTAACGGGGACTGTATCAATACAGTCCCCGTTTATTATTTAATGTTAATTATTAAACAGATATTTCGTGAGCCATTTTATAAAGATCATCATTAAACTCACGCTTCATTTCAAGGGCTTCGGAGATGTCGTAATCGGTAATCTCGTTCTTTTTGGAAACCACGACCCTGTTGCTTCCGCCCCTTGCCAGAATATCAACAGCGTACGCGCCCATTCTGCTAGCCATAACCCTGTCGTGGACGGAAGGAGAGCCGCCCCTTTGTACATGGCCCAAAACGGTATGCCTTGTCTCAATTCCGGTCTTTTCCTCAATATACTTTGCAATATCAGCGGATCCGCCAACGCCTTCGGCTACGATAACAATAAAGTGCTTTTTGCCGGTGCGTTGAGTGGCCATCATCCTATCAATTATGTCCTTGTCAATGTCAAAGGGAACTTCAGGTACTATAATGGCAGTAGCGCCGCAGGCAATGCCGGTATGTAGCGCAAGCTCTCCACAGTCTCTGCCCATGACTTCGATAACGCTGCAACGGTTATGAGACTGGTTGGTGTCGCGGATTTTATCCACCATTTCAACGGCAGTGTTAACGGCAGTATCAAATCCAATGGTATAGTCGCTGCAGGCAATGTCGTTGTCTATGGTAGCGGGAATCCCAACGCAAGCAATCCCCTTCTTGCTCAAATCACGAGCACCGCGGAAAGACCCGTCGCCGCCAATGACGACAATGCCGTCAATGCCCATCTGCTGGCAGGTTTTTACCGCCTTGTTGATTCCCTCTTCGGTTTTAAATTCCGGTGAGCGGGCAGTGTAAAGTATCGTACCTCCCCTGTGAATAATATCGGAAACGGTACGGATACCGATTTCAATTATATCCCCGTTAAGCAGCCCGTTAAAACCGCGGCGCACTCCGAAAATCCGCATATCCTTATTGAGGGCCGCCCTGACGACAGCCCTAACGGCAGCGTTCATACCGGGAGCATCACCGCCACTGGTCAAGACTGCAATAGACATTTGGCTCATTTGCTTTATTCCTCCACGACTAAAAATAATCTATGCAATTATACATTAAAAACAATGGTATTTCAAGACAAAAACTTATGTTTTCGGCGTTTTTTCAAAGAATTACTTTATTAAGACATTTTCGTCGCCCAAGACTGCCTTTAGCCTATCAATGCATTGGCTGTCGGCATTGACAGAAAAGGCCTTGTATGTAAAGTAAGTTTTCTTGTCAGTAAAGTAAAAGACAATGGGCGTCGAACCTTTGTAATTCTGCATAATTTCAATGGCATTGTAAAACTCCCGGGAGTCACTGAAAGGCACGCGCAGGTAAAGTTTATTTTTTGCCTCGTAGTCCTTTGAAGCCATTTCAACCCTTTCGCAGATGATTTTTGCCTCCTCATCTTCGCGGGAGCTGATCCTGCCGTCAATGACCAATATGTTGCCCTCCTTTAATATACCCGCGTAGTCTGAAAGGGTCCGGGGAAAGACAATAAGCTCAATGGTTCCCGTCATATCCTCGAAAGTCACAAAGGCCATGGTACTGTCGTCCCGCTTTGTGGTTTTGAGTTTTACAGAGTTGACAATGCCCAACAGCCGAACTGACGCCGAGTCAATATATCGACCGGTATTTTCCTTCACAGACTGCTTGACTTCGCCGATTTTTGAGGCCTTGATTTTAAGGGCCGTCTCGGCAAATTCGGTAAGAGGATGGCCGGAAAGATACAGCCCGCAGGTCTTTTTCTCCATGGCCAGCAGTTCATTGATGGGGAACTCCTCCATTTTGGGGATATGGGGGAGGCCGCCGACCTCTGCACCGGCAAAACCGTCAAAGAGTCCAATCTGCCCTTCAACATTGCTTTTCTTTATGCTGTCAAGCTCGTCCAGCAAAGACTCATAAGACATCAGCATCTCACGCCTGTTGTGGTCCAAGCTGTCCAGCGCCCCGCACATAATAAGGCTCTCTAATGCCCTGCGGTTGAGCTCTTTGCCGTGCATCCGCCTGCAAAAATCGTAAAAGCTGGTAAATTTGCCGCCCGCCTCTCGCTCTCTCTTGACTTCCTGCAAAAAGCTCCTGCCCAAATTCTTAATGGCCAGCAATCCAAAGCGGATGTTATCTCCCGATACGGTAAAGCCTTCGTCGCTCTCGTTTATATCGGGAGGCAGCACACTGATTCCAAGCCGTTGGCACTCATTGATGTAAGCGGCAATTTTATCCGAGTTATCCAGCACGCTGGTGAGCAGCGCCGCCATATACTCTTTAGGATAATGGCATTTGAGATATGCTGTCTGGTAGGATATTTGGGCGTAGGCCGCGGCATGGGACTTATTAAAGGCATAAGCCGCAAAGGAGGACATATCGTTAAAGATTTCCTCGGCAACCTTTTCAGGCACTCCTCGGCGTATAGCGCCCTCGCACTCGGTGGTGCCGTCCTCACGCACAATGCCGTAAATAAAATTTTTGCGCTCCTTTTCCATTACATCGGCTTTCTTTTTGCTCATGGCGCGGCGCACAATATCGGCCCTGCCGTAGGAGAAGCCGGCAAGCTCGCGAAAAATCTGCATAACCTGCTCCTGATAGATAATACAGCCGTATGTAACCTTCAAGATGGGCTCGAGCAGCGGGTGCTTATACTTTATTTTGTCAGGATTGTGCCTGTTTTCAATGTAAGTGGGGATAGAATCCATAGGCCCGGGCCGGTAAAGGGAAATAACGGCGATTAGGTCGTCTATGCTGACGGATTTAAGACTCATGAGCACCGACCGCATCCCCACCGACTCAAACTGAAACACGCCGTCGGCATACCCTTCAGCAAGCATGTCGTAAACCGCCTTGTCGTCAAGGGGCATTTTGTCAAGGCTAAAATCGGGAGTATGTTTACGTATAGCCTTGCAGCAGTCGTCAATAACGGTAAGGTAGCGGAGCCCCAAAAAATCCATTTTCAAAAGGCCCAGCTCTTCCAGAGTTGTCATGGGGAATTGGGTGACGATGGCCTCGTCGTTTTTCTGAATGGGCACATAGTGGCTGACAGGCTTTTCGGTAATCACAACTCCCGCAGCATGGGTGGAAGCATGGCGGGGCATGCCCTCAAGATTTTTTGCCATGTCAATTAGCTCCCGAATCTGCGGCTCCTGCAGGTACCTCTGCGACAGCTCGGGAGAGGCCGTCAACGCCCGCTCAATTGTCATACCGGGCTCAAAGGGTATCATCTTGGCGATGGCGTCCACAGTGGCGTAAGGTATTCCCAAAGCCCGCCCCACATCGCGGATCGCAGCCCTCGAGGCCATGGTGCCAAAGGTTATAATCTGCGCCACATGGTCCTTGCCGTACTTGTTTATAACATAGTCAATGACTTCCTGCCTGCGCTCATAGCAAAAGTCAATGTCAAAGTCGGGCATACTGACCCTTTCGGGATTGAGAAAACGCTCAAAGAGCAGGTTGTACCTGATAGGGTCAATACCCGTAATGCCTATACAGTAAGCGGCAAGGCTTCCGGCGCCGGAGCCGCGCCCCGGCCCGACGGGTATGCCCTTTTCCTTTGCATGGCGCACAAAATCGTGGACTATAAGGAAGTAATCGATATAGCCCATCTTATTTATTGTTTCAAGCTCGTAATCCAAACGGTCGACTATTTCCTTGTCGGGATTTTCGCCGTACCGCTTCTTTAAGCCCTCGTAACACAGCTCTTTGAAATACTCAAAGTGGTCAGCGTTGCCCGGCACTTCAAAATGGGGGAGATAGAGCTTGCCAAACTCAAACTCCAAATTGCACCTTTCGGCAATTTTCACTGTATTATCAGCGGCTTCCGCCACTTCCGGGAAGAGGGCTCGCATTTCCTGTTCAGTTTTTATATAAAACTCATCAGAAGGAAACTCAAAGCTCTTTTGGGATTCCACTGTCTGGTTAGTCTGAATGCACAGCAGCACATTGTGGGCGCGGCTGTCCTCCCGCTTTATGTAGTGGGCGTCGTTTGTGACCACAAGCGGAATATCGCATTCTCTGGCAAGCCGGATAATTTGGGGATTAATCATTTTTTGTTCCGGAATATTGTGATCCTGCAGTTCAAGGTAAAAGTTTTCCTGCCCAAAGGTCTCTTTATACCAAAGACCGGTGTTTTTGGCAGCCTCATAGTCATTCCTAATCAGTGCCCGTGGAATCTCGCCGGCAAGGCAGGCGGAAAGGGCAATTAACCCCTCATTGTGCTGCTGGAGAAGCTCCCTGTCAACCCTCGGCTTACCGTAAAAACCTTCAACATAAGCCTGTGACACCAGATGCAACAAATTCTTGTAGCCCTTTTCATCCTTGCAAAGCAAAACAAGGTGATTGTGTTCCGAGTCAATTCCATGGGTCTTGTCAAACCTTGTCCTGGCGGCCACATAGACTTCGCAGCCGATAATGGGCTTTATGCCTCGCTTTTTTGCCTCTTTGTAAAAGTCAATGACACCGTACATGGAGCCATGGTCGGTAATAGCAACAGCATTTTGCCCAATTTCTTTTACGGCGTCAAGCATCGGCCCGATACGGCATGCGCCGTCCAGCAGGCTGTATTCGCTGTGAACATGCAAGTGGACAAAACCCTTCATTTTACTTCCTCTCAATATGTAATTAGACTTCAATTTCCTTGGAAATCTTAATTATCTTTTGCAACCTGTGAAAAACCCCGGAGCGGGAGAGGGGAGGGGAAAGCATCTGTCCCAGTTCCCGCAAGGAAAGTTCCATGTGCTGCAACCGAAGCTTTGCAATTGAACGCAAATCTTCTGGCAACGAGTCAAGCCCTATGGTATTTTCAATATGGCGGATAGCTTCGGTCTGGGCCACGGCAGCGTCTACAACCTTTGAAATGTTCGCAGTCTCACAGTTTGTGACTCGGTTTGCCATGTTGCGAAAATCCTTGTAAACCTTTATATTCATAATCTCAAGCGAGGTATCCGATGTGCCCGTCAAGGTCAAAAAATCCTCGATTTGCTCGCTTTCTTTAAGGTATAGCACAAGGTTGTCCTTGCGCTTTGAAATTTTGGGATCAATACCGTACTTCTTTAAAACTTTTGTCAAAAGGTTGCATGTTTCCGTTCTCTGGCACAAAATCTCAAGATGGTAGTATTTCTGCGGATCCACGATAGTTCCCGAAGACAAAAAAGCTCCCCTTACAAAGGATGCGGAACAGCAGCTATTTTTAAAAAACTTATCGTCCCAATCTTCCAAATCGCCGATGAAATAAAAACTTAAAATCCGCCTTCTGTCCTCCGGGTTTTCAATTTCGGCGGTATATAATATAGCTCGTTTCTTTGAATCGGATGAAAAGAATTTCGCGTCAATGCCAAAACGGTCTTGAATAAGCTTTGAAAAGCGGCGCACCACATCCTTGTTTTCGGTGTGCAATGCAATTTCATCCTTACTGAATTTGTGGGCAAACAGCAAAAAACCGAGGATTTCCGCATACTGGCAACAGGTGTCGGATTCAATGCCGCACAGCTTTGCTTTTACCCTTGAAGAGAAGGACGATTTCATACCCAAAAACCCTTTCCGCCTTTCCGGCTTCACACTATCCGGCTTTACAGCCTCTTAATGTCTCGGTGGTCTTTCGTAACCCTGACCCCGTTTTTCTCAAGGTGTGCATATAACAGTTCGGTAATTGCAACGGAACGGTGCTTCCCGCCGGTGCAACCGATAGCGATAACAAGGCGGCTTTTGCCCTCTTTTTGATAGAGGGGTAGCATGTAATCCACAAAATCTAATAGCCGGTTAATAAAGCCTTGTGTGTCGGGATGCTGAAGGACAAAATCACTCACCGCCTTGTCGAGCCCCGTAAGGTTTTTGAGCTCGTCCACATAAAAGGGATTGGGAAAGCACCTCACATCGAATATCAAATCGGCTTCAGCAGGGTTCCCGTATTTAAAGCCAAAGGACATACAATGCACAACAAGCCCCTTTTTATAGTCCTGCAGCACAAGGGAGACTATGAGGTTTTTATGCTGGGCGCTGGACAGTGAACTTGTATCAATGATAATATCTGCCCGCTCCCGCAAAGGCAACAAAAGGTCCCGCTCACGGGTTATGCACTGCTCGAGAGAGTTGCAGTTGAGACCCTCCAAAGGGTGTTTTCTCCTGGTTTCGCGGTACCGCCTTGCGATGATTTCGTCGTTGGAATCCAAAAACAGAATTTTGTAGCTGTACCCGCGCTCCTTCAACTCATCCAAAGCCTTGAAAAGGGCGACTGTAAAGTTACCTCCCCTTACATCTGCCACCAAGGCAACTTTCTCAATTTCTCCCGATTTTTCGCAAAGTTCCACAAAAACCGACAGCAACTGGGGAGGCATATTGTCGATGCAATAATACCCCAAGTCTTCAAGAGTATTGATGGCAAGGGTTTTGCCTGCACCCGAAACCCCGGTAATCACAATAAATTCCATGGACGACTCCTCATTTGATTTATTTTAATTTCCGATATATTTTACTTCGCATTCAAGTTCAACATTGGTCTTTTCTTTTACAACAGCTTTGATATGCTCAATCAATTTTAGCACATCAGAACAGGTAGCCCCGCCGATATTGACTATAAAGCCGCAATGCTTTACACTCACCTGCGCGCCCCCAATGGTATAGCCCTTGAGCCCGCACTCCTCAATGAGGGCCGCGGCATAGCACCCGACCGGCCTTTTGAATACACTGCCGCAGCTCGGCAAGTCAAGAGGCTGCTTTGTAATTCTGCAGTTCATAAGCTCATCCATTTTAGCCTTAATTTCTTCCCGGTTGCCCTTTTGAAGGCCTATTTCCAAGGAAATAATAGCGTACCCGTTTTCCTGATAAACGCTGTGGCGGTAGGAAAGTGAGAGCTCATCATTGGTAAACTCTCCGATGTTGCCGTCCATATCGATGTGCCGCGTCTTTATAACCACATCCTTCATTTCTCCGCCATAAGCCCCCGCGTTCATATATACCGCTCCTCCGGCAAAACCCGGAATACCATAGGCGAATTCAAGTCCGGAAAGGCTGTGCTTTGAAGCGAAATGACACAGCTTTGAAAGGGGCACCCCGGCACCGCATATAACGGTATTCTCATCTTTCAGACAAAGCTCGGAAAACCCGTCGCATATTCTAAAGACAACACCCCTGATTCCCTTGTCGGATACAAGCAGGTTCGTCCCGTTCCCCATGAGGATTACGGGTGTTTCCATCTCCCTGCACATCCTCAAAAGCTGCGAGAGGGCCTCCGCCGAATTAGGAGATACCATCAAATCGCAAGGGCCGCCAATTTTAAAGCTGGTATAAAGGCTCATAGGCACATCCTTCAATACCTTGCAGCCCAAACCCCTTGCCTTGTCTTCAATTTCCTTCAAACCGGTCATGGCAGCCTCCGTTGTGTCATTATGTAGGTTAGTCACTCAAATGCAGGAAAGCGGCTCCAATAATCCCTGCATCGTTGAGCAGGGAAGTGGTGCCCAACTTTGTCTGCACCTCGCAGTAGCGGGAAAAGCGCTCCCTTTCAATATATGCGCGTAAAGGAGCCATTAATTCTTCGCCCTCGTTGCAAATTCCTCCGCCTATGCAGAGAATTTCAGGCTGGAAAATGTTGATTAAATTAACAATGCCGCAGCCTATGTAATCGATGTATTTTTTGACAACCCTTTTTGCCGTTTGGTCACCTTTCCTCATGGCGTCAAAGGCTGTATGCCCGGTTACCTTTTTTAAATCGCCTCCGGTCAGCTTCCACATAAGGCTGTGAGGGTCCCTTCTCATTGCATCTCTTGTCTGCCTAATAAGGGCAGTTGCAGAGGCGTACTGCTCAAAGCAACCCCTTCTACCGCAGCCGCACCTGACCCCGCTTTCCTTAATTACCATGTGGCCCGGCTCCGCACCGGCGTAATTGTGGCCCCTGTAAATCTTGCCGTCAATTATTATGCCGCCGCCTACTCCCGTCCCTAAAGTTATAATAACGGCGTTTTTGGTATTCTTTGCGGCTCCCGCCAACACTTCGCCAAAAGCCGCGGCGTTGGCGTCGTTTTCAATGAAGATTTTCTTATTCAGCCTTTCTTCCAACATAGCCTTCAAAGGCACAAGGTGAAAATCAAGGTTGGGGGAGAAGTTGACGACGCCCTTTTCAAAGTCAATCTGCCCGGGGCATCCCACCCCGATGCTTTCAATATCGTCCATTGTAAGCCCGGCGTTTGCGACGGCCTGCTTTGCCGACAAGGCGATGTCGTCAATTATTTGTTCCGCAGGGCGCGGCATCCGTGTCTTTATTTTGGCGGTAGCAACAATTTTGTAATTTTCATCAACAACACCGGCAGCAATATTGGTGCCGCCCACATCAATACCTACAAAATACATATGCGTGCAACCCTTTCTATCCATCAAGTCAAATTACCAAATCCAAAAATGTCACCGTGGCGGGAGACAAGGTAATCGGTAAACCTCTTTACATCAGCGTTGATAACAAGCTCCTCTGGGAAGTTTATGTCTGACAAAAGCTTTAGCGCTATTTCAAAATTACCCAAATTCCCGCAGTAATGCGAGTCGGAGTTTACCACAACCCTGACATTGTGCTTTGCGCACAGCTGTGCAATTTTAACATTGTTTTCATAGACCTGCCCTCCCCGGTAAAGGGAGCCTACATTTATCTCTACAAGCTTGCCTGCCTTGCCAAACTCGGGTATCACCTTTTCATAGTCAATGGGCAAATCAAGGAGCCCGCAGTGTCCGATCACATCCACATAAGGATTTTTTGCCACATTCAGCCAAGCATTATTGTTTTGCTCAATGGTTCCCGCTTTTATGCAGCAGCCATGGGCAGACACAATGACCCATTCCAGCTTCTTTAGTATGTGTTCGGGCAAATCAAGGTTTCCTTCAAAATCCAAAAGGTTTACCTCCGCTCCCCTTAAAATCACCACATCATGTATTTTTCGGGGCAAGGCACCTAAACATTCAAAATGCCAAATGTGGGGCGAATCAGGCATGGCGGGACAGTGTTCCGTCACAGCTATCGCAAAAATCCCTTTTTCGCTTGCCACCTTTGCGTTTTCGGTAATGGTGCTGTAGGCATGGTCGCAAGCTATTGAGTGAGTATGGGTATCAGCAATTAACTTCATTCAAAATACTTCCTTTATTTTAAGTTGTCATTTTCCGGTTCAAAGGGTTTGTATACAGGCTCGCCCGGGTCATGCTTTAAAGCGAGTTTATTCATGAGCTCGTGGGCGGCAAAGTATCCCATCTTTTTCTGCCTGTTGTTCATAGCGGCAACCTCAATGATAATTGCAAGGTTACGCCCGGGCTTAATAGGTATGGTCAAGGACGGAATCTTAATGCCGAGAATCACTGTGTATTCATTGTCCACGCCCAGCCTGTCGTAAATCTTATTGGGGTCCCACTGCTCCATATAGATTACCAAATCGATTTTTTCTGTAACCTTGATGGCTCCCATACCGAATATGCGGCGGACATTGATAATGCCAATGCCGCGCAGTTCACAGAAATGGCGTATGTTATCGGGAGCCGAACCCACAAGGGTTTTCGCAGAAGTTCTGCGGATTTCCACGGCGTCATCGGCAATAAGTCTGTGCCCGCGCTTGACAAGCTCTATGGCAGTCTCGCTTTTACCTACACCGCTTTCTCCCAATAGCAGAACACCTTCGCCGTAAACTTCAACAAGGACTCCGTGCCTCGTAATCCTCGGAGCCAGTTCCACATTTAAGTAGGCAATCAGCGCCGACATAAAGTTCGAGGTTGTGTCGGTGGTCCTCAAAAGTGGAATGCCATACTCCTTTGCAGCTTCAATAGCTTCCGGGAAGGGCTCAAATCCACGGGTAATAACCACAGCCGGGGGCTTTAAGGCAAGGAGTTTATAAAGACACTCCCTGCGCTCCTTTGAGCTGAATTGATTGAGATAGGCGACCTCTGTTTTGCCAAGTATCTGGATTCTGTCATTGTTAAAGTGTTCCAAAAAGCCTGTGAGCTGCAGACCCGGCCTATTTACTTCGTTTGAGGAAATCAAAATTGTATCGGGACTTTTGGGAAGGTAAATGGATTCGAGCTGCATTTCCTTGATTATTTGAGACAGGGTGACCGAAAAGGTGGACGACACAAGCTCACTTCCTTTATGTATGATATATTGAATCTCCTAACAATTATACTTTATTTTTTATCATTTTTAAAGTGATTAATGAAACAAACCGCAGCAAATTGTCAATTTTAAGAATAAAGCAGGAAACTTTGCAAAGTATAATTGTGGTGATAGCAATGCTGATCTCAATGATAAGGACAATTGTAATATATTTTCTCGTGGTATTGGCATTGAGGTTCATGGGTAAAAGGCAAATTGGGGAACTTGAACCCACAGAGCTTGTGGTAACCATCCTCATTTCAAATATAGCCTCTCTGCCCATGCAGGAAACTTCAATTCCATTGATAAACGGGATAATCCCCATCCTCATCCTTTTGTCGCTGGAAATTTTCATGTCCTGCATCATGTTGAAAATGCAAAGTCTAAAAAAGCTCATCGCCGGAAAATCCCTTCTGGTAATCGATAAGGGTACTATTCTGCAAAATGAACTGAAAAGGGCAAGGTACACCATTGAAGACCTGATGCAGTCGTTAAGGCAAATGAATATTTTCGATATAAACGAAGTGCAGTATGCGATAATCGAAACTAACGGAAGATTAAGCGTCATGAAAAAGCCGCCCTATCAAGAGGTGACGGCACAAATGTTAAATCTTCAGCCCGAAAACGCGGAACTGCCGCGGATGGTGATAATCGACGGGGTAATTTCAAAAAAGGCTTTGGGAGAATGCAACCTTAATGAAAAATGGCTTTACAATGTGCTTGGCCAGAAAAG
>JAKOXU010000072.1 GCA_029780875.1 Bacillota bacterium | reverse complement strand
CTTCTTTACCGACAAGTGCCAAGTCTACAAATGCCGAGCCGGGGATTTTGAGGATACAAAGGCCAGCGTCCTCGGCGACTACCTGCCGGCAAAGCTTTCCATGGACGAAGGCGAAAATGTGATATACATGATTGCCACCACCGATTATTCAGGCTATGTCATGTTTTTCTACGAAAACGGCAAAGCCGCCAAAGTCCCCCTTGAAAGCTACGCCACAAAGACAAACAGAAAGAAGCTCATCAACGCCTATTCCGACAAATCAAGGCTTGTGAGCGTATTCCACATAAAAGAGGACATCGAGGTCATGCTCATATCCAGCGCCGGCAAGATTTTGCTTGTCAACACCGGCGCCATCTCCCCCAAAGTCACCCGCAACACAGCCGGCGTTGCCGCCATGAGCCTCAAGAAAAACCAGGTTCTCACGCAGGTCAAAGAATACAAAGATGGCATGCTGTCAAAGCCCCACCGCCACAAAGTCAAAACCCTGCCGGGCGCCGGCGCCCTCCCCACACAGGAGGATTTAGGGGAACAGCTAATGCTCTGACAACCGAAAAAATGCAGGGCAATACCCCCTGCATTTTTTATTTTTGCAATAATGTTGCTTTTTAAAAGAAAAGTGATATAATATTGTTCCTGCATCTTGCATAAATTGCCAAACATATAATAAACAAAGCCAAAAGGACTCGGGGTGTAACAATGAATCAAAGTGAAAAACAGCAAATCGCCTTCAGAGTCTCGTGGATTACCATCGCCATAAACGCCGCCCTCAGCGCCTTAAAACTAATCGCCGGCATAGTGGCCAACTCCACGGCCATGGTATCCGACGCCGTCCACACAATTTCCGATGTGCTCAGCACCTTTATAGTCATCATCGGAATAAAACTATCGGGCAAAGAAGCCGACCAAAAGCACCCATACGGCCACGAGCGCTTTGAAAGCGTGGCCGCCATAATACTCGCAATCATGCTGGCGGCGACAGGTTTCGGCATAGGCTACGCCGGAATAAAAAAGATAATGTTAAACACCGTAACTGAACTTCAAGTTCCCGGCGCCCTTGCCCTTTTTGCCGCCATACTCTCCATCTCGGTAAAGGAAGGCATGTACTGGGCAACAAAAACCGCGGCAAAAAAGACCGATTCCCCCGCACTAATGGCAGACGCGTGGCACCACCGCTCCGACGCCTTGTCTTCAGTCGGCAGCTTTACGGGAATATTCTTCGCAAGGCTGGGCTTTCCCATAATGGACCCCATCGTCGCCATTGTAATATGCCTTTTAATAATCAAGGTATCGGTATCAATTTTCAAAGATGCGGTAGCAAAAATGACCGATAAATCCTGCGACGACAAAACCATCGACGAGATGAAAAGCATCATTTCGGCGCAGGAAGGGGTATTGAGGATAGACCAAATAAAGACAAGGATGTTCGGCAACAGGATTTATGTAGATGTGGAAATCAGCGCAAACGGGGAAGACACCTTATCAGAATCCCACGAAATTGCCCACCGTGTCCACGACGCCATCGAAGAACACTTCGAAAATGTCAAGCACTGCATGGTACATATAAACCCCATGCAATCGGATCAACCCCCCACCCCCAAAAGCTAAGCCCTTCCCCTCCACCCCCGCAAAACAACAAACCAATCCCTGCCCATTAACCCTATCTTCCCCGCCCAATCGTGGCGGGGGCTTTTTATTTTCCGGCAGCAAGACAACCCAAAGGAGCATATAATACTCAAAGGGAGGAATTATTCCCTCACCATAAAACCCCATGCCCAAACAAAACCTTTCCGCAAAGCCCCCCTTGATGCCTGATTTCCTTTCCCCCTCCCCGGGAAAGGCGCCGCCAAAATCGGCGCCTTTCTCACCTGTTCTTTTCATACTTTCCCAAAAACAAACATATATTGAACCGGGGTGATAAAATGAAATTTGACAAAATCCCTCCGGAAAAGGTGGATGAACTCTTAAAGCTTGTCAGCGCCAAAACCGGCACCAGCAAGGAAGCCCTGGTTTCCTACATTCAAAGCGGCAAGCTTGAAAAGCTACTGGGTAACTTAAAACCCGACCAGGTGTCTAAGGTCGAGTCCGCCCTTTCCGACAAAAAGGCGGCTGAAGAGCTGCTGTCCTCACCACAGGCAAAACAGCTTCTCAACAAACTTCTCAATTCCAAGTAAAGACGACATACACAAAGCCGTAAAACCCTACATTCAAAAGGCCCGGAAAGGCATGGAGCAGATTATGGAAGACCTTGCATCGACCATATTGGAACTGGTAGGCAGCGAGGAAGGCACAAAAAAACTCAAAAGTTTGGCAGGGCTGCTTATAGGCGATGAAGGGGGCGAAACCCACGCCGAGGAAAGCCCGAAAGACGGCGATTTCCTCGACTTTGACCTCATCGCCATGATAAGCAAGTTGGCCCCGTATCTATCCTCCCTCAACAAGGATGTAGAGGGAGTAGCCCTTCTTCGCGCTTTAAAGCCACATTTGGGCAAGCCCAAACAGCAGCGGGTAGACGAAGCCATCAAAATAATGAAGCTCATGAAACTGCTGCCCGTCATAACGGAATCGGGGCTGCTGCGAGGTGACAAAGGTGACAAAGGAGAAGATTAGCAACATAAACACCCTAAAGGAAGAGGCCGTCCACCGTGCCCGTGAAATGCAAAAGCGGGCAAGGTTTGATCCCCCGCCCGCAAATATTCACCGCCCCCATGAGATTCCGCAGGATTTAAAGGGTGACATAATGGTCTGCCGCGACAAGCCTTCACAAAGACACCGGGAAAAACACAAAAGCCTGTTTCCTTCCCTGAAATTCGACGAGGAAACCCTTCTGATATTGGCCCTCATAGTGCTGCTCATAAGAGAAAAGGCCGACAAATCCATAATTTTCGCCCTGCTATACCTTTTGCTGTAACAAAAAAGAGAGAAGTCCCCCTTCTCTCTTTTTGTTGCGCCATTTTATTTTTTCTCCAATACCTTTACAACCTCGCCGATATACATCTTGTGGTAATCCCTGCCGGGGTAATTTAGCTCAATGTCCTTGTCAAGGAAGCATTCGGGCTTTAAGAAATCGGCATAAATCTTTTTGCACACAATGACAAGTCGCGCCTCCTCGAAATACACCGCCCCGCCGTCAAATACAGGTGTCAGCCCCGTCTCCTTGACCTTATCCACATCCCGCCCCGACCGGGCGCCGCAATATCCCAAGACTTTACGGTACTCATCGTTAAAAAAGCTCAAGGTAAAATAATCATGCTTCTCAGTAAACTCAAAGGTATAGCGGGTAGGGCGCACAAAGGCAAAGGCCACGCTCTTGTTCCACAGCGTCCCAAGGCCGCCCCAGCTTGCCGTCATGGTATTGAGCTTTTCGCTGCTTCCTGCAGTCACCAGCATCCACTTGTCGTCAATAACCGAAAAAGGCTGCAGCGTCAATTCCTTCGCGGCAATCTCAACAAATTTTCCCATACCGTTACCTCCCAAATGGCAGCCCTCTCAAGGCCGCCTTATAGTAAAAAGTATATAGTATTCCCTGCCAATATTCTATACCTAATAAATAAAAATTTCAATTCCCCTTTTCAGCCCTCCACATCCGCCTTCACTACCTCAACAAGCTGCGAGGAAGGCGCCTCCCCCGCCGCCTTTATATCCACCCGCACCAGCACGCAAGTCTTGCCCCTGCCATAAGGATACTGGGCAACAATCTCCCCGCCGGCGGCCCTATACTCTCCCCTTTTCATAAGGAACCTCAGCCGCCCGTCATGGAAATTTGCCCCCACAGTATTTGTCACCACAGCCCTGTTTTCCGTCAAGGTCCCGTTATTAGCCCCCTCAAACTCCGCCTTGACGATGGGGTTTTCTCCCCTATCCCCAAAGAGGGGAAACCTATTAATTCCATCGAGGTTTTCCGCTTCAGGGCAAACCCACCTGCCGCCCTTATTTGCAAAATTATAAAGGGATGCCCGCATATAAACTTGGCTTGTGGCGCTCGAAACCACGGGATAAGGCAAAACCTGCAGCACGCTGTCCTTATGGTTGTGCCCCACCAGCAAAAGGTCGCAGGGGCAGTCTTCCCCCGCCACCGTCGTCGGGGCATCCATCCCGTCAAAATAGTGGCAGGCCAAAAGCCTATACATTACATCCCCGTCTTCAAAGCTCCTCAAATAGTCTTCCCTTGCCCACTCAAAAAACTCATCATAGGTCCACTCATAAGCCAAAAAGTAAAAGAAGCCAAGTTTTATGGAAAAACACCGGGACCCCACAATTTCCTCAAAGGCATCCCGCCACTCCCTGCTGAAGATATAGTCCACATACCCTATCTCATGGTTCCCCGTCACCATGATAGTGGGCGCCCTATACTTCCCCTTTGCCTTCATGTAGCGGCGGAGATTACGCCTTCCTTCCTTCATCCCCAGCCAATTGTTCCACTCGTTATAAGTCTGCTGATTGTCCCCGGTATGCAGCACAAACCGCGGGTTTATAAGGTTCACAACGGGCGCCGACCACTCAATCATCTCAAGGCTGCCGTTATCCCAGTATGTATGGGATCTGCCGTCGGGCCTTGCCGCCTTAATCCTCTTTACATGCTCGTCGGTCAGGTGCAGAATATAAAAATCCCTGTCAAAATCGAGCTCCACCTTCACAGCCCTAACGGATTTTAACTTTCGCCATCCCCTCTTTAGCACAATGTCAAAAACCTCGGGCGGAATATCCTCGGGCACCCTTACAGTAAAAATATACCCGTCCTCACGCCCGAAATAGACCTTGCCCGGCTCTGCCGATAGAATCTTACCCCGCCATGCCCTCAAATCATTATTAAAATACACATCCCATCCAAAAAGGGGCAGCTCACCTTTACTCCTTACCTCAATTTTAACCTCTCCCCCCGGCAGGACAAAGGCAGGGTTATGCCCCCGGGGAGTCCAAATCGAAGCCCCCCTCCCCCGCTTTAAAAGCTGCGCCGCGGCATCCCCCGCCGCTGTAAGCGCTAAACCTAAATCCGAAAAAACACCCGCCATACGCAAATTCCCCTAAAACAAAAAATAAAAGATAACCCAATTATAAACCTTTGCGCCCGGCCTTTTCAACTAATAAACGCCCCATCCTCGCAAAGGGCAAAAAAAGAGCGGCAAATGCCGCTCTCTTTATCACTTCTTCAACTCCGCCGAAATGGTATAAGGCTCGGCGCCCATAGAAGGTATGCCGTTTTCCATCAAATCGTAAATCTCGTCTATTTCAAAGCTCAAGGGAGTGCCCTCCGCCCCGGAAAACCTCATGGTAAATATGTGCTTATCCTCGTTCTTCAGGTGCACATTATCGTTAAATTCCGAGGTATAGGTCCCCTTGTCGGTAGTCAGGGTCACAACCGACCTTTCCGCCCAGCCGAGGCTGATATCGTTCCCCAACTTATTTGTCACCTCGGCGGTAATCTTAATCTTGTCGGTGTAGTAATATACATTGACATTGGCAAAGGTAACCTGCCCGCCGACAGGCTCCAAGTTCTGGTTATAAGCCTCTTTTTTATAGTACCTGTCAATGCTGTTGTACCAAATGCCGTTCCTCTGCACCATGAGGATTTCCTCGATTTTTACCCCATCCTCATAAGTCAAATCCACTTCAAAGAGCACCATATCCTCGGCCAGTGTAGTCATCTTGCCGATTGAAAACTTATGCAAGGGGTTTTCCTTCGCAATCTTCTTTAAAGCCTCAAGCCGGTCCTCTTCCGTCATGTCGGCAGCATACAGAGACTCCTCAAAGGTATACCCGGCCGCCGTCCTGTACCTTTTTGCCTTCAGCTCATTTAAAAACCCTTCCAAAGCCTCCCGGGCAGTCTGCCCCTCCACAGGCTTTCTCTCGCCTCCCCCACTGGAAAAGGGATTTAAGGAGCAAGAAGCCATGGCAAATATTGATAAAACAACAACAAGGGCCGCAATAATCCTTTTCATTCAAAGCACCTTACCTTTCCCGCGCCAAAAAGCGCTGTTCTCGAATCCCCCTCCCCCGCCCCGGACGATAGGGCATTGTGTCAGAGGGAACAGTTACATCAAGTAAATTTCTCCATCCCCGCGCCGGTCAGAGAGCGCCGCGGCACAATCCCCGCTTTTCCGTTTATAAGTTACCGGACAGGGTTCAGGCAAACAAGCTCACAAGTATTTTACATTAAAGTATCCCAAAAGAAAAGCGGTAACTGAAAAATTTATAAATATTTCAATTTTCGGCAAATTAAAATTTCCTGCCCCGCCGTTATTCTACTTGACAAGCTTTGTTACAATGGTATAATAAGGTAACGAATTCTTTTATTTTTTTAGTAAAAATTATGGAGGGATTTTAATGACTTTTTGGGCGAAAATGATCCGTTCTGCGCTCGCGTTCACACTTATTGCAAGCCTCCTGATGCTTGCCGGCTGCGCGGGAAACGGCCCTATCACAGCGAACAAAGCAAAGCTCCCCCAATATGAAAGCGAATTTGACAGCACCAAGTTCTACTCAATTGTCCATAAATCTGAAAGGGCTTTGGACGCAAGAACCAACGCCGCTTCGGGCGCCTTCTTTATTGACGCAAGACCCGCTCGCGACAACTACGACGCCCAGCAGTACCAAATCGTGGCCGTCGCCAACAAGGAATACCTGATTGTATCAAAGCTTTTCGGCAAAGCCGCGAAATTCAACAACAACATGACCAACTCCAACCTGCTCATGGATGTCGTTAAGATGAATGCCGCCCAAAGGTGGAAGATAACCAAGGTTGACGACGAATATTACAAGATAGTCAACATAGGTACCGGTTTGGCAATGGCAATGGTCAACGGCAAATTGGGCCAGCTTCCCGAAGATGCCGAAAACGAAACCGATGAAGAAAAGGAAGCAAAGCTGTGGAAGATTTCCGTGGCCTACGAACCCAAGTTTGCTTCCCAGCCCGAATGGGAAGATACATTTGACGGCGGCAGCATCAACGCCGATGTCTGGACCTTCAACCCCAACACAAAGCGCTCCGCCGAAGAAGTGGAAGCCGATAGGGGCCCCGATAAGTCCAAGGCAAACCGTCCCGAGCTTTCCAGCAACCTTGAAAGCAACCTCTCCTTCAAGAAAAAGACCGCTGTCCTCTCCCTCAATCTGGAAGGGGAAGACAAAATCACCGGCACCAGCTTTAACACCAAGGGCAAAAAGTCCTTCAAATATGGCCGCTTTGAAGTATGGGCAAAACTGCCTTACGGCGAAGGCGCTCAGGCATCTGTCTTCCTTGCCAACGACGAAGGCGGCGACGCTAACAGGAGCGAAGTCAACATATTCGAGTTCTTCGGCGGTATCCAAGACAATGTAATCTCCTCCACCGCCCACTTCCTCAACAATGACTACCACGTCATGAACACCGTGGCACAATTTGAGATTTCCACCGGCGGAAAAATGGCCGACAAATTCCACCTCTTCGCCCTCGAATGGGAAGAAACCATGATCCGCTTCTATGTCGACGGCATACTGTACGGCACCTTCTCCTTCAACACTGCCGCCAGGGAATCCTTCCAGAAAGAACACTACCTCGGCATGAACATTTCCGCCCTCGCTCCCAGCGAACCGGGCAAATCCGTCAAATCTCCCGACTCCTTCAAGAACACCTATCCGCAGCATCTCCAAATCGACTCCATCAAATACTTCCCCTGGGAGCCTGTTACGGAAGAATAATAACTTCCAAACCAATAACGACTGACCAAAAAAATAGGCCTTGCAGTATTCCTGCAAGGTCTATTTAATCAAAAGGCAAAGGAAGGTATGAAATGAAAAAAGCAAAAATTATCCTCTCCCTTCTACTCCTCACCTTTATAGTCCTATCCCTCTTTTCGGGCTGCGATGGCAAAGGTGACTCTTCATCTAAGCCTCAAGACGACACAATTTCCGACCCGTCGGAAATCTCGATTCATGAGTACTACTCCTTCACCAACAAGGAAACCGGCTTAAATCTTGAGGCAGTGCCCATTGAAGGCAACGCCATAAACTTCATGTCCATGAAGCCCGCCGCCGAAGGGGACAATCAGGCTTTCCAAATTTACAAGTACCGGGAAGGCTACTTTATCGTCAGCAAGGCAAACGGCAAAGCCCTTTTACCGGGCTCCAATTCAACCGTTACCGGCCGCGGCGTTCAAATCGCCAACATCGACCTTTCAAGCTCCTTCCAGCAGTGGAAGATTGAAAAGGCCGAAGAAGAAGGTTACTTCAAAATCATCAACTGCGGCAGCTCCCTTGCCCTGACCGACGACGAAGGCCCCCGCCAGACCACGCCCCTGGTGTGGGACGCCCAGCTTTGGAAAATCAGCAAAGCCCAGTCCCCCAAATGGGAACTTGTCTGGAGCGACGAGTTTGAAGGCCCTGAAATCAACAAGGACAACTGGATTTACGAAGAAGGCTACCAGCGCAACAACGAGCTTCAAAGCTACACTAAAGACCCCAAAAACGCCTTTATCCGCGACGGCTGCCTTGTCATAAAGACAATAAAGGAACCCACCCCTTCAAGATACGCCAACCCCGAAGGCAAAAAGGTCTTTGAATACTCTTCCGCCAGCCTCCTTACTTTAGGCAAACAGGAATGGCTCTACGGCAGGTTTGAGATGAAGGCGCGGCTGCCCAAAGGCCAAGCCATATGGCCGGCCTTCTGGATGTGCGGCACACAGGACGAATGGCCCGAAAACGGGGAAATCGACATCCTTGAAATGTGGGGCGGCGAAGGCACCGACGGCAGGATTTCCTGCAACCTCCACTGGTCGGAAAACGGCCAATACACAAAATGGTCGGAAGTCAGGGAAATTATCCTGCCCAACAACGAAAAATTCAACGACAGCTTCCACATCTTCGCCCTTGAATGGGACGAGAACCAGCTGCGCTTTTACATGGACGACCTGCTCTACGCCGCAAAATACATCAACACCCCCGGCATGGAGAAAGGTTACAGGCAGCCCCACCACCTGTGGGTCAACACTGCGGTAGCCCCCGACGAATGGGGCTGGGGCGACGCCTCCATCAACAACTACCCCCAGGAATACATCATCGACTACATCAGGGTCTACCAGCAGCAGCCAAAAACCGAAACCTCAAGCATTGAATCAAAATAACCCCTCCATCAAAAAAGCCTGCCTCGGCAGGCTTTTTTATTTCCTATTTTTAAAAGTTTACTCCCCGAAAACTTTTAACTTCTCCCCTAATAGAATTCTTCCCTTCCCAAAAACATCTATATATTCTTCTGAAATATATATCTGTCACTTAAATGCTTTCCCCGTCCAAACTCTTTTCTAATTAGCACTCTCATTTCCCCCTAAAAGTATTTATCTTCCCTCTTAAAAAAACATCTCAATCATGTTCCCCACCCAAAAAACCTTGCTCCCCCACCCCAAAAATCCCGCTCAATTCCCCATTCCCCTGCCCCAAAACCTCCCCTCAAAAACTTAAGACCCGGACAAACAGAAAAACCCCCCTAAACCCCGAAAAACAAAAAAAGAAAGGGCTCCGAGCCCTTTCTTTTTTATTTCCAGCCAATTAAAACATCTTTTTCTTATTGAGGAACCACGCCGTCAGCCCGCACACCGCCAGGGTAACGCCAAAAACAAGCCAAAAGGCAAATCGCCCACCAATAGGCAAATCCACATTCATGCCGAAGAATCCCGAAATCATGTTGGGGATAGCCATTACAATGGTGACGGAAGTCAAAAATTTCATGACGATATTGAGGTTATTGGAAATCACCGAGGCGAAGGCGTCCATGGTGTTAGACAAAATTCCGGTATAGATGTTGGCCATCTCAATGGCCTGCTTATTTTCGATAATGACATCCTCCAAAAGCTCTGCATCCTCCGGATAGTTCTTAATGCTTTCTGCCCGCAGCAGCTTTTCAAGGACAACTTCGTTAGCCTTCAGGGCGGTAGAGAAGTAAACAAGGCTCTTGCTGAGCTTGAGGAGCTGTATCAGCTCTTTATTCTTCATGGACTTGTGCAAATCGGTCTCAATCCTGCTGCTTGTCTTGTCGATAAGGCGGAGATAAAGCAAAAACCTCAAAGCATTCCTGTAAAGTATCTGCAGCAAAAACCGGGTCTTATACTGGGTCAAAAAACCCTTCACCCTGTTTTCCGTAAAGTCAATGAGAACCGTTTCCCTTTTCAAACATACGGTAATAATCGCCGTCTTTAAAATAATAATGGCAAGGGGAATAGTGGTATAAATGCTGTGGTCATCTTCCCTTTCAATTATGGGGATGTCCACGATAACAAGGGTTTGCCCGTTTTCGGTTTCAATACGCGACCTTTCTTCTTCGTCAAGTGCGGCGTGCAGGAACTCCGACTCGACATTGAGCGCGCTGCTCACAATACTGATTTCCTCTTCGGTAGGGTTCACAAGGTTCACCCATGCGCCATCTTCAAAGGTATCGCAGCGGAGCAGGCTTCCTTCCACAGTTTTAAAAATCTCAATCATTATAAACACCCTCTCTGTTTTATTTTAAACAAGAGGGGCCTGCTTATCACACAAAAGCAAAAACGCTATCTATGCCATTGCAAGCAAAGGCAAACGGCATGACAAACAAGCCCGGAAAATGCGCTTGTGATAACTCCCTCCTGAATCGTTATCCATACCGTTCACCTCCGCATAACATATTTCTACATTTTTTGGTCGCTCTAAAATTATAATTCAAAACACCGCCTTTTTCAATAAAAAATCCAAAAGCCAAAAATTTATCTCCTTCCCCCAAAACCACACAGCAGCCCCACAACCCCGCCCCCACAAAATTCATAGCAATAGTCCCGCCCCAAAAGCTTAAATTCCCGCCCCTCCCCTCAAAACCAAAGCCCAAAACCCCGCCCTATCCCGCAAATCACAACATTACCCCCATCCAAAGCCCCCAACAACAGCCACATCCCTCCTTCCTTCCAAATTCTCCCCGCAAAACCCCATTCCCTCCACTCAACCCTCTATATAGCCTCCATCCCACTCCATTTACACACCCCACCTATCTTCAACGAGCAAAACAAACAAAAAAATCCGGGTATAAACCCGGATTAAATGTACTCAAACAAAAATATCGCGAAAACCTTACTGTATCGCGTACTCTATATAATTTTTGAAATCCTCATCATCCCTGCGCCTTCGAGTGATTCTATGGATTGCCACAATGGCGGTAGTGGCAATAACAACAATGCCCAAAATCACGGAAAAGAAGAGCGCCATCTGCTGATTTTTCTTCATTTCGTTCCCTCCATTTGATAGAATTGCACGGCCCCATTCAACCATATTGTAACGCAAGGGTAAACCAATGTCAAGAAAAAGGAGTCCCTGCCGGAATTTTGCCCGCCTTACCGCAAAATTATGCAGTCCACGGGGCAAACTTTCACGCATTCCCCGCAAGCGGTGCACTTATCATAATCAATGGTAAAGAGGTTGTCCACAATATGTATTGCGTCCTCGGGGCACACCTTTTCGCATTTCTTGCAGCCTATGCAGCCTATGGAACAAGCCTTACGGGTAACAGCGCCGCTGTCCTTGCTGGAACACCGCACAAGGGCGGTGTGTTTGTCGGGTATCATCCCGATTATCCCTTTGGGACAGGCCGGAACGCACAGCCCGCAGCCGGTACACAGCTCCTCGTCAATAACGGCAATCCCGTCCCGGATTGAAATGGCCCCATAGGGGCACTTTCCCACACAGTCCCCGAATCCCACGCAGCTGTACTGGCACACTCCCGTGCCTTTATAGTGCATGGAGGCCGACTCACAAGTCTTTATCCCCTTATACTCCATGCGGGCATTAGTCTTATCGCAGGTGCCGGCGCAATGGACAAGGGCGATTTCCTCAATGACATCTTTAGCGTCAACCCCCATCACCTTGGCTATCTCCTCGGCGGTTTTATCCCCACCGGGTACGCAAAGGTTGACTTCAGCCTCCCCTTCAGCCACAGCCTTGGCATATTCCCCGCACCCCGAATATCCGCAGGCGCCGCAGTTTATGCCCGGCAGCCTTTCCAGCACCTTCTCTGCCCTCTCATCGGAAGGCACAGCCAAAAAGTAAGAGGCCACAGCCAGACCCATCCCGGCGATAAGCCCCAACCCCGACATAATTGCGACGGGTATCAAAACAGGGGACAAGTTCTCAATTACCTTCAAAATGTCAGAAAGCGTAGTTAACATTAAAAAACAATTCTCCCGGACAATAAATTCAATACACTCAAACAGTATACTACAAAATCTTAAGGCCTGCAAATCCTAAAAATGACAGAGACACCAAAGAGGCGGCAATCAAAGTAATTGGCAGCCCTTTTAAAAATTCTGGAATATCGGAATTTTCCAGCCTTTGCCTGACTCCTGAAAACAGGACCATGGCAAGCAGGAATCCGACACCCGAGCTAAAGCTGTTGACAATGGACTCAACAAAATTATACCCGCTGTCAATATTCAAAATAGTCACGCCCAGCACTGCGCAGTTGGTGGTGATAAGGGGCAGGTAAATCCCCAAGGCACTGTAAAGGGAGGGAATAAACCTCTTCAGCGCCATCTCCACAAACTGCACAAGGGCTGCGATGATAAGGATAAAGACGATAGTCCGCAAATACTCAAGCTCAAACCTTATGAGCAGCAGCTTATAAATGGGATAAGTGGCGGCCGTCGCCAGCACCATCACAAAGGTGACGGCAACCCCCATTCCCACGGAGGTGCCCAGCTTTTTGGAAACCCCAAGAAAGGGGCAAATCCCCAAAAACCTTGCCAGCACATAGTTGTCGGTCAAAATGGCGGCAATGATAATGGCCACAATCTTGCTCATTTGCCCGCCACCTCACCTTCAGCATATCCGCAGCTTGAGGCTCCCGGGCAGCCATGGCAGCCCGTGCCGCCGGGAGCCTTCTTCTCGCCTGAAAGCTTTGCGGCCAAAGCAATCAAAATTCCGAATACAAAGAACCCTCCGGGAGGCATAATCATGATGAGCAGGGGCTCAACCTTCCCGGCAAAAACAGGCAGCCCAAAGATTGTGCCGGCACCCAAAAGCTCCCTGATTATCCCTATGGCCAGCAGGGCAGCGGAAAATCCCACGCCCATGCCCAGCCCGTCGATAACCGAGGGCAAAACCTTATTCTTGCTGGCAAACATCTCCGCCCTGCCAAGGATAATGCAGTTTACCACAATCAGGGGCAGGTAAACCCCCAAAGCCTTGTCAAGGGTAGGTGTATACGCCTTTATTATAAGCTGCGCTACAGTGACAAATCCGGCAATAACGGCAATAAACGCCGGAATTCTGACCTTGTCGGGAATGATGTTGCGCAAAAGGGAAATCACAAGGTTCGACCCCACAAGCACAAAGGTGGCGGCAAGGCCCATACCTACGGCGTTTTTGGCCGCCACCGAAATGGCCAGTGCCGGACAGGTGCCAAGCACCAGCCTCAAAACGGGGTTTTCCCTGACAAGGCCCTTCTTGAAAATATCAAAGAGCAAGGAAACTCCTCCTTAAATTTTAGCCGGTGACCTTGTTAAAGAACTCCACAGCTTTATTGACGGCTGCCGCCACACCTCTGGAAGTCATGGTGCCGCTGGTAATAGCCTGGATTTCCTCATCCTTTGCTGGAGCTTCATTTACAACCACAAAGGGATTCTCGGGAATCTTCTTTTTGAACTGGTCCTTAAAGGAATCTTCTTTAGCACCGGCGGACTGGTTCTTGGAATCGTTGATCTCCACAATCTCAACGCCCTGAATGACACCGTCGGTAGAAATACCGAC
>JAKOXU010000065.1 GCA_029780875.1 Bacillota bacterium | reverse complement strand
CAATTAATTCCTCCACCCCTTCACCCGTCAAGGCCGACAGGGGCACCACAGCAGCAAACTTATATTTTTCGGCTAAATAGGCTATCTTATCGAGCAGCTTTGCCTTCTGGGACACGGTATCCACCTTGTTTATAGCCAAAATAACGGGCATTTTCGAGGCAAAAATCTCCTCCAGCAGCTTTTTCTCCTCGGGAGCCAGCTCCCTTTCGGGCTCGGTCACAAAGACGCAGACATCCACCCCCGACACGCTCTCGGCCACAGTCTTAATCATCAAGTCCCCGAGCCTTGTTTTGGGTCTGTGCATTCCTGGCGTATCCACAAAGACAACCTGCACATTCCCCAAAGTCTTCACCCCGGTAATCCTGGTACGGGTAGTCTGGGGTTTCGGGGTAACGATAGACACCTTTTTGCCCAGTATGGCGTTCAAAAGTGAGGACTTCCCCACATTTGTCCTCCCCACAATGGCGGCAAACACCGATTTTGTTGTATAATTTCCGGTCAAGGCAAAACCTCCAATCTTATCTCGCCCTCATTTTACCACAAAAGGCGGCGCCGGCGCAATTATTTCCCTTTAATAATGACAAACGCCGCATTTCATTGTATAATATTATGTGCGCCATTAAAAAAATTAAATTCACAAACAATAAGGAGAGGCAAAATGGAAAACAAGGCTTTTGAAATCATATCCTCATCTCTGGAAGGATACCTAAAGGGCCAGGGCATAATTCCGCAAAGCAAATCGGTTCAGGACAAAACCGCCCTTTACCTCGGCAACGATAAAGCCGTCAAGGTAACTTACGACGCCCAAACAAAAAGTTTTATACTTGAAACCGCCCCGGTGGAAGAAGGGGAGCCAAAGGAATGGACCCAAGCCGCATTATGGCTTTTCGACCCCGCCCAGCACAACGAGCGGGACGCCAAAACCATCGCCACCGACTTTGAAGACACCCTGCGGGAGCTTTACGGCAAAAAGTCCCGCCAACCTGCTGCCCGCCAGTCAAAGGAGCCCGATAAAAAGCAAAAGGGCGGCGGCAACAACCCTGCGGGGCTGGTAAGCCGCCTCATGGGCGAATTTCCCCAGTTAAAAGAGCCCCTTGACGCCCACACCCGGTTTTACGGCGAAGTTTTGCACGACACCTTCCTCAAAGAAAACTTCCTCCCCCTTTTGCTGGACCTCTTAAAGGACAAAAAAGGCGAGAAAAAGGCAAAAAAGGTCTTTTCCCTATTGGAAGAGCGCTACCTTGCCGGCGACAAGGAAACTCAAAGCCTTATCACAATGACAATCCTCGCCTCCATCGACAAAGATTCCGAGGAAGGCAAGCGCGCCTCGGGCTACATGCCCCAAAACCTGAAAACGGCGTGGCGCTACGCCCTCAAATACGGCTTAAAAAAGCTGAACAAGTAAAAATCACATCAAAAAAGGGCGCCTTTACGCCCTTTTTTCAATGCCCCCGGCAAATCCACGGGCAAAACCCCGCAAATTAATCTTAAAAAACAAAAACTCCCCCTCGACATTGCGAAGGGGGAGTTTTTTCACAGCTCAATCCTTGAATATTTCCCGTCCTTGACGATATAAGGCTCCCTTGCCGCCGACAGCATGGGGTAATCGGCCTTTAAATTATCGGAAAAGGCCCTGACAATCTCAAAATCCGGGTAAACCTCCCTGATACGCTTTAGCTTTTCCGCACCTTTGCAGTTTTCCCCTTCAATTTTCCCGGTTTTTCTGTCGGCGCGGGTGCCGAAAACCCGGGATACACCCCTTCCCTCACAGGCGGGAGCCACCAAAAACTCGGGGCTAGCCGTTGCCACCACCGACTCCCGCTCCATAAATTCGGGGCAAAACCAGTCATTCAATTTATGCCGGTTTTTCTCCCAAAAATCCTCAACTGCCCTATCCACATCAATAAACCTAAAATAGGACAAAAACTGCTCTTTTGCCCGGGTCAGGCTCCAAACCCCGAGGAAATAGGGCACATACCCCGCCGCCTGCCACGGCAGCAAGACAAGGAGCCAAGGCCTGCGCCTTATATTGAAAAGCCAATAGTCAATGGTGCTGTCCCCTCTGTACAGGGTCTTGTCAAAATCAAAAACATCTATTTCCCTCAAGCTCAATACCCCGCGTACCTGGTTGTAATCTCCACTCCCGAATAGTAGTGGGAAAGTATCTGAATATAGTTTTTGCCGTCCTTCGCCATCTGGTTCGCCCCTTCCTGGCTCATGCCGACGCCGTGGCCGTATCCCTTCACATCAAATTCAAAGTTTTGGGTCTCCTCATTGAACCTGACGCTGAAGTGATGGGAGCGGAACCGCATATTCGTCCCGGTCCTCGTAACGGTATAAATCTGTTCGCGTACCGT
This sequence comes from Bacillota bacterium, assembly GCA_029780875.1. Lineage (GTDB taxonomy): Bacteria > Bacillota > Clostridia > Oscillospirales > Acutalibacteraceae > JAKOXU01. The sequence continues at coordinate 4,538 of JAKOXU010000065.1, read as the reverse complement.
CCTGCCGGTAATGGGGTTGCCGTTTGTCAAGGCAGTCTTGCCGGCAATCGTCACCCGAGTCACATAGTTGGAAACGGGATCCCGCTCGGTAATGACAAAGAGCTTATCGGCCCCGTTCTGGGCAATAAAGCTTTCCACATCTTCCCTCGTAAGACCCAAAATCGGCGTCCCCACAATCCAATCGATAGTGTCCTCAAGGGAATATGTCACAGAGGACTGATAGTATCTGGCATTCTGGTCGGGGCTAATCACGCTCTGCAGGTGAGGCAAGGCGTTGCCGTACACGCTGGCGCAGCTGTTGGTAATTCCCGCGGAACAGTCAAAGTAAGGGGTATAGACAATAAAACCGGAATAGGTAATTACCTCGCCGAAAACCTGCTCCACAGCCTGCCGCGCCTTTTGCATAGTCTCCAAATCCCCCCACCTTAAGGAACAGTTAAAGGGGTTGTCTTTGGAATTGCCGCGCCCTTCATTCGTGGAGTACAAGAAGAAGGTATAAGAGGCCACAGCCTGTGCCTTTAAAGCCTCCATCTCATAGGACTGGTCCATCTCCATGGACACAATCCTGACCATAAGTTCAAAAGCGGTCAAGCTGCCCACATTCCCGTTCTGCTGGTCCTTGTACCAAACGATGGACAAAGGCCCAACAGGCAGCTCCATTTCGCTGCCTCCGCCGGCCTGACCCCCGCCGCTGCTCTCGCTGCCGCCCTCATTTCCACCCCCGGTGGAAGAGGAGCCGGAACTGGCCCCATCTGACGAACTAACGCTCCCTGAAGTCTCACTCCCGCCGGAGCTATCCTCGCTTGTCGGCGGGGAAGAGGAGGAAGGAGGCAAAGACGAAGCGGGGGAAGAAGAGCTTGGCGCCTCGGATTCCGTGGGTTTCAGGTCAGGATTAGGCTTTGTTCCGCCCGGTATCGGCGGCGGGGAAGTCTCATTTCTCTTAACAAATTCATCAAGGTAATCGGTCAGCCGTTTAGACATCTGCTTTTTGTTCTTGGTGTACCACGCCACGGGATAAAGGGGATCGGGATTCAAGGTGGCCTTCGAGGTATCCACCTTTTCGCTTTCCCCGGGCCGCACCTTTCTCGCCACAACCACAAAGCGGGCATCTGGCACATCATAGGCGCAGGTGGAAAGCAAAAGCAATGTGTCATCGGGCCTTACATCCACGGGCGCATTGATAAAGGAGCGGATTTTCAAATCATCCACAAACTGCATAAACTCCGAATCATTCCTAAACTCGGTACGCCAGTAATAGAAAACGGGCCCTTCCTTTTCCTTAACATTTGTCAGAATAGCGGCGAAAATCTTCCACTTGGTGTTCTCGTAAATGGTATCAAAGGTAATCACCGGGTTCTTGACATATGTCTTTAAGTTCCTATAATGAACCAGCTTTCCGAACATCTGCTTATTCTTCATGTGATGCCCGTAGATAATCACATTCCTGTCCTTGCCGTCAAGTTTCAGCCTATGGTCCAAAAAAGGCGTGCCGTACTTGCTGTATTTCTTTTCAAAGTTACGATAAAGGTAATATTCCGGCTCGTTGGGATGGTCTCTCATGACGGGCAACTCCAGATTTAGCCCGGGAATTGCCAGCCACCCGTAAAAATCGGGGTTAGTCTTGGCAGGCAGCTGCATCTCTTCCCGCACCCCGGGGATTGGGTTTTCCACAGGCGCAGGATTCTCAATCATATCCTTAATTTTATCAATCAACTGCTTGTTCTTGGTAGGATCCACAAGCCCTTCCTTTATCAGCATCCCGCCGGCGCCGACAAATACGAGAAGGGCAAGGACAAAAACCAATTTCCTTGCAATTTCAAGGGCCCTGTCCCCTTTTCTGGGGATGGCATAGGTAAACAAAATCCCGAGGACTTTATCTTTAAAGGCGGAAAACCCGGATTTTTTCCCTTCCTTTTCTCCAAGGGCAAAGGTTTCATCCCCTACGGGCTCCTCATCCTCAAGGGAAAGAGCTTCCGCCCCGGCAGGCTCATTTTCCTCAACTGCAAAAGTTTCAGCCACGCCAGTCTCCCTTTCCTCAAGGGCAAAGGCTTCAGCCCCGAAGGCCTCATTTTCCTCAAGGTCATCGCCCGGGAAAAATTCTTTCGTCGGCTCCTTCCTTTCGGCCTCATTTACCAGCAATGCCGCCCTTTTTCCCCTGGCCCCCGATATCGAGCCCGCCCTTGAAATTCTGTTGCCCCCTTCAAGGACTCCGGGCAAAGCCTCAATATACCGCCTTACAAGGTCAAGGGCATGGGAAGCCGAAAGATTGCGGCACTCTTCCCGGCTGCCCTTGTTGAGCAGCTTTGTAACCCAAATATGCCTGCCATCGGACAAAGCGACATAGACAAGCCCCACAGGCTTTTCCCTTGTGCCTCCGCCGGGCCCGGCAATACCGGTAATCCCGATGCCGAGGTCGGCCTTGCCGATTACCCGCACATGCTCCGCCATGGCGCAGGCGGTTTCGGCGCTGACTTCCCCGTGCCGCCGCAGTGTCTCCTCGTTGATTTTCAGCACCTTTTTCTTTATCTCGCCCGAATATGCCGCCACCCCGAACTCAAACACCTCGGAAGCCCCGGGCACATCGGTAAGCCGCTTTGAAACCAGCCCCGCGGTACAGGACTCGGCGGTAGCAATCTTCAGCCTATGCCGGCGCAGCAGCTCCACCACCCTCGCCTCAAGGGAGCCCACATCTACGCCGTAGCAGTTTTTCTCAAACCGCCTTTCTATCTCGCTCGTCAAAATGTCAAGGTTAGCCCTGGCCGTCTCCTCAAAGGGGGAAGCGGCAAAGACCATGACATCGGTATCAACGCCCTTTTCAATGACAACAAGGCAAACATTGCCCCCCGTCATCATGTCCTTCAACTTTTCCTTGACAACAGAACCCTTGACGCCGTAAAGCCCCACGGTTCTTTTCAGCACCTTTTTATCCGACAGGTTGGCAAGGTGGTCCATAATCTCCCCGCAAAAGAGGGCCAGCATCTCCCTCCGCCTTGCGGGCAGCATCATAACAAGGGCTCCTTTATGTTCAAAGACGCAGGCAAAGGCCCCCTCCGCCTTGAATACAGCGGAGTTTTCCGGCAACAGCCACGGCCAGCCCTCATCCTCATTTTCCTGCCGAAGGAGGGCAATCCCCGCCTTTTTGCAGACTGTGCTCATGGTAAAGTCATTGTCGTCCAAATCGCTCAAGGTAATGACAATGCTGCTCCTGTCGGCGGCCTTTAAAAAGGCGTCGGAAATACTGTCAATATTGTTGTCCACAACCTGCACATTTGCCGGCTCCATTCCTATCATGCCAAGGAGCCTGCCCAAAATCTCAAAATTGCCTTGGATGGTTTCGCTCTTTACCCACCCGCTGACAACTGCAATGATATCTACATTCATTTTTTTGTCTCCTTTCAGCTGGAGTCGCGGCCAATAGCCGCAAAAAGCTAAATCTTTATCTCAAGGGTATATGCCCCGTTTACGCATTCCTTTATAAGAGTATCAATGTCCAAAGCCTGCTCCGCCCTCTTTACATATTTAATGTCGGGCCGGGTCTTTGGATGCCTCGGAGTAAAAACGGTACAGCAGTCCTCATAGGGCAAAATGGAAATGGGGAATGTGCCAATCTCTCGGGATATTGCCACAATCTCGTCCTTATCCATTCCGATTAAGGGTCGGAACACCGGCATATTTGCCGCCTCATCGGTACAAGCCAGGGCCTTCATGGTCTGGCTCGCCACCTGCCCGAGGCTCTCGCCTGTAACAAGGGCGGCACAGCCGAGCTTTTCGGCAATCCTCTCGGACACCATCATAATAATCCGCCTCATCTCAATGGTAAAAAGGTCTTCGGGGATCTTCCGCCTTATCTCCTCCTGCGCCCTTGTGAAAGGCACAACATTCAGCACCATTTCCCCGGTAAAATGGGAAACCTCCTTTAATAAATCCACCACCTTCTGCAATGCCCTCTCGCTGGTATAGGGGGGGCTCGCAAAGTGGACGGGGCAAAGGCTCACTCCCCGCTTTGCCATCATATATCCGGCAACGGGGCTGTCAATGCCGCCCGAGATTAGCAGCACAGCCTTCCCGGCGGTGCCCACGGGCATGCCGCCCGCTCCTTCAATGGCGCCTCCGCGGATACAGGCGCCGAAATCCCGTATCTCTATGGTAACGGTAATGTCCGGGTTATGCACATCCACCACAAGATGGGGAAAAACATTTAGGATATACTCCCCCGCCATGGCGCATATAGCAGGCGAATCAAGGGGGAACTTCTTGTCGCTGCGCTTTGCCTCCACCTTAAAAGTCTTTGCATTTTCAAGCTCATCCTTTAAATACTCCGCCGCCGCGGGCAAAATCGCCTTCATGTCCTTTTCCACGACGCAGGCCCGGGAGAATTTAGCGATGCCGAAAACCTTTTTTATGCGCTCGGCCGCCTCCGACAGGTCAGCCTCCTCCAAAGGCTCAATCATAATGACAGACTGCCCCCGGGTAAAGACAAATTCCCCAAAGGGCCTAATCCTTCTTCTGATATTCCCTATAAGGGCATCCTCAAAGGA
>JAKOXU010000126.1 GCA_029780875.1 Bacillota bacterium | reverse complement strand
CCCTGCCTTACAGTAATGGTATCAGGGTCAATACCCTTTGAAGACAGGTCAATTATAGTGTTAATGGCCCTCATCATCTCCCCAAATTCTCTCTGGGCATTATCGAACTCCTGCATGTTTTCGTTTTCCATCACCTTGTTATATAGCTGCTTTAATTCCTCGTCATAACTTTTGATTTTCTCGGGGTCGGCATTTTCTTTTCTTGCCTCATTTTGAGCGTTTATCCGCTTTAAGTTAAACTCCCCGATCAACTCTTGCAGTTCGGCGTCGGTGTCTGCCGCCGCCCGAGCCGAGACAAACCTTAAATACCTCTCATCCTTTTGAATGGCCTTACCTAAACTTTTTGCAAATTCAATGACATCCATATTATTCACCATTACCCTTTCACGGCCACACCCTTTAAGGTATAGCCATCTGTATCTATTATTTCAAGTTCCACAAAATTACCAAGCATATCCTCGCTGCCCTCAAACTCCACCATCAGGTTATAGCCTGTCCTCCCGGTAGCCACACCCTTATCAAAGCTCTCCACAAGGGCCCGCAGCCTCTGTCCCTTCAGTGTGGCGATACGCTTTGCCGCCACTCTTTCCTGCAGGGAAGTCAGTTCGGTAAACCACTTTACCTTCTCGCTGTGGGGAACCGTATCCTCCATTTTAGCGGCGGGAGTCCCCACCCTTGGAGAATATATAAAGGTAAACAGAGAGGTAAACTCCACCTTTTCAATCAAATCCAAGGTGTCTCGGAACTGCTCGTAAGTCTCCCCGGGGAACCCCACAATGACATCGCTGGTCACCGCCAAATCGGGCATCTTCTCCCGGGCATATAAAATCAGCTCCATATACTGCTCCCGGGTATATCCCCTGTTCATCAGCTTTAAGACCTCGTTGTTGCCGGCTTGGAAGGGCAAATGCAAATGCTTTGCCACCTTTTCGCACCTTGCCATAGTGTCAAAGAGCTTCTTTGTGGCGTCCTTGGGGTGGGAAGTCATAAACCTGATGATAAAATCCCCTTCAAGTCCGTTTATCATCTCCAAAAGGTCGGGAAAATCCGCATTAAAGTCGGTGCCCTTCCCGTAGGAATTGACATTCTGCCCGAGGAGGTTTATCTCCTTTGCCCCTTTTTCAATAACCTCCCTTGCCTCCCGTACAATATCCTCGGGGGAGCGGCTCCTCTCCCTGCCTCTGACATAGGGCACAATGCAATAAGAGCAGAAATTGTTGCACCCATACATAATGGGCAACCAGGCTCTCACGGTATCCTTCCTGTAAACGGGCACCCCCTCCACAATGCCGTCGGGAGCGTCGGCCACATCAAACACCCTCTTTTTCCCCGTCAAGGCCTTGTAAACAAGCTCGGGAAAATCCTTTATCCTGTTGGTGCCAAAGACCAGCCCAACATAAGGGTAGCTTTTCTTTATCTTTTCCGCGATATGCTCCTGCTGCATCATGCAGCCGCAAAGGCCAATGAGGGTATCCCCCCTCTTTTCCTTAATGGATTTAAGGTGCCCCACATTTCCGAAAACCCTGTCCTCGGCGTTTTCCCTCACAGCGCAGGTATTAAACAAAATAAGGTTCGCCTTTTCCGGGCTGTCGGTAAACCCAAACCCCATATGTGACAGCATGCCGCACAGCCTTTCGCTGTCCGACACATTCTGCTGGCACCCAAAGGTTCTGACATAGGCAAGGGGCGTTCCCCACCGTTCGGTGACAATTTCATAAACCTTATCTATATAATCAAAATCGGCTTTGTCAGCAATTTTCAGGTTTTCAGCCATCTAAAAAACAATCCTCCAATAAGTCCTTATTTTATTATTATACCATTTTCGGGTACTTTTAACAAGCAAAACTACTTTGCCCGAAGCCTTTCGGCTATGCCCTCTTCTGGTGCCGCAACTATGGTTTTAAAGTCATGGTATATCACCATACCCGGCTTTGCCCCTTTGGGCTTTTTCACATTTTTCACCAAAGTATAGTCCACAGCCACCTTCCCCGACAAAGCCCCCTTGCTGTGCAGCGCCGCCAAAGCCGCCGCCTCAACAAGAGTGCGCTCGGGCACCTGCCTGCCGTTTGCGGCAATAATGGTATGGGCTCCGGGCATATCCTTGGCGTGAAGCCAAACATCGCCCTTTGCCGCCCTTTTTAAAGTCAAATCGTCGTTTTGCTTGTTGTTTCGCCCCACGAATATCTCAAACCCGTCAGAAGACTCAAATTTCAGGGGCGGCAGCACCGCCGGCGCCCTTTTCTTCCCCGGCGCCGAACGCAGATACCCGCTCTCCTGCAGCTCCTCCCGGATTTCAGTCAACTCTCCTTCAGTCCTGGCTCTCGACAAAGCATCAAAGACGGTGTCGATATATTTTAGCTCCTGCTCCCCCTGCTCTATCTGCTTTGTCAGCATGCTGACCGCCGTCTTTGACTTTCTGTATTGCTTATAATACCTTTGGGCATTTTCCGCGGGAGTCAGCATGGGATCCAAAGGCACCCTCACAACGGGGCTTCCTTCCTTAAAGAAGTTTTCAAGGTCAGCGTAAAAAGCCCCCTTTTCAAGGCGGTATATGTTGGCGGAAATAAGGTCACCCAAGACACGCTTTTCCTCGCCTTTTTCGTGCTCGGCCAGCTCCTGCCTTTGGGCCGCCAGTTTCCTCGTAATTCTATCGTGAGCCTTTGTCAGCAAATTGAGCAAATCGTGAGCCCGCTGCCTCATCCTCTCAATTTCATCCCGTCGGGAGAAAAAATCGTCCAGCAGTTCCGACGCCGTATCATACCGCTTTGTCACGGCCCCCGTCCCGTACTGGGTAATATTCATAAAGGCAAAGTCAAAGGGCTTGCCTGAAAGGTCAGACACCAAAGTATACTGCCCCTCGCCCTTTTCCACCTGTTCCCTTATCTGCTTTAGAAAAAAGGCAAGCCTCTCCCTTTCCCTCTCGCCCAAAAGTGCATCAGCATCGCCCGCCGCCAAAAAGGCAAGCTCCCGGCACACAATGGGCGACAGCCCCTGAACATTTTCGAGCAGCGCCTTTGAAAGCTCCCGCTCCCCGGAATTTTCAACCGCCGCCAAAATATCCTCCGTCTTTGCCTCAAGAAGGTCAAGCTTGCTTTGGGTGGGCGGCTCCTCATATTTTACCCCGGGCAGCACCACCCGCACCGTTGACATGGCAAGGTCAACCCTCTTTACGCTATCGATAATCTTGCCCTCGCCGTCAACCAAAATAATATTGCTGTGCCGCCCCATAATCTCAACGGCAATCGACAGCCTTACCAAATCCTGCAGCTCATTAAAGGCGTCAAAGTCAATCCACAAAACCCTCTCTAACCCCTTCATCCTGACGCCGGCAAGGCGCGCGCCTACCAAATGCTTTCGCAGCAGCATGCACAGCATGGGCGGGGTCTGGGGATTTTCAAAGGAAGCCTCGGTAAAATGCACCCTGGAGCTGCCGGTCCGCGCCGAGAAAAAGAGCTTTACCCTCTCCTCCCTGCCCCGCAGGTGAAAGATAAGCTCCTCCCGGCTGGGCTGGAATATCCGCTCAACCTTGGCTTCGATAGCCCTATCTTCAATTTCCTTCTTGAGCAACCTTAAAAAACAGCCGTCCAGCGCCACAGCGCCCGCCTCCTTTAAATCAAAACAAGGGAATTTTGCCGGAATCCCGGTAAAACCCCCTTTATTATATCATCCGCAATGCCATATATCCAGTATTAACCCCTAATTTGCGGATTTAGAATTGACAGCTTGAAAACTTGATCCTCCGGCTTTAAGAAACTTGCCTCAACCCATTTTCCGTCCCTGTAAAAACATTCGTGGAGCAAAACATCATGCCCGTTCGCCAGCCTTACAAATACAAACCTGAACCTGTCATCCCCCTTTGAGGCGTAAACCGTAACCATATCCCCTTTTTGCTCCACCGCGTCGATTTTGTCAATAAGCCCGTACCGCTCGCCAAAGACTATCCCGACCAGCCCTTCCGCAAGGTAGGCCCACCCGTGATAGGGCGCGCACAAAAAGTCCTCAGGGATAAGGTCAATCCTGTCAATCTTCCACCCTCTACCTTCTTCCCTCTTAACCGTCACAATCCCGTAATAATAGGCAAAATAGGTGGTGGCTTTATTAAAGGCCCCTTCCCGTTTCGGAAACCCGGCGATAACCTCAATCTCCACCGCCAAATAGTCGATATCTTCCGGCGTGCCTTCAGGTTTAAAAGCCGGCATGACTTTGAGCAAGGTTATATGTCCCACTCCCCTAAAGGAATCCATAAACCGCCTAAAGCTAATTTCACTCTTTGCCCTGTCAGTCAGCAGCGCATAGGCAAAGGGATAAGGGAGCCCCGCGTCACCCACGGTACCGCACCCGCCGGTATACCCTTCCAAATTGGAAGCGCCCTTTACCGCCGCGAAATACGCATCCACCACATCCCGCCCGCTCTGAAAGGCCCGCTTTAAAAACTCCTCCAACCCTTGCCCTTCAAACTCATCAAAGGAATATTTAAGCTTTAACCCCTTTTCCTTTGAAGGCCTGTGAAACCTCTCGTCGATTTCATGGGCACCCCCCCCATAAACTGCCCCTTTTCATCCAAATGTCCCGCAGCATGGACAAAAGTCCCCATATAAATCCGGGAGGCGGGCACAAGCTTTACTGCCAAAAGCCATATAAGCATCACGGCAACCGCAGCCGCCAAAGCCGCAACCCAAATCCTTTTTATCCTTATAATCATAAAAAATCCCCCTTTGATTCAAATATATGAACCAAAGAAGGAGAAAATTTAACCCAAATTCCCAGTGCCAAAGTTTTATTACCGTTCCCTTTTCAAAGGGATAATATCCTCAAAAAATTGCAAAGGGAAAATGACATAAAACTTTCCCGCCGCGCTCCCTTCGCCCCGCCAATTTATCACAACACTTCCATCAAATCAATGCTGTCTCCCGCCACCACAAACTCAACCTCTGGGCAAAGGGAAGCCAGCGCCTGCCGCAAAGGCTCCAGCACTACCCTCTCGGTAAAATAGTGCCCGGCGTCCACAATTGTCACGCCAAAGTGCCGCGCCAAGAGCGCCGCGCTGTGCTTTACATCTCCCGTCACAAAGGCATCAGCCCTCTTTTCCACGGCATACCGCAGAAAAGAACTGCCCGCCCCGGCGCAGGCCGCCACTCGCCTAACTTCCCTATCCCCTGCGGCAACCCTCACATAGGGGCACCCGAGAGCCCTTTTCACTTCCAAGGCAAATTCCCGCGGCTCCAAACCCTTTTCCAAAACCCCAATCCTGCCGCAAGGGACTTCAAATCCTTTTTCATTTATCCCCACAAACAGGGGTTCGGCGTCAATTAGCCCCAAAGCCTTCGCCAAAGAGTCGTCCACACCCCCCACAGCCCCGTCAAGGTTAGTGTGGGCGCTGATAT
>JAKOXU010000032.1 GCA_029780875.1 Bacillota bacterium | reverse complement strand
ATATTGAACATCTTTTGTGCCCTATTCTTCAATATCTTCAATGGGAATAGGATAGTCGCCGGAAAAGCAAGCATCGCAATAGCCGTTACTGCCGCACAGGTATTTGACTTGGTCTGCCGGCAGAAATCCTAGGCTGTCCGCGCCGATAAGCTGTCTTATCTCTTCAATGGAGTTATGGCATGCGATGAGGTCCTTTTTTGACGGAATGTCGGTGCCGAAATAGCATGGCCACAAGAACGGAGGAGCGCTTACCCTCATGTGTACTTCGGTAGCACCAGCTTCCTTTAACATTTTGATGATATTAGCACAGGTTGTGCCTCTGACTATTGAGTCGTCGACCATGACAATGCGCTTGCCTTCAACATTGGATTTTAATACATTGAGCTTTATATGAACGCTTTCTATGCGTTCGCTTTGTGTAGGTTGAATGAAAGTCCTGCCGATATATCTGTTTTTGACAAGGCCGTAGCCATATGGGATGCCGGACTCTTGTGAATAGCCTTCGGCGGCGTTGATTCCGCTGTCGGGCACGCCGATGACCATGTCGGCGTCAACGGGATGGGCCTTTGCCAATAGCTTTCCTGCCAGTACCCGCGATTCGTGGACTGACACGCCGTCGATTTTGCTGTCGGGACGGGCAAAGTAAATATATTCAAAGACGCACAGGTTTTTGGGCTGGCCGCAGTGGGCTTTAATTGAACGAAGGCCGTTGTGGTCAATAACAACGATTTCTCCCGGTTCAACATCCCGCACAAATTCGGCATTCATGACATCAAGGGCGCAGGTTTCCGATGCAAGAATGTAGCTGTCTTTTAGCTTTCCGATGCAAAGGGGCCGGAAACCTTGCGGATCGCGTATTCCGATTAGCTTGCGAGGGCTCATGACAACAAGGGAGTACGCGCCTTTAATTCTTGTCATGACATTTTCCATGGCTTCTTCGATGGATTTTGTTTTTGTGCGCTCGATTGCCGCCAAGTGCATTATTACTTCTGTGTCGCTGGAGGTCTGGAAAATTGAGCCTCTTGCCTTTAATTCACTTTTTAACTTCATTGCATTGACAAGGTTGCCGTTGTGGGCCATGGATAAGGTGCCCTTTACATATTGGGATACAAGGGGCTGGGCATTTTCGCGGGTGTTGATGCCGCAGGTGGAGTAGCGGACATGACCGATGCCGATTGTGCCCTTGAGGCGGGATAAAATGTCCTTTGTGAAAACTTCTGAAACCAAACCTAAATCCTTGTGCTGGTTTATGTGATTGTCGTCGTTGATTGCCATGCCGCAGCTTTCCTGTCCCCTATGCTGAAGGGCAAAAAGCCCGAGGTAAATCATGCTTGCAACATCGTAGCCGTTGTTGTCATAAAAACCGATTACTCCGCATTCTTCATGCAGAGAGTCAAAACAGCCTTTTATCAATGGGGTAACCTCCAGCTTCCAAAAATATAATTTTTATTACTCCCACTCGATGGTTGCGGGGGGTTTGCTTGTGATGTCGTAGACAATACGGTTGACGCCATAGACTTCGTTTACTATCCTGTTGGAAACCCTGTGGAGCACAGGATAGGGTATCTCTGACCAGTCGGCGGTCATAAAGTCTGTGGTGTGGACAGCGCGAAGGGCGATGGTGTAGTCGTAAGTACGCTCGTCCCCCATTACGCCGACGCTGCGCATGTCGGTGATGATGGCAAAGTATTGGTTGATGGTCTTGTGTAGGCCTGCGTTTTCGAGCTCTTCCCTAAATATTGCGTCGGCTTCACGCAGGATATCCAGTTTTTCCTTTGTTATCTCCCCTATTACCCTCACTGCCAGGCCGGGACCCGGGAAGGGTTGACGCCATACGAGTTTTTCGGGGATGCCGAGTTCCAAACCCAGTTGACGGACTTCGTCCTTAAAAAGGTTTCTTAATGGCTCAATTATTTCTTTAAATTCAAGGTGTTCGGGCAGCCCGCCTACATTGTGGTGGCTCTTTATCAGCGCAGAATCGCCCAAACCGCTTTCGATTATATCGGGATAGATGGTGCCTTGGACCAGGAAATCCACAGCGCCGATTTTTCGTGCTTCTTCTTCAAAAACGCGGATGAATTCTTCACCTATTATTTTGCGTTTTTTCTCGGGGTCGGTTACATTTTTGAGCTTATTTAAAAACCTGTCCTGCGCGTTTACGCGGATGAAATTGAGGTCAAAGTTTTTGGAAAAATAGGTTTCGATTTCGTCCCCCTCGTTTTTTCGCATTAGGCCGTGGTCGACAAATATACAGGTAAGCTGTCTGCCTACGGCCTTGCTTATAAGAACGGCGGAAACAGAGCTGTCGACGCCGCCAGAAAGGGCGCAGAGGACTTTTTTGTCGCCGATTTTTTCCTTAGCAAGCTCGATATAGGATTTTGCATAATCGGACATTCTCCAATTGGCGCCGCAGCGGCAAACTTTGTAGAGGAAGTTTTTAAGCATCTCCTTGCCAAAAGGTGTGTTGTTTACCTCCGGATGAAATTGGACGCCGTAAAGGTTTTTACCTTTACACCCGAAGGCGGCTACAGGGCAACTCTTGGTGGACGCCGTAGCCTCAAAGCCTTCGGGAAGTTTCACTATTTGGTCGGTGTGGCTCATCCAGCAGGTTGTGTTTTTATCGATATCCTCAAAAAGCTTGCTGTCGAAAAGTGTTATTTCTGCCAGACCGTATTCGCGTTTTTCGGCTTTTTGTACTTTGCCGCCCAAAAGATGGCACATGAGCTGAGCTCCGTAGCAAATGCCGAGAATGGGGATGTTGAGCTCGAAGAGCTCTTTGTCGATAACCGGCGCCTTTTCGGAGTAAACGCTGTTAGGGCCGCCGGTAAAGATGATTCCGGCGGGCGACAATTCCTTTATTTTGTCGAGCCCAATACTGTAAGGCATTACTTCGCAATAGACATTACTTTCCCTTACCCGTCGTGCGATGAGCTGATTGTATTGACCGCCGAAGTCCAAAATTAAAATTAATTCCTTATTCAATATAACACCACCCAGCGATTAAATCAAATAAAATGTAACATTAAATTCGCGCAATATCAATTATGGATAGGTCTTTTTCCTTTAGGCTGTGTTTCATAGTGGTGAGCATTCCGTTTACCGTGTCGAGTGAGGTAAAGCAAGGCAAGGATTGCTCGATTGCCTTTCTGCGAATTTTGAGTCCGTCCCTTTCGGCTTGCTTGTCCTTTCCCGGAGTGTTTATCAGCATTACGACTTTTCCGGAACTGATAAGGCTCAAGGTGTCAGGTTTGCCATAGCCGATTTTGTGAACCAGTGTGGAAGGAATATTGGCAGACGCAAGGGCTTTGACGGTGCCTTCGGTGGCATATAAAGAGTAGCCCATATCGAAAAGCTCTTTTGCTATACCTACCACTTCGGCCTTGTCGGTGTCCCTGACAGTAATAAGGACGCCGCCCTTTGGCGGGACTTTGAGGCCAGAGGCCAGCAGGCCTTTGTATAGGGCTTCCTCAAAGGTTTTGGAAACACCGAGGACTTCGCCCGTGGATTTCATTTCTGGGCCGAGGCTTATGTCCACGCCGTGGAGCTTTTCAAATGAAAAGACGGGAACCTTTACGGCAACATACGGGGCGTTGGGCATAAGTCCGGTGCCGTAGCCGTAGTCGGTGAGCTTTTTGCCCATAATGCAGCCCGTGGCGATTTTGACCATGGGGATATTGGTGACCTTGCTGATGTATGGTACCGTGCGGCTGGAACGAGGGTTGACTTCGATGACATATAGCTCGTTGTCGTGGAGCACGAACTGAATGTTAATAAGTCCTACGACATTGAGGGCACGGGCAAGTTTTTCGGTGTATTCGATGACTTTTTTTATGATGTGGCCGGGCACGCTTTGGGTCGGGTAGACCGAGATGCTGTCGCCGGAATGGACGCCGGCGCGCTCTAAGTGTTCCATAATGCCGGGAATGAGGATGTCCTTGCCGTCGCAGATGGCGTCGACTTCAAGCTCTTTACCCATTAGATACTTGTCCACCAAAATGGGGTGTTCCTGCTTATGGCGGTTGATGATTGACATGAAGTTGACGATATCTTCGTCGTTGTAGGCGATTTCCATGCCTTGGCCGCCGAGGACATAAGAGGGGCGGACTAAAACTGGATAGCCCAGCTCTGTTGCGGCTTTGAGGGCTTGTTCAGTTGTAAATACCATTCTGCCGGCTGGACGAGGTATGCCGCATTTTTCGAGTATTTTGTCGAATTTTTCCCTGTCTTCGGCGGCATCAACATTTTCAGGCGAGGTGCCGAGGACCGGCAGGTTAAAGTCTTTGAGGATATTTACAAAGTTTATGGCTGTTTGGCCGCCGAACTGAATAATGGCGCCAATGGGGAGTTCGGTTTCAATAATTGCTCCCACATCTTCCCTTGTGAGGGGTTCAAAATAGAGCTTGTCGGCAGTGTCAAAGTCGGTGGAAACGGTTTCGGGGTTGCAGTTTACGATTATGGTTTCATAGCCAAGCTCTTTAAGCGCCCAGACGCAGTGGACGGAACAGTAGTCAAACTCTATCCCCTGCCCTATCCTGATGGGGCCGGAGCCTAAAACCAGCACCTTTTTGTTGGAGGACGGCACTGACTCGGATTCTTCGTCGTAGGTGGAGTAGTAGTAGGGCGTCACGGCGTCAAATTCGGCGGCGCAGGTGTCCACCATCTTAAAGCTGGGGTGGATTCCGAGGCTTTTGCGGTATTTTGTGATTTTCTCGGCTGTGGCACCGGTAAAGGAGGCTATTGTGCTGTCGAGGAAACCTTGTTTTTTGGCTTTTTTAAGGAGCTCTTCGGGAATGTCGGTTCCCTTGCAGTTTTTAAGCTCGTTTTCGGTGTCAATGAGGTTTTTGATTTTGTTTAGGAAGAAAAGGTCAATTTTCGTGATGTCATTTATATCTTCAAGGGTTATGCCCCGCCTTATTGCTTCGGCTATTACAAAGAGGCGCTGGTCGTCGATGGAATAGAGCTGGTGCCTTATATCTACATCGCTCAATTTGGTCAGGGAGGGCATGGACAGATAATCAAGTTTGAGCTCTGCGGAGCGCACCGCCTTCATCAGGGCGGCTTCGAGACTGTTGCCGATTGCCATGACTTCGCCTGTGGCCATCATTTGGGTGCCTAATGTCCTGTTGGCGGCCACAAATTTGTCAAAGGGCCATTTGGGGAGTTTGACAACACAGTAGTCCACCGTGGGCTCGAAAAAGGCGTAGGTTTTCTTGGTTACGGCGTTTACTATTTCGTCCAAGGTGTAGCCGATGGCGATCTTTGAGGCGACTTTGGCTATGGGGTAGCCTGTGGCCTTTGAAGCCAAGGCGGATGAACGGCTGACGCGGGGATTTACTTCAATTACTGCGTATTGGAGGCTGTCGTTTTTGAGGGCAAATTGGACATTACAGCCACCTTCGATGCCCAGCGCCGAGATGATTTTAAGGGAGGCGGAGCGCAGCATCTTATATTCCTCATCCAGCAGGGTTTGGGCTGGGGCTACCACTATGCTGTCGCCGGTGTGGACGCCCACGGGGTCGATGTTTTCCATGCTGCATATGGTTATGCAGTTGCCCTTGCTGTCGCGCATCACTTCAAATTCGATT
>JAKOXU010000014.1 GCA_029780875.1 Bacillota bacterium | reverse complement strand
ATTTTGACTTTTAGGTCAGTCATCGAAGTTTACCTCCTTTGCGTCAAAGACGGGCCCTTCCTTGCAGACATGGGCGTAGCGCTTTTCTTTGTTTTTGCCGGTGACGCTAAAGGCGCAGCACATGCAGGCGCCAACCCCGCAGGCCATGCGCTGCTCAAGGGAGACTTGGCAGGCGATGTTTTCCCTTTCGGCGATTTCAGCTACCGCTTTTAGCATGGGGGTAGGGCCGCAGGCGTAAATCGTGTCGACTTTCTGGCGGGACAGAAGGCTCTCGAGGGGCCCTGTGACAAAGCCTTTGTAGCCGAGGGAGCCGTCATCCGTGGCAAGGTGGACGCTGCAGCCCTTTTTCATAAAGTCGGCGGCCAATATGGCGGCGGAAGCGGAACGAAAGCCGAGTATGACCGTTGCGTTTTCTTTAAATTTAGAGGCGAGTTCCAAAAGGGGCGGGACGCCGATGCCGCCGCCTACTATGGCTACTTTTTTTGAGGTGTCGTCAATTTTAAAGCCGTGGCCCAAAGGGCCGATGACATCGAGCTTGTCGGTGACAAAGAGGCGGGAGAGCCATTTTGTGCCTTCGCCCCGTACCTCAAAGACTATGCGGATGGTGCCCTTTTCCTTGTCGATTTCGCAGATGGAAATGGGGCGGCGCAAAACGCGGCCCTCGCAGAGGATGTGGATAAATTGGCCGGGGGCGGAAAGCTCACTCAATTCCTTTGAAAAGAGCATCATATCGAAAATGCCTTTGGCGATTTCCTCTTTTCCCACGATGGTGCAATGGGATTGAAGGTATTTCACGGGCTCTTCATCCTTTCGCTGAATTTAAAAGGGCTTTTTTTAATTCTTCCTTCATGCGCAGGGCTTCCCGGCGGGCGGCGGCGGCGAAGTCTTCGGGCGGGCAGCCTTCCTTTTTCCATGCCGTCATGATGGCCCTTGAGGAATTGATTATGGCGCCGAGGCCTTCTTTGTCAAAGGCTCCCGCCACATCGGCGGCGCCGGCACCTTGGGCGCCGTAGCCCGGGACAAGGAAAAAGGTGTGGGGCAGGGCGGCACGCAGCTCATGAAGCTGGGCGGGGTAAGTGGCGCCGACTACCGCGCCGACGCCGGTGTAGCCGTATTTTCCGGGCAAAGACGCGCCCCATTTTTCGCAAAGCTCGCCCATTGCCCGGTATAGGGGCTTGCCTTCCAGCGGCTTGTCCTGAAGTTCCCCGGAAGAGGGGTTGGAGGTTTTGACTAAAACGAATATGCCGCGGTCGAACTCTCTGCAGGTTTCAAGGAGGGGGGCGATGCCGTCGGTGCCGAGGTACCCGTTGACTGTTAGCGCGTCGCCTTCAAAGGGTGCGTATTTTTCCCCTTCCACTTCCACCATGCCGAGGTGGGCGGCGGCGTAGGCTTCCATGGTGGAGCCGATGTCGTTGCGCTTGCCGTCGGTGATGACGAACATGCCTTTTTCTTTGGCGTATTTTATGGTGTCGTGCAAGGCCTTCATGCCGGGCCAGCCGTAAAGCTCGTAGTAGGCGCATTGGGGCTTTACCGCCGGGACTATGTCCCAAAGGGCGTCGATGAGGGCTTTGTTAAACTCAAGGATTGCCGCGGCGGCCCCTTCCAAGGTTTTGCCGTGCCGGGCAAAGGCTTTTTCTTTAATATGGCCGGGGATGTAGTCGAGTTTGGGGTCAAGGCCGGCTACTGTGGGGTTTTGCTTTTCCTTTATCTTTTCGATGAGCCTGTCAAGGGACATAAAGCTTCTCCTTTACCTTTGGTCGTCGGCGTACACTATTTTGCCGCCGCAGATTGTGTATTTTACGCGGCCCGAAAGGGTTTGCCCCGCAAAGGGGGTATTTTTTGACTTGCTGCGGAGCTTTTCCGGGTCCACGGTCCATTTTTCGTTTTCGTCAAAGATTACTATATCGGCGGGGGAACCGGGGGAAAGGGTGCCGGCGTTAATCTTCAGTATCCCTGCCGGGGCGGTGGACATAAGGTAGATAAGACGTGGCAAGGTGATTAGGCCTGTTTTGACGAGGTATGTGATGCCGACGGCGAGGGAGGTTTCAAGGCCGATAACGCCGTTTGGCGCCTTTTCGAAATCGGCTTTTTCTTCTTTGGTGTGGGGGGCGTGGTCAGTGGCGATGGCGTCAATGGTGCCGTCGGTTATGGCATTTTTTATCGCTTTTACATCATCCGCCGTGCGTAAAGGCGGGTTCATGCGCCAGTTTGCGTCGCGGTTTATGAGCCCTTCTTCCGTTAGGGTAAAGTAGTGGGGGGCGGTTTCGGCCGTGACCTTGACGCCCTTTGCCTTGGCGGCGCGGATTAGCTCTACTGCGCCCTTTGTGGAGACATGGGCGATGTGGATGGGACAGCCGGTTTCGGCGGTAAGGGCGATGTCCCGGGCCACCGCTTTTTCTTCGGCGGCGGCGGGGATGCCCTTGACTTTTAAAATTGAGGAGATTTTGCCCTCGTTTATTATGCCGCCGGCGGAAATTTTTAAGTCTTCGCTGTGGGAGATGATGGGGGCATTAAGGTCCCCTGCCAGCTTTATGGCTTTTTTCATTAAATCGGCGGATTCCACCGGGCGGCCGTCGTCGGTAAAGGCGGCGGCGCCCGATTGCTTTAGAAGGGCAAAGTCGCAGAGCTCTTTACCTTTTTGCCCTGCCGTTATGGCGGCGGCGGGGTAGACCCTGACGGGGGCCTGTTTTGCTTTTTCTATAATATAGGCGATGGTTTCGGGGTTGTCGGCCGACGGGTTTGTGTTGGGCATGCTCAAAACGGAGGTGACGCCGCCCGCCGCGGCGGCCCCGCAGCCCGTTAATATGTCCTCTTTATGGGTAAAGCCCGGGTCCCGCAGATGGACATGGATGTCCACAAGGCCGGGGGCGGCGGTTTTGTCTCTGCCTTCGATTATAAGTGCCCCTTCGGGAGGGGTGAGGGATTTGCCTATCTTGGCTATTTTATCTTCGATTATCAGTATGTCGCAGACAGTGTCGAGGTTTTGGGATGGGTCGATTGCCCGGACTTCCTTAATAATTAAGCTCTTCAAGGGCTTGCCTCCTTGTGCTTGTTAATTTAATTATACACAATAAGGGCAAAATCACAATACAAATTTGAGCTGCCAAGGCGGCTCTTTGACTTTACACATAAATTGAATTGTGGTACAATTAACACAAACTTTTTTGGAAAGGTGGCAGGAATATGTCCAGATTTAAAATCAGGCTTGATACAATGAGCGATGTAAATAAACTGGTTAGCGTTGCCCAACAGTGCCATTGCGATGTTTATTTGACCGACGGCAAGGGCTTTAGGGTAAGCGGCAAGAGCGTACTCGGTGCCCTTTATACCATGGAGTGGAATGAAGTATACTTAGAGTCGGAAGCCGAACTTTATAATGCTCTTTCCGATTTGGTGATTTTAGAATAGAACATATCAACGGACTGCCGAAAAAACCAGTTGACCTTGACTAACCAGACGGCGAAAGGAAGGCTTCTTTGCAGGCGACTTTTGCCGAGGGAGAAAAGGGGCTTGCTTTATGGATAAAGTAAAGGGATTTGTGGATTTTCTTTTCAGGAATACTCCCGATACTCCCGAGGTGGAGATGAAAAAGGAGAAGATTGCCGCGGAGCTTGAGGCGCGGGTTAGGGAAAATATGGAAAAAGGCATGGATGAAAAGCAGGCGCTGGAAGCCGCCATTGACGGGTTTGATGACCTTTTTAGCGTGATTTTGGATGAGGCCGGGGCGGTACAGCAGGTCCTTGAGGAGGATGTGCCCCTTTTCCCGGTGCCCGACGAAAACGGGCAGCCTGAAAATGAGGGGGAAGAAACTGATGAAAAGGCGACTCCCCTTGTGATAAACGGGCAAAGGGACGAGGAGGAGCCCGAAGAGGGCGACTCTGCCGCTGCCGCTATGAATGAAGAGGATGAGGACGGCGGGGAAGATAAACCCGAGGACGGGGAAAACCTTGACGGGGAGAAAGAGGACGGGGAATTCGTTATCTCGGATTTCGACCCCAGAAGCATTTCTTCCACGCCCCTTATGTATATCGATGAGGAGGAAGGGAGAAGGGTGTCACAGTATAAGCTGTGGCTTGCCGTTTCCCTTATCACGACGCCCATTGTATTGGGGCTTGTGGTGCTGCTGTATTTCTTCATGCCCTATATTCCCTTTGTGGTGAAGAATACCGTAAAGCACGCAGACCTCATCGCCCTTTGTGCTTCCGTCGGGTTTTTGATGGCTTGGCCCGTGATACAGTATACCCTTTACGCCATGGCAGAGAAGGAACCCGACAATTCCGTTGACAGCCCGGGCAAGGATATTATTTACAGTCTTACCTCCTGGCTGATTTTGGTCATGATTTTTTATATTTTCAATTACATCATGACCAAAATGAATTTGGCCAGCGTGGTGTGGTGGCCTTACTGCGTTGTGGCCTCCTTTGCCTACCCGTTGTCGGCTGTGATAAGGCTGATGTTGCTCAAATCCGGCAAGTTTTATAAAGGATAAAATGGTGATGTAAAACCCCCTTGCCGCTGACGGCAAGGGGGTTTTTTATTGCTATTCCTCGGTTTGGGCGATGATTTCGCGGGCTAGCTCTTCAAGGTCGCCGTAAGTTGTGAGGCGGCCGCACCTTTCCCTGAAGCGGGCGGCGTTGGGGATGCCTCGGATATAGAAGGCGGCGTGGCTGCGGGCTTGACACATGCCGATTTTTTCCCCTTTGTATTGGCAAAGGAGTTTAATATGCCGCAGCATGATGGACATTTTTTCTTCAAGGGGGGGCTCCGGCAGGGTGGTGCCCTCGGCGATGTATTTTTCGATTTGGGCAAAGAGCCACGGTTTGCCAAGGGCGCCGCGGCCGCACATTACAA
This sequence comes from Bacillota bacterium, assembly GCA_029780875.1. Taxonomy (GTDB): domain Bacteria; phylum Bacillota; class Clostridia; order Oscillospirales; family Acutalibacteraceae; genus JAKOXU01. The sequence continues at coordinate 87 of JAKOXU010000014.1, read as the reverse complement.
GGTCGCAGCCCGTGTATTGCATCATTTTTTCGGCATCGAAGGGGGTGAAGATGTCGCCGTTGCCCATGACGGGGATTTTGACGGCTT
>JAKOXU010000128.1 GCA_029780875.1 Bacillota bacterium | reverse complement strand
TCTTCCTTTATCTTTTGGGAGAGATTTAGGTGTTTGATTATTTCCTCTATCTCCTGTATTCCATTGTGTTCATGATGGTGGTGGTGATGTTCATGCCGGTGGCAGTGGTCGGATTCTTCTTGGCCGTGGACCTTGACGACAAAGCGGGTGCCGGTGATTCCGCATTTTGTGGCAGGTTCCGCGGAAAATTCGACATTGGGTATGCCGATGCTGTTTAATTCGGCAAGGAACGACTCTTTTTCGGGGACAAGTTCAAGCAAGGCCGCCGCGAGCATATCCCCCGCCGCTCCCATAGCGCATTCAATGTAAAGGGTTTTCACTTTACATCACCCCCATGTGATTTATCATGCTGGCAAGGTAGCCGGCTCCGAAGCCGTTGTCTATGTTGACTACCGAAACGCCGCTGGCGCAGGAGTTGAGCATTGACAAAAGGGCGGTCATGCCGCCAAAGGAGGCGCCGTAACCGACGCTTGTGGGCACGGCGATAACGGGACAGCTCGCAAGGCCGCCAATAACGCTGGCAAGGGCGCCTTCCATGCCGGCAACGGCGATTATCACTGAAGCGCTCATGATTTCATCGAGGTGGGATAAAAGGCGGTGAAGGCCTGCCACACCCACATCGTAAAGGCGGACGACTTCATTTCCGAGCACTTCGGCGGTGAGGGCAGCTTCTTCAGCTACGGGAATGTCGCTGGTGCCGCCCGTGGCGATAACTATTTTGCCGATGCCGGAAGGTTTTGGCTTTTTGCCGATGATACCGATTTTGGCGTCCTTGTGGTATTCAAGGTCAAAGTATGCTGTGTTTTTTATTTCCTCGGCAATATCCGGGGCAAGGCGTGTAATGAGGATGGTGTTTTGGCCGTTATTAATCATTACTTCGGCGATTTTGACTATTTGCGGGGCGGTTTTTCCTGCGCCGTAAATTACTTCGGCGACTCCTTTGCGCACTTTGCGGTGAAGGTCAACTTTTGCAAAGCCGAGGTCTTCAAATGGGGCGGTTTTAAGCTTCAATAGGGCTTCCTCTATGGACAACGAGCCTTCTTGCACAGCTTTTAGAATGTCTTTTATTGAATCACTCATGGCGAGCCTCCAAGTCAAGAGTTACGGCGGTGTAGTATTTTTTGAGTTCCTGCAGAATTTCTTTTCTTTTTTCGATTATTTTTGCAAATTGGTCCGCCGGGACTTGAATTTTCGCGGTGGTGCCGTTGAGCCTTACGCGAAAATCGGTAAAGCCAAGGGAGAACAGGAATCCTTCGGCGGCTTCGGTGTTTTGGAGCTTTTCCTTTGTTATGATTTCATTGGTGGGAATTCGGGTGGCAAGGCAGGCGTAGGCGGGCTTGTCCCATGTGGGAAGGCCGGCCTCCTTTGAGCGGCGGCGGATTTCCTCTTTGGTCAGGTCGCATTCCCGCAAGGGTGAGAGCACCGAAAGCTCATTCATCGCTCGCATACCGGGTCGGTCTGCGGCATCGTCGGAGGCATTTGTGCCGTCAAGGAGGACATCAAGGCCGTCTTTTTTAGCTTGCTCTAAAATTCGCGAGAAATTTACCTTTTTGCAAAGATAGCATCTGTCGGGAGAATTTGCAAGGACTTCGGGGGATTCAAATACATCGACTTCGATAACTGTCAAGTCGACGCCCAGCATTTTGGCTAATTTCCTTGCCTCTTCAAGCTCAAACCGGGGTTGGAAAGCTGATTTTACAAAGTAAGCGCGCACTTTTTCAGCGTGGCGGGTAGCTTCGTATAGCAGGTACGTAGAATCAACTCCCCCAGAAAAGGCAATGGCGACGCGGGGGTGTAGCTTGAAAAAATCTTTTAATTCCATAGTCATTACACCTCGTAGATTTCCGATAACCAGAGCGGCCCCGCAAATATTGCAGGGCCGGCTAATGTTATAGTTATTCTTCTTTATGAAATAGTCCTTTAATGAAGCCTTTCGGGTCCTTAATTAGGAGATATATTAGCCAAATGACAAGGCCCAAAGCGACAACATACAGCCCTAAATAAAGGTCGTTTAGTAACTCAGCCGGAGCTGGTGTAAAGTAGTCGGCCTTTACACTAATGTATTCTATTATTGCGTCGGCGAGCCACATAAGTGCGGCGCCCCAGTAAATCAAGGATAGGACCCCCACCTTCATTTTGTCGCTGGGGGCGTTTTTGTACCAAATAATTGTGCATATAATCGCCGCAAAAAGGGTGGTCAGTAGAGTCATTGTTGACACTCCTTAATTTGCCGCAGGGTCAGCTTTAAGTTCCTTTTTCTCCATCGCATTTGTCGCTAAAACAATGGCGCCCCAAACAGCGGTGACAATGGCAGACATCAACACTCCCGCGGTTGCCATTTCTGTAAAGATGGTCGATACTTCAGCCGGATTTGATGCTCCAGTCAAAAATGGATACCAAGGGATTATCTCCCCATGCCAGATGTGTTCAAAGATAAGAAGAGCTGAACCGCCCCAAAGCATATTGTTAAGCCAGCCAAGTTTTTTTGAAAAGGGGATTTTATTGTTTGTCTCTATACCGATTTTTTGAGCTTTTGCCTTTTCTTCCTTCGATTTTACAGCTTTTCTAATAAGAGTTGTGACGACGGCCTGTGTGACAGGAACAACAACGCAAGCCATAATAAACCCTCCTCGGTTTTTGTGTTTATGATTTTTGACTTTTCTTGTGTATATTTATAAAAATTGTACCATACAAAGGGTTGTTATTCAAGAAGATAAATTAAAATCTCAATAATGAATTGTTGGATATTTTGGCGTTAGCAAAAAATACAGTAGTGATTTTTTATAGACATTTAAATAACAAAATCCCGCGGCAGATTAAAATTTCTCGGTCTGCTGCGGGATTTTAAACATATTTCTTGATTTAATGATGCCGTTCAAATCAAAACGGTATTGTTAAATCGATTTGATATATCTGATATCTTTATACTATGCCCTGCTTTAACATAGCGTCTGCGACCTTCTTAAAGCCTGCTATATTTGCGCCGACCACAAAGTTATCTTCCTGTCCCACTTCTTTTGCGACTGTGGAAATACTATTGTAGATGTTAACCATGATATCCTTGAGTTTTCTGTCTACTTCCTCAAAGGTCCAGGAAGTTCTCATGGAGTTTTGGCTCATTTCAAGACCGGAGACCGCAACGCCACCGGCGTTTGCAGCCTTGCCAGGCACGAAGAGCACCTTGTTTTGCTGGAGCAGCTCAGTGGCCTCCAAGGTAGTGGGCATGTTTGCGCCTTCACCAACGGCAAAGCAGCCGTTCTTAATAAGAGCCTTTGCGTCGTCGGCGTTAAGCTCGTTTTGAGTTGCGCAAGGAAGAGCTATGTCACATTTGATATTCCAGATTCCTCTGCCCTTTGTGTAAGTGGCGTTTTTGCGGGAGTCTACATATTCGGAAATCCTGCCACGGCGAACTTCCTTAATTTCCTTGACAACGGCAAGATCAATGCCGTCCGGGTCGTAAACAAAGCCGTCGGAGTCGGACATGGCTACGACTTTACCGCCAAGCTGCTGAACCTTTTGTGTGGCGTAAATCGCAACATTTCCGGCGCCGGATACCACTACAGTCTTGCCTTCAAAGGACTGGCCGTGCTGGCGGAGCATTTCTTCCATAATGTAAACAAGGCCATACCCGGTAGCTTCGGTACGGGTCAGGGAGCCGCCATAAGTCAATCCCTTGCCGGTGAGGACGCCGGTAAATGTGTTGGTAAGGCGCTTGTATTGGCCATAGAGATAGCCAACTTCGCGGGCGCCAACACCAATGTCGCCGGCAGGGACATCGGTATCTGGACCGATATGACGGGAAAGCTCGGTCATAAAGCTTTGGCAGAAAGCCATGATTTCACGGTCGGATTTGCCTTTCGGATCAAAGTCGGAGCCGCCTTTGCCGCCGCCCATGGGAAGTCCGGTCAAGGAGTTTTTGAATATTTGCTCGAAGCCCAAGAATTTTATGATGCTCAAGGACACGCTGGGATGAAAGCGCAGGCCGCCCTTGTAGGGGCCGATGGCACTGTTGAATTGAACGCGGTAGCCTTTGTTGACACGAACCTTGCCGGAATCGTCCACCCAAGGGACACGGAACATGACAATGCGTTCAGGCTCGCAAAGCCTTTCAAGGACGCCTTCCTTTTCATAGTCAGGATGGGAATCCACATAAGGCTGCAGTGAGGTGAGCACCTCGGTTACTGCTTGAATAAATTCAGGCTCGTTTGAGTTTTTCTTGATTACTTCCTCAAGAACTCTCTTTGTGTAAGACATTTGAAGACTCCTCCTATGCATTTTATACAAACAAAAAAGGCGTAATCCATCAGACTGGTTAAAAACCAGTCTGCGGATAAACGCCATTGTTTATCCGAATAAATATATCACTTGACAAAAAATATGTCAATATTTTTGTGAATTTGATAGCCTTTTGACGAATATAAGAATATAGTATTTTTAGATAAAGCAAAAATATTCTTTCTTATAAAACTCTACCTTGTTCGAGGTTGCGGTAAAATCTTTGGCTTCCTTGCGCTTTAAAATACTGTATCTGTTGAGTAGTTCTTCGCCGATTACGCTTTTTACAAATTCGCTGTTTTCAGCAAGTTCAATTGCTTCTTCTAAAGACTTTGGCAGCGGTGTTAGATTTTTTGTTAGGCTTTCGTCGGCGGTGAACAGGTCAATTTGGGAGGCTTCCGGCAAAGACAGGCCCTTTTCCATTCCTTCAAGGCCGGCGGCAATAATCAGGGCAAAGCCAAGATATGGGTTCATGGCGGGATCAGGGGAGCGCAGTTCCATCCTGACCCTTTCCCCTATTGCCGCGGGAATTCTGACAAGCTGGGAGCGATTTTGAGGTGACCACGACACATAGGCCGGTGCTTCATATTTCCCGAAGCGCTCATAAGAGTTGGCAAGTGGGTTAAGGAAGGCTGTGATTTCAGAAGCTCTGTTAAGGACACCGGCTATAAAGCATTCGGCTTCGGGAGAGTGGCCGTCGTTTTCGTTCTTGAATATGTTAAGACCGTTTTTTGCGAGAGACAAGTTGACATGCAAGCCGCTGCCGGGAAGATTGATTAGAGGCTTTGGCATGAAGGAAGCAAACAAGCCGTTGCGAGCTGCGACTGTTTTGACTACGGTTTTGAAGGTTTGCAGGTTGTCGGCGCTTGTTAGGGCATCACTGAACCTAAAATCAATTTCGTTTTGGCCGGGGCCTTGTTCATGGTGGGAAGTTTCGGGCTTAATGCCCATTTCCTCAAGGGTAAGGCAGATTTCCCGGCGAATGTCGCCGCCTAGATCAAGGGGGTAAATGTCCAGATAGCCACCCTTGTCAAGGGGAGTGTCGGTAGGCTCGCCTTCCTGGTCTGTTTTGAAGAGGTAAAACTCGCATTCGGGGCCGATTTTGCAGACATATCCAAGGTTTTCACAGCGTTGGATTATCTTTTTCAGTATATTTCTGGTGTCGTGGGCATACACTGTCCCATCGGGATTTTTAATATCGCAGTAAAAGCGGATGACCCTGCCCGGCCCGGGCCTCCACGACATGACCATTAGCGTGGCAGGATCCGGGTAAAGGAATAGATCCGAATTTACAACATCGGTAAACCCTTTTACAGCGTGAGCGTCAAAGGACACGCCAGTTTCAAAGGCCGATTTCAGTTCGTCAGCCATTATTGAAATCCTTTTCTGGTTGCCGAAAATGTCGCAGAAATTGAGCCAGACAAACCTTACATCGTTTTCATTTACAAAATCCAATACTTCGCTGGCCGTGTAGTTCATTTTGAAACCCCCTTATTCTACCGTTACGCTCTTGGCAAGGTTTCTCGGCTTATCAATATTTGCTCCTTTATTTGCGGCTACATAATAGCTAAAGAGCTGCAGTACGATGACTGAAAGCGAAGGCGAAAACAGGTCAAAGGAATCGGGAATGTTAATGACTGATAGCCTATCGGTGGGCTGGACATCTTTAAGCTTTGTGACAAGGAGCACCTTTGCGCCGCGGCTGATGACCTGCTCTACATTGCTCATAAGTTTTCCGTGAAGACGCTCGCAATTGGATATGGCGACAACGAGGGTGTCTTCTTCTATGAGGGAAATGGTTCCGTGCTTGAGCTCGCCGCCGGCGTAGGCTTCGGAATGGATATATGAGATTTCTTTGAGCTTCAGTGAACCCTCCAATGCGATGGCGTAGTCAATGTTTCTGCCAATAAAAAAAATGCTTTTGTAGACCACACAGGTGGAGGCGTATTTTTGTATTGCGTCTACTTGTTTTAATATGCTATCCACCTTTGCGGGCAGATCTTCAACATAAGATAATAATTCGCTTTCTTTTTCTTTTGTGATTTTGTTGAGTTTTGCTGCAAAGCGGACGGCAAGGATATACAACATCGCAAGCTGAGTAGAGAACGCCTTGGTTGTGGCAACGGCGATCTCGGGTCCTGCCAAAGTGAAGAGGCAATAGTCTGATTCTTTTGCTATTGTGCTGCCCACTACATTTACTATGGCAAGGGTGGTGGCTCCCTTTGCTCTTGCTTCACGCATGGCAGCAATGGTGTCGGCAGTTTCGCCCGACTGGCTGATGAGTATAACAAGGCTTTTTTCGTCGATGACTGCGTCTTTGTACCTGAATTCGCTTGCAAGTTCCACTTCCAAAGACGGAAATCTGCACAAGCTTTCAAAAACATACTTTGCCACCACTCCGGCATTATAGGCGGAACCGCAGCCCGTGACTACTACTTTATTAAAGCTCTCAATGTCGATTTTGTCGATAATCGCTTGATTGTCGCCGCCATAAATCGCAGAGCGAATGGTGTCCCGGAGCACTTTGGGCTGCTCCATGATTTCCTTTAGCATAAAGTGCTGGTACTCGCCCTTTTCTGCACTGTCAAGGGTCCATGTGACGGTTTCGAGAGACTTTGAAATGGGTTCTTTGTCCATGTTGAAAAACTGGACAGAGCCCTTCTTTAATACCGCAATTTCCTTGTCGTCAAGGTAATAGACCTTGTTGGTGTGCTTTAACACTGCCGGAACATCGGAAGCTATGAAGTTGCCGTGGTCCGACACGCCGATGATCAGCGGGTTGTCTTTTTTGATGGCAATTAGGGTGTCAGGCTGGTCAGCGCACATAATGCCAAGGGCATAGGAGCCTTCAAGCCTGTTTGCCACCTTGATGACCATGTCCATGGGGTCACCGTTGTAATAATACTCGGCAAGCTGGGCAATTACCTCACTGTCAGTCTGTGAAACAAAGACAATTCCCTTGCGTTCGAGGCGTTCTTTCAGTTTTTTATAGTTTTCGATTATTCCGTTATGTACTATGGCGATTTTGCTTTTGTTTCCCAAATGAGGATGGGAGTTTATGTCGGAAGGCTCGCCGTGGGTTGCCCAGCGGGTGTGTCCGATACCCATGTGGCTATCTAATGGAATGCTGGATAAACGGGATTCCAAAGCAGAAATGCGCCCTTTTTGCTTTACTACATTAAATTGGCTTGTGGATTCTTCGTAAACCGCTATACCTGCAGAATCGTAGCCTCTATATTCAAGCTTTTTCAGTCCCTCGATTATAATTGGAGCCGCATTTTCACTTCCTATGTAGCCAATTATGCCGCACATATAATTTCCTCCATGACAATATTTTGTCGCGAGCGCTTATACTTAAAAACAAAAAAGCCTCTGACTGGCCTTTTTACGCAAAATTATCAATTTACATGTTTATTTTATTAGAGATGAGAATATATGTCAATGTGTTTTTTGAGTGATATGTGTAAAGTTGTAAAGCTTTACACCTTCTGAAAGGAAACAGTAGACCAAAATAAGATCAAAAGAGATCACCAGACAAAGTTATTGTCTGGTGAAGGATTTGTTTTGGTACATTATATGCTTTATGGTGAAAAAATGAAAATCATATGCTCAATTTTCTCAAGCGTTCCATGGCTTTGTGTATATTTATCCTGTTGCCAAAGGCGGTGAGGCGGAAAAAACCTTCTCCCTGTTCGCCAAAGCCGGAGCCGGGGGTGCCTACTATACCGTAGTCTTCAAGTAGATAATCGAAAAACTCCCAAGAAGACATGTTATTGGGGCATTTTAGCCAGATATAAGGTGAATTTTTGCCGCCCGTGAACCATATGCCAAGATCGGTCAATGTTTCGGAGATTATTCGGGCATTTTCAAGGTAATATTCAATATTTTCCCTTATTTGCCCAAGGCCCTTTTCTGTGAAAACGGCTTGGGCGCCGCGCTGGACTATGTATGACACGCCGTTGAACTTAGTGGTTTGTCTTCTCAACCAGAGCTTATTCAGAGGCACATCGCTTCTTACAAGCTCCTTTGGCACTACGGTGTAGCCGCAGCGGACACCGGTGAAGCCTGCGGTCTTGGATAGGGAGCAAAACTCTATGGCACACTGTTTTGCTCCTTCAATTTGGTATATGCTTGTGGGCAGGCTGGTGTCTTGGATAAATGCTTCATAGGCGCTGTCGAATAGAATGACGGCATTGTTTTTTATAGCCCAATCGATCCAAAGCTTTAATTGTGATTTTGAATAGACGGCGCCGGTGGGGTTGTTGGGTGAGCAGATGTAAACAATGTCGCCAGCTGTGTTTTCGTCGGGCAGAGGCAAAAAGGAGTTTTCAACAGTTCCTTTTATGAAAACAATTTTCCTTCCCGCCATTATATTCGTATCCACATAAACGGGATATACAGGGTCGGGTATTAAAACTGTGTTGTCGTTATCGAAGATGTCCAAAATATTGCCAAGATCACTTTTTGCACCGTCGCTGATAAAGATTTCATCAGAAGAGAGTGTAACTCCCTTTTGAGTATAGTATTCGCAGATGGCTTCCCGCAGGAATGAATAGCCTTGCTCTTCCCCATAGCCTTTGAAGGTGTCGGCGTTGCCCATTTCGTCTACGGCTTTATTCATTGCCTCAATGACTGCTGGCACAAGCGGCAAGGTTACATCCCCAATTCCAAGGCGGATTACCTCTTTGTCGGGGTTTTGAGCCTTATATTCTGACACCCTTTTAGCAATTTTCGAAAAAAGGTAGCTGTCTTTCAAGTTAAGGTAATTGTTGTTTATCTTCATACTTATCCTCCATAGACTTTTGGCATGGTTCGCTTATGTTGGCTTGCCTTGTGGTATTTTTCTATAATGCTTAATTCTTTGTCTTTAACTGTGCCGCCCAAAAGATAGGTGTCAATGGTTTTATAGGTGATTCCAAGCTCGCCCTCGTCTGTTTGTCCTTCATAAAGCCCGGCAGAAGGTGGTTTTTCCAAAATACATGGGGGCGCTTTGAGAAAGCGCAAAAATTCATAGATTTCGGTAACCGTCAAATCGGCTATGGGGTTAAAATCGCATGCCATATCGCCCCATTTGGTGAAGTAGCCCATGTAGCCCTCACTTCTGTTGCCCGTGCCGGCCACAAGCCTGTTTTCGCTTGCCGCAACCGTGTACAGCATTGTCATGCGAAGGCGCGGTGCCATATTGGCAAGGGCAATATCTGTTGGGGTGGTGACATTTTTCGCTGCTTTTTGAATTTCATTAAATGCAGGCAGTATGTCCACTACCTTTGTTTCAATCCCAAATTGTTCAGCCACAAGCTCCGCATGGCTTTTATCCTCATTGTAATTTCGCATGGTTCTGCAGGGCATTATAAGGCCTACCGTGTTGTCGCAGGCAAGTTTACATAATATTCCCACAAGGGTGCTGTCCTTGCCTCCGCTGTTACCGTAAACTATGCCGGTGGCCTTTGCTTCTTTGAGGCACTGTTGGATAAAAGCAATTCGGTTTTTAAGTTCAGCATTATAGTCTCTCATTTTGGCCTCCGGAATTTAAATTTCAACTACTCCTTCGAATACTTTTGTGCAGTCGCCAGTCATGTAAACGGTTTCGTCGGTGTAGTTGATTACAAGCTCGCCGCCCAAAAGGAGGACGCGGATATCCTTGCCCTTTTCGCAATAACCGTTGAGGACAGCGGCTACCGCTGCGGCGCAGGCGCCGGTGCCGCAGGCGAGGGTCTCCCCGCTCCCCCGCTCCCACACCCGCATTTTCAGGGTGTTTTTGTCGATAACCTTTATAAATTCTGTGTTTACGCGGTCAGGGAAAATTTCGTTGTGTTCAAACAAGGGGCCGATTTCGGTAAGATTTAAGTTATCTACCTCGTCAAAGAATACAACTGCGTGGGGATTGCCCATTGATACGCAGGTTATATTATAAGTCTTGCCGCCGATTTCGACGGGGTGGTTTATGATTTTTTCCCCATTGAGGAGCACAGGAATTTTGGCGGGAGAAAGCTCAGCTTTGCCCATGTCTACCTTAACCGATGAAACCAAGCCGTTTTTTGTATTGACCTGAACGGTTTTGACGCCGCTCAAAGTATCGATTTGCATAATTTCTTTATTGACTATTCCGTTGTCGTAAAGGTATTTTGCCACACAGCGGATGGCGTTGCCGCACATTTTGCCTTCGCTGCCATCAAGGTTGAACATGCGCATTTTGGCATCGTAGGTATCACTTTTAC
>JAKOXU010000117.1 GCA_029780875.1 Bacillota bacterium | reverse complement strand
TGTATTCCTGCTCGAAATAGGGTTTTGTGTGGTCCATTTTGCAAAAAAGCTTTATGCATTTTGCCACATCAATGGCGCTGCCGCCGCCGATGGCGACTATGGCGTCGCATCCTTCCTTGTTGAAAAGATTGATGCCTTCCTTTACTTCTTCATAAGTGGGGTTGGGGGTAAAGCCGCTGAAAATTATATGGGGGATGGAGGAGTTTAAAAAGTGGTCCTTGACGGGCAAAGAGTAAAGGGATTTGCCCGCCACTATCATGAATTTCTTTACGGAAAACTCTGAAAGCAGGTCGTCGATTTGGTTTGAAGAAGAAAGGCTTTCGATTATTTTTTGGTTTGCCATGTCAATCCTCCGATATCAAGGTGAGTATTTCCTTGATGGGCATGCAGTATTCATCCGCTTCCAGGGCACGGCCGTGCTCCAATATGGCGCGGGCCGCGTTCTGCATGGCCGGGTATGCCGAGCGGATAAGGTGGTTGGCGTAAATGATAATATTGACGCCCCGTTGGGCGAATTCTTCCTCCGTGACGCTGTTAAAGGATGTGGGCACCACTACAATGGGGGTGGCGGTGTCCTTTTTGCGGAAATTTTCCACAAACTCGAAGATTTCGGCGGGGTCTTTGCGGCGGGAATGGATCATGATGCCGTCGGCCCCCGCTTTTACATAGGAAAAGGCGCGGTGCAGAGCGTCGTCCATGCCTTTTTCCAAAATGAGGCTTTCGATACGGGCGATAATCATAAATTCCTTTGTCCTTTGTGCCCGTTTGCCGGCGGAAATTTTGGCGCAGAAGTTCTCTATGGTGTCTTGGGTTTGCTCGACTTCGGTGCCGAAAAGGGAGTTTTTCTTAAGGCCGATTTTATCTTCGATTATGATGGCCGATACCCCCATGCGCTCGAGGGTGCGGACATTGTAGACAAAGTGTTCGGTAAGGCCCCCGGTGTCGCCGTCTAAAATTATGGGTTTTGTGGTGACTTCCATGATTTCGTCGATGGTTTTAAGGCGGCTTGACATGTCCACAAGCTCGATGTCGGGCTTGCCTTTGGCAGTGGAGTCGCAAAGGCTGGAGACCCACATGGCGTCAAATTGATGGACTTTGCCTTCTTTTAATACCTTTGTCTTTTCGGCGATGAGGCCCGTCAGGCCGTTGTGGGCTTCAATGACCGTGATAGGGTTTTTGATTTGAAGGAGGCGGCGGAGCCTGCCCCGGCGGATGTCGGGGATGGAAAGCTGGAGCCGTGCCGCTTGTTCCAATTTGTCGAATTTTTCGTTGTGGGAGTATGGGTACTCGATGAGTTTGCCGCCGTATTCTTTCAGTACCGCCACCACTTGGTCGCGGATGGTTTTTTGAAAGCCGGTGCGCCAGTCGTCGCCGTGGACTACGATATGGGGGCGCAGGGAGCGCAGCACGCCGCTGTAGCTTAATTCCTTTTGCTCTATGACATTTTCCACGCCTTGCAGGCTTTCAAAGATTGCCCGGCGCTCCTCAAAGGGCAGGAGGGGATAGCGCTTGTAGCTGGCCACCGCTTCGTCGGAGAGTACGCCGATGGTGAGCTTTCCTAAACGGGCGGCCTTTTTTATGATGTTGACATGGCCGCTGTGGAGAATGTCTGTGGAAAAGCACATGTAAACGGTGCGGTTTGCCGCTTCCTCAAGGCGGCGGGAGACTGACGCCAAATCCTCGGGGGTGTCGATTTCGGCGCAGAGGAAATCTTCGATATCGAGGGGGGTGATGTGGCAGTTTTGGGAAACTTCGTTGAGGGCGGCTTCGGCGTAGCAGGATGTTTTGCCCGATTCGCAAAACTTTATGATGTTGTCGAGCCATATTTTCAGGTCGGCGCCGAGGAGCTTGTAAAAGGGCTGGGCGGCAAGGGCGTTTTCGAAAAACTCCACGCCGATTTTCGCGACTTTGCCCTTTTCGATTACCGCTTTGAAGTCCTTTTCCGACAAGGGGGCGGTGGAGCTGACGGCAATACAGCTTTCGGGGTATTCAAGCAGACGGTCTAACACCGCGTTTTCAAAGACAAGGTCGCCGTGGAGAAGCAGGAGGTCGCCCAAAAGGTGCTCCCTTGCAAGGTAGATGGAATATATGTAGTTTGTTGCGGCAAAGTCCGGGTTATTGACAAAGGTGATTTCAAGGGGTAGGGAAAGGGAGCGGCAGTAGTCGGAAATTGCCTTTTCGTAGTAGCCCGTGGTTATCACCACATTCTTGACCCCAAAGGCGGCAAGCTGTTTTAGCTGGCGGCCTAAAATTGTCTCCCCGGGGGAGATTTCGGTAAGGCATTTTGGGCTGTCGTTTGTCAGGGGTTTTAACCTGCTGCCTGTGCCGGAATTTAATATCAGCGCCTTCATTTTATTTCAGCTCCTTAAGATAATTCATAAAGGCCCCCTTGTTTTCCCGGGGTGTGGTGGTGGGGCGGCCGAGGTCGGGGCGGGAGCCGATGGCGGCCTTGACTTCTATAAAGGAAAGCTCCTTGCCCGATTTTGCCCTTTCAAGGGCGGCGGTGAGGGTTTCGAGATTGTCTGCCGAGCAGGTGTTTAAATAGCCGCAGCCTTGGGCGATTTTGGGGAAATCAATTTGGGAGGCTACCGTGGGCATGCCTCCCACCGATTCGTGGGCCGAGTTGTTTATCACGATGTGGATAAGGTTGCGGGGTTTTTGGGCGCCGATTACCGCCATTGCGCCCATGTGCATAAGGGCGGCGCCGTCCCCGTCAATGCACCAGATTTTGGTGTTGGGCTTGTTTAAAGCTATGCCGAGGGCAATGCTGGATGAGTGGCCCATGGAGCCCACGGTCAGAAAGTCGTATTTGTGGGATTGGCCCCGACTTTCCCGGATTTCAAAGAGTTCCCGGGAAGTTTTGCCCGTGGTGGAGACTATTATGTCTTCCCCGGCGATTTTGGTGATGTGTTCTATGGCTTCTTCTCGGGTGAGGGTATAGTCATTTTTATATTTTACCTTTTCGTCGCATTGGAGGGCGCCTTTGCGCACCAAAAATGCGGCGGATTTGCCGGCCTCAAAGCGGGGCTGCCATTTTTCCATTTGTTTTGCTACTTCCTTATCTGTGGTGTCCGGGGAGATTATGAAGGTGTCGATGTCCAATACTTTGAGGATTTCTTCCGTTATCATGCCTTGGTAGATGTGCTGGGGCTCGTCCTTTGTGCCCGGCTCGCCACGCCAGCCGATGATAAAGACGCAGGGGATGCCGTAGACCTTGTCGTTGATGAGGGAGGTTACCGGGTTTACGATGTTGCCGATGCCGCTGTTTTGAAGGTAGACAAAGGGCACCTTGCCCGTGGCGAGGTAGTAGCCGGCGGCAAGGCCTACGCAGTTGCCTTCGTTGGCGGCGATTATGTGGGAGGAGCACACGCCCCGGGTGTTTAAAATGTAGCTGCAAAGGGGGGCGAGCTGGGAGTCGGGAACCCCCGTTATGAAGCTTTCGGAATTTATAAGGTTTTGGACCTTCATGTTAACCGTCCTTCCTGTTTTGGTTAGGAGTATATGTAGCCCCGGGCCGATTCCACAAAGCCCAGGTTTTCAAGGGTGTTTTCTTTGTCGGCTACAAAGTTGGGGTCGGGGCTTTTCCAGCCCTTGGTGTAGAGGGCTACAAGGTATTCTTCGGTGTTTGCGGGGATTTTGACGGGGACGCCCTTGAAGTCCCAGGGGGCCGTGCCGTCGATTTTGTAGGTGCCCTTGAAAAGGCACAGGCCTTCAAGGCAGAGGGTGCCTTTTTCTGCCCTTGCCTTTGTGTTTTCGCCCCGCTCGTGGAGATAGACGCAATATTGGCTGTCGCCTGCCGGGTGGTAGAAGAAGATGTCAAGGTGGACGCCCATGCAGGTGTAGGTGACTTCAAGCAGTGTGTCTTCGAGGGTGAATTCCCTGTATAGGGTAAAGCCCCGGTTTGTCAGAGCTTTGTGCAGGGTTTCGAAATCCTGCTTAGAGTTGAGAAGGCAGCCTAAATCCATGTCGTTGTCGTGGGGGATAAAGGCGTTGTCCCGATAGGCCCCCAAAAGGGTGCCGTAGTTTAAAAACAGCTCTTGCCCGCACTCTTCGGCGGCTTGGTTTGCCAGCTTCAGTACCGTCAGGCCGTTGCTGTGGAGATTTTTCAGCTTTTCGGCGGCCTCCCGCTGCAGCATTTTTTGGCCAAAGTGGGCAAGGAGGGGGAGTTTTTTAAGTTTTCCCGCGTCAAAAAGGCGGTTTGCAAGGATTTTGAGTTTTGTGTAAAACTGCAAAACTGACATTCCTTTCGTGGCAGGGGTGTTTTTCAGTCTGCCTTTTTTGGGTCGCGCGAAACATTTGCCAATTATTTTATTATTTTAACATGAGGGGCGACAATTTGCAACGGAGAAGGAGCGAGAGAAAGGCGCAAAAGGGCGGGAGAGGCATTTTTCAAAAAGTTTTGTAATGGGGCGGGGAAAGTTACCTTTTTTGACCCGCTTTTTTGTCGATATCGTAAAAGTTTTTTATCAAAATATTAAAAAAATACAATTGTCTGATGACAAAAAATATGATATACTATAAACTGCGGGAAAAGGTGCGATTTTCATATGAAGATAAGTTTTCGGATTTATTTTGACTTGTCGGATTGGGATATGAGTGCCATTTTAGGCTGTTTTTTGGCGGGTTTCCCGTTGGATTTTGGATTAGTGATGTAAAAACCCTGATTTCGGCTCTTTTTTGGCTGGATTTTCTGCTGTCCCGTTTGTTAAGAAGGAAGGGCGAAGGAAAGTCAGGTAGCGAAGGGCGCGGCATATTGCCCTGTGGCTTCTTTTTAAAATTGAAAGAGGTTTTACGCAATGGTAAAAGATAATGATAGATTAAACAGATTTCCTGCAGGGCTTGATAAGAGGTTTTGTGCGGGGAATCGGATATAGAGAGTTAAATAGTGGCTTTTCGAACGGGTTATGTGAAGGATATCGCGAAAGGGTAAGATATAAAAAAGCGCATTTTTGGGGATTTGAGAATAGGCTATATAAGGCGATAGATTGGGTAAAGGTGCATGTCCCGCGGGTTTGAGATTATGCGGGTGATTTGTTTGGGTAAGTAAAGATAGAACTTTGGAAAAATAAATTTTACATAGAAAGGGATATTGTTGTGAAAATCCATATCACCGATACCGTTTTGAGGGACGCCAATCAGTCCCTTGCGGCTACCAGAACCACATTTGATGAGTTTGCCGATATCCTCGAAGTCATGGATAAGGCGGGGTATTATTCCCTTGAGTGCTGGGGCGGGGCTACCTTTGACTCTTGCCTGCGGTATTTGAATGAGGACCCCTGGGAGAGGCTTAGAAAGATAAGGGATAAGGTAAAAAACACTAAACTGCAGATGCTGCTGAGGGGGCAGAACCTTTTGGGGTATAGGCACTACCCCGACGACATTGTGCGCAGGTTCGTCGCCGCAGCGGCCGAGGGCGGGATTGATATTTTCCGAATTTTCGACGCCCTCAATGATTTTCGCAATATTGAAGTGGCTTTGGATGAGGTCAAAAAGCGCAATGCCCACGCTCAAGGCACCATTTGCTATACCATCAGCCCCATCCATGACCTTGAGTCTTATGTGAAGCTGGCTGTAAGACTTGAAGAGATGGGGGCTGACTCCATTTGCATTAAGGATATGGCGGGGATTATGAGCCCGAAGGCGGCTTACGATATAGTTAAGGCAGTTTGCGAGAATGTGAAGGTGCCTGTCATTGTGCATACCCATTCCACTACCGGGCTGGCGCCCATGACTTACCTGAAGGCCGTGGAGGCGGGGTGTGCCGGCATTGACTGCTCAATTTCCAGCTTTTCGGGAGGCACTTCCCAGCCGGCGACCGAGGCTATGGACTATGCCCTGAAGGAGTT
The DNA here is from genome assembly GCA_029780875.1 of Bacillota bacterium. Lineage (GTDB taxonomy): Bacteria > Bacillota > Clostridia > Oscillospirales > Acutalibacteraceae > JAKOXU01. Next base: position 4,900 of record JAKOXU010000117.1, on the reverse strand, counting down.
CGGGTATGAGACGGGGCTGGATTCCAAGCTGCTGAAAAAAATAAACGATTTCTTCAAGCCCTTGAAGCAAAAGTATATCGAGAGCGGGCTGATGGATCCCTTTGTCATGGGGACCGAGACCGACGCCCTGGTATATCAGGTGCCCGGCGGGATGCTGTCGAACCTTGTGGCGCAACTTAAAGATCAGAATGCCATGCATCTCCTTGACAAGGTGCTTGAGGAGGTGCCCAAGGTCAGGAAGGATTTGGGATACCCGCCCCTTGTGACCCCCATGAGCCAGATGGTGGGGGCCCAGGCTGCTGTCAATGTGCTGTTGGGTGAGAGGTATAAGTCGGTTTCAAAAGAGGTTAAGGCTTATATCCGCGGTGAGTATGGGGCGGCGCCCGGGGAGATTGACCCTGAACTGAAAAGCAAAGTTTTGGGCGATGAAAAGCCCATTGAAGGGCGGTTTGCCGATACCCTCGAGCCCGGGTTTGAAAAGGCCAAAAGGGAAATCGGAGACCTTGCCGAAAACGACAACGATGTGCTCTCTTACGCCGCTTTCCCGCAAATTGCAGAGAGGTTCCTGCGGCGCAGGAAGGAGTCAAAGCCGGTGGTCTTTACCTATTCTATTGTGAAGAAATAGGTTGCGGATAAAGGTAATTTAGGGTGGAGGATTTTTAGATGAAGTATATTGTTACTTTGAACGACAAAACTTATGAGGTTGAGGTTGAGAAGGGTACCGCTACCGTTGTGAAAACGGCGGCGGAAAAGGCAAACGGGGCGGCAAGCGGCAACGGCTCGGTAGCGGAAAATGGCAATAACGGCGCGTCGGCTCCTGCTGCTGCACCTGTGGCGGCACCGGCTGCCACTGCCACCGGTCCTTCGGTGGACGGGGAGAAGATTGAGGCGCCCATGCCCGGTACTATTCTCGCCGTTAAGAAGAAGGCCGGGGAGGCCGTGAAAAGGGGCGAGGTGCTCTTTATCCTTGAGGCTATGAAGATGGAGAATGAGATTTTCGCTCCCAGAGACGGCGTCATGGGCGAGGTCTTTGTCTCTGCCGGCGCCGCCGTTAACATGGGGGATGTGCTGGCCGTTATAAAGTAAGGCGGATGCCCTTATTTAATAGGCTAAAAATGCGACGGGCGGGGTAAACCCGCCCGTCTTTGATATGAAGATGTATTGGTAGGGAAAAAATTAGGTAGTTACATGTTCTTTTGCATGTATTCGATGAGTTCCTCGGCTTCGTCTTGGGAGGAGGCCCAGACCGAGAAGAATACCTTGTTGGGTTCAAGCTCCTTGAAATGGGCTTTTATGTCGGCTATCGTCCAGTCGGAGACCCAAAGGCTTTTGCCCGCCTTTTGAATCTTTTTGAGCAGATCCATCCAGTTGACGGAGCTGTCGGGAGTGCCGGGCAGCCACTGGATTACATCGATTTCTTCTATGGCGAGGATGTCGTCCATGTGGCCGAGGGCTCCCACGCCGTCGTAGTGGTAGACATTTTTGTCAAGGAAGGCCGCTTCCTCGGCTATTGCCGGTATGGCATATTCCCTGGCTTGGCTGGGGCTGAGGAGGCAGGAAAAGTCACACTGGACCACATTGTATTTTTCCCCTTTGTCGGCAAAGAAGGGAGCCCACGCTGTGGAGCCCCGGTTTATAAGGTCGCCGGATATGTAGGGCATCATGAAGATTTCCTCGTAGGTGGCACGGACTTCGTTGAGGACCCGGTGGACTTCCTCCGGGCAGTCCATGATGTCAAGGCAGAGGTTTTCCGGGCCCCGCAGGGCGGACAGGGCGTCCAAATTGCTGTGCAGGTCCAGCATGCAGAGGAGGTATTTGTCCTTTGAGTGTTCCGCAGCCCGTTCGAAAAACTTTTTCAGCATGTCAAAGTAGCTGCCGGGGGATTTGTCGATTTTTACTTCGAATTTGCTGAAATCATCCACTATGGGGGAACTCCATGTGGTTTCCGACCCTTCGGGGGCCGAGAGATTGCCCCCTAAAAAGGCGGCGTATTGGTCGGGGCCCAAAGTCAGTTCCAGTGCCGGCATGGCTTCTCCGCCGAAGTATAGGGTGGATAAGTACTCCTCAAAGCCGGCAAGGTAGCTGTCAAAGTCGCCGCTCATGCAGGCGCGGAAGCAGTCGCTGATTTTGGTGGAAAAGGTAGAGGGCTTTGCCCCGCGCTTTGGGGCGATGACAGATATGGGGGGCCGGTCGATTACTTCCTGCTCCCAGAAGGCTTGCCAGTACTTTTTGGCCCTTTCAAAATCGGGTTTGTATAGCATATTATTCAACTCCATAATGGTTGTTTATGTTAAAAATAGCAAAATTGCGGCGTTTTTGCAATTGAAATTTGTAAATTAATATTTGAAAAAATTATTCGTTTTGGATTTGTAAGATGGCGGGTGATTTTTTTATAATAATGTGGTAAAATGAAGGGGTATATTATATGGGAAGGGGATTAAAATGAGCGAGGATGCCCTTAAATTCGTGAAAAGAGACAGGTTTGCAAAGCTTATTGGCATTGAGCTGGTCGAAGCGGCGGATGGCAAGGCCGTGGCGCGGCTTGAAATAGAGGATAGGCACCTAAACGGCGTGGATTTGGTGCAGGGCGGCGCTATTTTTACCCTTGCCGACTTTGCTTTCGCGGCGGCTTCCAACTCAAGGGGGTTTGTCACCCTTGGGATAAACGCCAATATCTCTTATTTTAAGTCGCCGAAGGGCAAGTTTATTACCGCGAAGGCCCGTCAGGTCAGTTCCGGCAGGAAGATTTGCGGCTATGAAGTGGAAATTTTCGATGAGGACGGGGAGCTTGTGGCGAAATTCAGCGGCCTCGGGTATATAAAGGGTTAAGGTTTTGACCCGTTGTGGCATAAAAATGTGATTAAAGAAAAGGCGGCAAGTTTTGCCGCTTTTATTTTTCGGCGTTTTTCAGGTAATCGAGGTAATCTTGCAAAATTATCGTGGCGGCGACGGCGTCGATGATGTTTTTGCGCTTTTTGCCCCGGGTGTTGGTTTGGTTTAGGGCTTGGTGGGCCATTACCGTGGTGCAGCGCTCGTCCCACAGCACGGTTTTGATGCCGGAGGTTTTGGATAAATTTTCGGCGAAGGTTTCCGCCCCTTTTGCCCTGTCGCCGGTGTCGCCGCTCATGTGTTTTGGGTAGCCTATCACGATTTGGCCGGGCTTGTGCTCAAGGGCAAGGGCGGCTACCTTTTCCAGCAGGGCGGCGGGGTCTTTTTCGTGGATTACCGTCAGCGGCGAAGCCAAAAAGCCGCTCGGGTCGCTGATGGCTACGCCTGTCCGTGCGTCGCCGAGGTCGATTGCCATTATCTTCATGTTTTCGCCCGCTTTCCTTGTTGTTTTCGCCACCAGTCTTGTTTCGCGAAGGTGGATATTTCTTTGGTAAGGTGGGAAGCGTCGTTTAGCAGCATTATTCTTGGGCGGTTTTCCTCGTCGAAATCAATGATGCTGATGGCGGTGTTGTCGCACCAGCCGATGTCGTTGAGTTTTTCTATTGGCAGCCCTTTGGCGCGGCACAGAAAGTTTCGAATGGCGCAGCCGTGGGAGACCACGGCTACCGTTTTGCCCCGGTTTTCTTCCACGATTGCCATTATAGCGTTCCAGATGCGGTCAAAAACTTGTTTCATGGATTCGCCCCCTTTGGGGGCAAAGTCGTGGGGGGCGTCTTCCCACGCTTTGTATTCCTCGGGGAAGAGTTTCGGCAGGCAGTGCCACCGCACCCCTTCCCAGTGGCCGCCGTTTATCTCGGCGAGGTCTTCCATTGTCTTGATGGGGAGGTTGTGGTGGAGGTTTGCCGCCTCGGCCGTTTTATAGGCCCGCTTTAAGGGGCTCGAGTATATGGCGTCAAGGAGGATTTTTTGACAGCGTTCGGCCAGGGCCATGAGCTGCTCCTTGCCGTTTTCGCTGATATCGGCGTCGGTCCTGCCTTGGAATATCCTTTCATGGTTGCCCTGCGCTTCGCAGTGGCGGATTAGCACTATTCTTGTTACCACGGTTCTACCTTTCCTATGATATTGTTGACGCTTTCGATTTTGTTTTCTTCAAGGTATGCGCCGATACCTTCGATTATCTTGGGGCAGGCAAAGGGGTCAGTGAAGTTGGCGGTGCCTACCTGTACCGCTGTGGCGCCGGCAAGCAGCATTTCTACCGCGTCTTGCCAGCTTGATATGCCGCCCATGCCGATGACCGGGATTTTGACGCTGCTTGATACCTGCCATACCATGCGGAGGGCGACAGGGAATACCGCCGGGCCCGACAGGCCGCCCACATTGTTGCGCAGGATGGGGCGGCGGGTAGTGATGTCAATCCGCAAGCCGAGGAGGGTGTTGATAAGGGATAGGGCGTCGGCGCCGGCGCTCTCGGCCGCACGGGCGATTTCCGCAATATCCGTAACATTGGGGGAGAGTTTGACGATAAGGGGTTTTGTGAGGTTTTTTCGCACCGCCGACACTACTTCCTCCACGCTTTTTGCCGTGGCGCCGAAACTGAGGCCTCCCTTTTTAACATTGGGGCAGGAGATGTTAAGTTCCACCATGTCGACGCCGGAGTCCGACAGTATACGCGCCATTTCGCAGTATTCATCTATCGTTTCCCCGGCGGCGTTGGCGATGATTACGAGGTTTTGGGTTTTAAGCCACGGCAGCATGTAATTTATAAATGCCTGCACGCCCGGGTTTTGGAGCCCGACGCTGTTGAGCATGCCGGCGGGGGTTTCGGCGACTCTCGGAGGGGGGTTGCCGAGGCGCTCTTTTAAGGTAAGGCCTTTTACCGAAATGCCGCCCAAAGTTTCGAGGGGGTAAAACTCGCTGTATTCCCTGCCGAAGCCGAAGGTGCCCGAGGCGGCGATTACCGGGTTTTTAAATTCCACTCCCGCTATTTTGACTTTTAGGTCAGTCATCGAAG
>JAKOXU010000116.1 GCA_029780875.1 Bacillota bacterium | reverse complement strand
ATAGCCGTTGAGTATTTGAGGGGAAATAAAACTTTTGCTTGTCGGAGGGGGAAAAGGGGATAAAAAGTGCCGGCAATCAGCCGGCACTTTGTTGTGATTATTAGTCGAGAATCTTCAGCCTTTTTTCAAGGAGCTTGTATTTTTTCTGGTAGTTTCTGTAGGTTTCGCGTACCAATTCTTCGTCGCCGGTAAAGCAGCACCTGACGCAGTAGAGCACTCCGTCCTTCCTTTCTTTGAGGCCTGCGGAGTCAATGCCCTTTGAGAAGCACCAGGGGCATGACCAGTATTTTACCTTTTGCTTAACTTCAGACATGTGGTCTTTTCCTCCCCGTTTTTGATTTTTCCTTTAAGGCCTATGGAGAACAAGGGCCCGCCCAGCGTGGCGTCGAAGATTATGCCTTCGGGTTCCTCAAGGTCGGTGGTGAGGGTCACGAGGGTGTCCATATCGGGCATATCGGCTGTGACGGATTTGGCGCCCTTTAAGGTCTTGCTGGTGTTGGTGTACTTGACAAAGAGGGATTCGGAGCCCGTCTCGCCGTTTATCGTGAGCTTGATGCGGCGCATATCTTCGGGATATTCGGTGGTTCCCCAGCAGCCGTTCATAAATTCGAAAATCTCGATTTCGGCATCGGGCTTGGTGCAGTTCAGCACATTTCTCTTAAAGCGGATTTCGCCGTTGCCGGCAAAGATGACTTTGGTCTGCAGGGTGAGGGTCATGTCGGAAAACTCGATTTCCATGGGGTCCATGACGGCTACTCTGCCTTCCTCGGTCTTTTCATAGGTGCAGTTGCACCAGTAGTTTTTAAGGTGACGGACTTCGTCCTTGTAGTAAACCGCGGCGGTGTACATGGATTTGGTCTGCATAAATGCGGGGTAGCCGCCCCGGACTTGGGTGTTGAGGATGAAGGGGTAGGAGCCGTCTTCAAGGTAATCGCTCTCGGGACCGACGGGCCTGTCAAGCCTTGAGACATAGGGGCGTAGGTCGGTGATGGCGCCGCCTTGTACCGGGTCGCAAAGGGCCCTCATGTGGCTGTCGATGTACCAGAATACCTGCTTGTCCGAGCCCATGAGGACATCTTTCCACAGCACTACATCGGGGGTGTCTGTCCCTCTGTTTTGGCGGTACCAGTCGGCAAATTCCGCCATGCCCATGTCCACAAGGTAGCCCTTCTTTTTTAGCTCGCCAAGATACTTCATTGCGTCAACATAGATTTCGTAGACGCAGTAGTCGTCGTGGCGGCCTTTGGGAAGCAGCCATTTGGGATCGGCGTACATGTTGCTGTAGGAGTAGCCGTCGTTGTATTTAAACTGGATGGCCGTCATGTCGAGGAAGTTATACATGTAGGGCCAGTTGTAGTCTTTGTATGCCCAGCCGCGGGTGATGTTCTGGGGATGGCAGGCGAAATAGTCGTTGCGGTCTTCGATGGTGAGCAGCATGTCGCGGGTCAGGTGGGGGAATGCAACCACGCCGGCGTCGTCTTCTTCGTCAAAGGCGGGGCACTGGCTGTTTTTCTTGGAGGGAATCCAAGGCCACCAGGGGCCGCCTTCGCAGAAGAGCTGGCAGTCGTAGTTTGTGCCGCGAAATGTGCGGGAACCTTCCTCAAAGCAGGTGGCAATGACTGCCTTTACTTCGGGGTAGTTCTCGTGGATGTAGTTTATTGTGGGGGCGTCAAGGTAATAGGTGGTCAAGGTAGGGGGGCAATAGCCGAAACATTCCTTGAATTTTCTGATGGACTCGTCGATGATGTATTTTTGCTGTTCCCTTGGCAGGAGCCAGAAGGTGTAGTTGCCGTTGAGCATGCCGTAAGCATCATCAATGACATTGAGGAGCAGGCCCAGTTCGTCGCCGTAGGCGCGCACATAGGATTTTGCCTTTTCCACATATTCGTCCACCAGCATGGATTCATAGGACATGACCACTGTGGTTTTAAGCCCGTTTTCGTGAGCCAAGTCCTGCTGCTTCATGAGCATGTCGAAGTTTTCTTTGTAGCCGCCGGCCCTGTGAATCAGGTTGAAATAAAGTTTTCCTTCTCTCATAACGCATCCCTTCCGAATGATTTTG
>JAKOXU010000107.1 GCA_029780875.1 Bacillota bacterium | reverse complement strand
GGTATTGTTGAAATAGTCCACATTGGGAAGATAAACAAGATAGCTGCGGTGGCATTTGAAAAAGCCCTTGCTGTCATCAAGCTCGGCCTCAAATGTATAAAGAGGCTGAACAACCTCAACAACCTTACCCGATTCCAAAAAGAAAAAGACCCTCTTATTCTGTGCCTCTATATATTCAATGTCATGCAGATATATCTTTTGATACCCGCCCACCGTCTTTAGTGTCATACACTCGGGCTCCTGACGGATAAAGGCTGCGGCGTCATCCATAACCTCTATGAGCCTTTGATATGTAATGGGCTTGACAATGTAATCGGCAGCCTTTACCGAATAGGACTGAAGGGCAAACTCCGGGGAGGATGTCAAAAAAATAATCTTCACGGTTTTGTCCCTGTCTCGTATTTCCCGTGCCGCGTCCATGCCGTTGAGCAGAGGCATCACAATATCAAGGAAGATTATATCGTACCGGGAGGCGGCACAATCCCTGATCAATGAGTCCCCATTGTCAAAGCAGTGTATATTAACCTGAGAGGAAGCCGCGGCAGCCCAGCTCTCAAGCATACGCTTTAATGCGACAAGACATCTTTCATCATCATCGCACAGGGCAATGCGAATCAAGAGAACCCCTCCCATACAAAAAATGTAATCTCCGACAAATACAAACTACTATTTACAAAAACAGTTTATCACTATTATACGGCTTTTTCAATTAAAAGGATTAGCATTTCACTCCCCAATAACTGCATTTCACACCATCCTCATTTTTTCATTTAATAATGTAATATGTTAAATTAAAAAGGAGGTTTTTGCCATGAAAAAACAGGTACCGTGGTTTTATCAATACTGATGTTGCCTTCAATTATCTTAGGTCTTTCGGGCTGCGGAGCAGAATAGGTAACCCTTCAACAAAAACGGTTCGCGGCCTATCCCTTAGAATACCCGATGATTTTGGCGACTTTGTGGAACAACAGGAAAGGGTAATGCTTGCCAATAATAAGGAATCCACAGTCGGCATTGCGATTTCAGGGCTTTCCGATGCCCCCAACCTCGAGCCGGGAAACTGGACAAAGGAAGAATATACCGAAGCAATACTTTGCTTCACCGATGTCAATTACTTAGAATTCAAGACCGACGCCAAAGTATCCGATTATCCGACCCTGCTTGTCCACATCACCGGGAAAAATTCAGTCGGAATAGAGTTTGAAGCCTATTATTATTCCATTTACCTTCCCGTTGATGACGGTGACCCCAAATGGCAAAACATAGTGATCGCCTTTAATAACAATGTCGACAATTCCGTAAAATCAAATATTGAAAAGATTAAAAACAGTCTTAAAGTTGTACTAGAATAAAAACAATTCCTTTCAGCCGGCCGTATCAACCGATACGGCCGGATTTTTTGCCGCTATATAAGGCACGCCAAATGCTAAATTTTCTTCTTTGCATTTCACTCCGAAAAATCGACATTTCACGCGTTGGAAATTTTTTGATGCCTTTTCTTTTATATAATACAGGTTAAAGTAGAGTCATTCTGCCTTTCGGTTAAAGAAACAACTAAAATTGCCTCTATTACATCAAAAGGCGGTGATAAAGTGAAAAAACAAATCTCCACAACAATCATTTTTGCGGGATTGCTGATAGTAACCACGGTGCTGTTAATGCTCTTCCCTCGGCAGGAGCATTTGGTGCTATCCAGTATCCTTGCTGTATTATTCTGGCTTTTTCTGGCTGCAGTTGTTTTTACGGTGTGTCTGCTTATAAAAGCCATAAACGGGCGGAAATAAAAGCGAAAAACCCACAGAACCGTCGTCTAAAAAAACTTTACAATATACAAAATATTATCTATTTGGAGAGGATCTAAATGATTAAACTAAGGCAACGGATAATAGCCGGTATACTGTCACTGGGAATACTCTTCACCATGGTACCTTTGAATGTATTTGCCGGGGGCATACTATACGGCGATGTAAACCGCAGCGGTTCCGTGAATCAGGAGGACGCCGACGACCTGAAAAAACACCTTGCGGAATACGACATTGACATCGATGCCGTGGCCGCCGATGTCAACCGGGACAACAAGGTAGACCTGATGGACCTTTTGCTTATAGAAAAATACCTTGCCGGCTTTGATGTCACCTTGGGAAACAATGTTAAAATCACCTTCGACACCGACGGCGGCACGCCGGTAGACTCGGTAATGCTGTGCAACGGCGCTGACTTATCCGACTACATGCCGATTCCCGAAACAGAAAAGGAAAACTACATATTCCTCGGCTGGCTAAAGCAGGACGGCAGCCCCTTTTATGCCGAAGAGCCCATAACAACAAGCCTCAGACTGCGGGCAAGCTTTGCCGAGCTTCAATCCGATGTCCTTGAAACCCCACAATCCTACGCCTTGGAGGACGCCTCACCCAACCTCTCCTTTGAAGTAGTCACTACCGAAGACTCAACCCCAGGCAATGTCCTTGCCGGTATCACCCTGCTTACCAAGGACGGCTCAGACCCGGTGGAGCTGAAGGTAACACAGATAAACAGCAAGCACTTCAGGGTTTCCGCCGAAAGCGGCTTTATACCCGGCTGCACCTACGAGCTTGTATTGGAAGACGGGCTCAATTTCAAAGACAAGGCCGAGTCTATCCGTAAGGCCACCTTTATTATAAAAAAGGATGAAACCGACAAACTTGCCTACAACGACGACATCAAATACATAAAGGACACCGACTCCATATCCTATACAATCACCTCTTCAGGCACCCCGACTGTAGTGCCTGTACTTGACCTTGCAATAATCAGAAACGAGGACGACGGGATCGTCAGCGGATGGTTTACCTATTCTCCCACAGGACTGAATGTAGGCGACACCCTTTGCATTTATGAAAATGTCGACCCCAGAGAGCGGGAGTACGACAAATCCGATTATGAAGGAAATGCCGTTGCATATGTCAAAATCACAGCCATAGAAGGCAGCACAATATACTTTAGAGGAGTAGACGAAACCGAAATCGCCGATGTCCTCTTCATACCGGATACCCTTCCCTTTAAAGCTCCCACCCTCCCCAGCGGCAATAACATAATCATAGAAAACTACCAAAGCTACTTCGACACCGAGGCTTGGAGCTTCATGGGTCGCAGCGACCAGCCCCAAATCGACATCGGCGACTTTGTGGTAATATACAGCGGCAATTTTGAAGATATTACGGCCGACTCCCCGGTATACTTCGGCCAAATTACATCGATAAACGGCGGCAACCTATCGATTAAAAAGACCACTCCCGAAGCCATAAAGGCCGTCAACGAGCTCTTTTTAAGCAAACCCATGGACGGCGACACCCTCCTTGACAATATCGATGTAGATTCTTTGGAAAAAAACATTGCCGAGCAGGCCTTAAACAGCGGCTTTGCAAAGGATGCCGTGGATTTCCTTGTAAAGGCGGCAGGTTCGACCGACAACTTTGATAATATGTCCCTAACAAATTTCACCGCCACCGACTCCAAGGGAAAACCCTTAACCCAAGGGCAAATAAAGGCACTTTCGGAATCCGGCCTGACACCCAAGATTTTTGTCACGGCCGAAATTTCAAGTAAACCCACCAAATTTTCAAAGGGCGTAAGGTTAAGGCTTGACATCGATGCCGAATTTAAAATTGAAACAGAAGACGGAGACATGGTCTTTCTACTTCACGCCTCCTTTGTGGAGGAGGTCTCGGTAACGGTCAGCGTAAGCTCCCACGCCCATGTTACATGGTATGTGATTATCCCCGTCCTTGACGAGCTGACCTTCAGCTCGGCCACCGACATCAAAAACTACACATCGGTAAACATAGATTTAAGAATATACACAGTAGCCAACGACGAGGGCGCCTTATGGGATCAATTCCAAGGCTTTTTGGAAACCTACGACGCAACCCTCGTCCAAATCCGAGAGCTGCAAAGAAAAATAGACGAAGCAAACGAGTCGCAAGATAAGCTTGACGCCTACAAGGACGCCATCAGAAACCTGTGGCTTGACTTGCCCGAGGACGCAGAAGACTACTACGAAAGCTGCCGCCGGCAGTTCAACGAAATCAACATGTCCTCCAAGCTCAACGAGCTGTTAAATTCCAGCGGGGAAAAGAACGAAGCCGGCGTCAGAGAGCTTATGGAGCGCTACTCTGAAATGATGAGAACCGAAACCGACTGGATAACTCTTGCCGAGAAAAAGATATTTGAGGCCGGCTACAACTTCGTGGCAGGTCTTGTCTCGGTAAAATTCAGGCTGGATTTCGTAATCAAGGCTAATGTCAATATCAGCATGGGAATAAACATGGATTACATAGTGGGCAAGCGCTATTCCTTCTGGATAGACATTATTAAAAGAACTTCGGGCAGCGCAGTTCTCGACCTTATGGACGAAGAATTTGCCTTTAAGTTTTATGTAATGGGACATCTGGGACTGAAAATGGGCATCAAGGCCACGGTATCCTTAGAGGTGCTGTGGGGTCTTGCCGGAGTGGGAGTTTCCGGCGAATTCGGCCCATACATCAAGCTATGGGGCTACTTTATATACCAATATAACAAGCTGCGCACAATGAATTCCGAGGAGTGGGACATAGACTCCCGCAAATCCGGCGCCCTTTACTTCGAATTCGGCATCTACATAACAGTATCGGTAAATGTGGATCTCATTAAGAAAACCGTATACAATCCCGAGGTCTACGATGAAGAATTCCCCCTGTTCACCATAGGAAACAGAAAAAATGTCTACGCCTTCGGTTACAAAATAGACAGCGACGAGGTTGTTGTCGTCAAGGACAACGACAACAACAGCGAAAACGGGATAAATATGCTGCTGCCCTCCAGCTACACCATGATGGATTACATTGACTTAATCGATGGCAATATGCAAAGCGCAATTTACGACCTTTCCAACTACCACATTACCCTTTCCAACAAAAATTTCAGCTTTGATCCCCAAACAGGCAACATCTCGGTAAATGTGCCTAAGGATGTACAATACATGAAGTGCGACCTTACATTTACCTGGAAGCAGGACAAGCTTGCCTTCTCCAGCAAGGACTTAAAGGTAGTCCTCCCCCTTGTGTGGACAAACCTTGCCGACAGCGAGCTGAAGGAGAAGTTCACGGCCACGGTTTATGTGGGCAGCGAGCAAGATGGCTATACCCCGGTCTGGAGCGAGAGGGTCACCAAAAACGAATACTTTAACCTGCCTACCCATGAAGAGGTGCTGGGCTTAATTAACTACGATTCTTACAGCTTCGGCGGCACAAATTTGAAATATGAAAGCGTCACAGGCTACGGCTCACAGCAGACCGAAAACCTGCTGCTTTACGACAACCAAAGCTACTACTTCAATGTAAATTTGAGAGAATACACACTAAATGTGAAAAACATTCATAATCCCGATGGCACGGTAACAGCCAACGCAAGCCACACCGCCAAATTCGGCAGACAGTTTAACCTGACCTCCCTGAAAAACAGCGGCTTCGACGATGCCGCAAGCGGAAGCTTCGAGGTCTTCTACGGCATTGAAGCCAAGGACAACACCGGCAAAGCCATCACATCCGACATCACCAGAACCGTCGACATGGGCTTTGCCAAGGAGCTATTAAAGGGCACCACCTACACCGCCCTATATGCAGACAATTCGGTAACGGCAACCTTCAGATTCGAAGGGGATGTCAGCGACCTGCCCGAAAAGACGGTAAAAATCAAAAAGGGCACTATCCCTCCCGATATATTTACCGCCGATGTTTTGGCCAAAAAAGCCCTTGTAACAAACATTTCGCCCAAAATCGGCAAAATCTACGCCGACACCGTCTTTACCGTCATAGGAAAAAACAATTATCTGCTCTGGCACACCATAACCTTTGAAACAAACGGAGGCACATCTATAGCGTCGGTGCGCATCCCCGAAGAAAGCATCATAGTTCCTCCCACAGACCCGCAAAAAACTGGATACACCTTTAAGGGCTGGTACAGCGACGCCGAGCTTACAACACCCTTTGAGTTTGACACAATGCCGGCCTATGACCTTACCCTATATGCAAAGTGGGAGGCAAATTCCT
>JAKOXU010000080.1 GCA_029780875.1 Bacillota bacterium | reverse complement strand
GGAAAATTTTAGGGGTAAATGAGCAGAACCTCAGCCTTTACATAGAGGAATTGGGAAAGACTTTGGGAGAGGAGCTTATTACCCCCACGAAGATATATGTAAAGCCCATGCTGGAGCTAATAAATGCGGGGCTTGTCAAGGCTATTGCCCATATTACGGGCGGAGGCTTTTATGAGAATATTCCAAGGATGCTGCCCGAAGGCGCAAGGGCTCATATAATCCGGGAAAATGTGCCTGTTCTGCCCATTTTTAAGCTGTTGGCGAGGCTTGGCACCGTCAGTGAAGAGGACATGTTCGGCACCTTTAACATGGGTGTGGGCATGTGTTTTGTGGTGTCGCCCGAAAACGCAGAAAAGTCCCTTGAAATTCTCAAGAAATTGGGTGAGAATGCCTTTGTCATAGGGGAGGTCAAAGAGGGCGAAAAGGGTGTGGATATATGCTGAATATCGCCGTTTTGGTTTCGGGTTCGGGCACAAACCTGCAGGCTTTGATCAACGCCTGCAAAAACGGTAAAATCAACAACGGGCGGATTGTCTTTGTAGTTTCAAGCAAGCCGGGTGTTTTGGCCCTTGAGCGAGCGCGGCTTTTCGGTATTGAAACCGCTGTTGTGGAGCGAAAAAGCTATTCTTCTTCTGAAGAATATGACAAGGCGTTGCTTGATGCCCTCAACGAGAAGGAAATCGATTTGATAGTGCTTGCCGGCTTTTTGAGCATTTTGGGGCCGGCGGTGATAGAGCATTACAGGAACAAGATTATAAATGTGCACCCTTCCCTTATCCCTGCCTTTTGCGGCAAGGGGTACTATGGCCTCAAAGTGCATGAGGCAGTGCTGGCTGCAGGTGTTAAAGTAACGGGCGCCACCGTCCACTTCGTAAATGAAGTGCCCGACGGGGGCCCAATTATTTTGCAAAAGTGCATTGAAGTGCTGCCCGACGATACCCCCGAGATTTTGCAGCAGCGGGTGATGGAAGAGGCCGAGTGGAAGATATTGCCCGAGGCTGTGGCCCTCTTTTGCGAGGGCAGGATAGAGATTCAGGGCAACAAGACAAGGATATTAAAATAACAGCGAAGGGAGAAGGCTTTATATGGAAGCACAAAGGCTTGATGAGATACTAAAGGCCAACCCCTACCCCGGGAGGGGCATAGTATTGGGGAAAAGCAGAGACGGCAAGAGCTTTGTTGCCGCCTACTTTATCATGGGTAGGAGCGAGAACAGCCGCAACCGCGTATTTGTCGAGGATGGGGAAGGGATTAGTACGAAAGCTTTCGACGAAAGCAAAGTGGTAGACCCTTCCCTTATCATTTATTCGCCTGTGAGGGTGTTGGGCGATATCACAATTGTGACAAACGGCGACCAGACAGACACCATTTATGAATACTTAAAGCAGGGCAAAAGCTTTGAGGATGCCTTGATGACCCGCACATTCGAGCCCGATGCGCCAAACTATACCCCCCGAATTTCGGGGATGCTGGAGCCTTTCAGCAACAGGTATAAGCTGTCGATACTCAAATCGGCGTCGGGAGATCCCTCTTCTGCCCGCAGGTACTTTTTCAACTACGATAGCCCGATTGCAGGGCGGGGGCATTTTGTCCATACATACAAAGGGGATGGCAACCCCTTGCCTTCTTTTGAAGGAGAGCCTGTGGAAGTGGTTATGGAGGGGGATATTGACAGCCTCACGAAAATGTTGTGGGAAAGCCTAAATTCCGACAACAAAATTTCGCTTTTTGTGCGGTATATTGACATAGAGAGCGGGAAGATGGATACCCGCATTATAAACAAACATCGTTAAGGGAGTGGGAACAAATGACGGAATTTGTGTTAAAATACGGGTGTAACCCGAATCAGCAGCCCGCGAGGATTTTTATGAGAAATAGCGGGGAGCTGCCCATTGAGGTGCTGAACGGGCGGCCGGGGTATATCAATTTTCTTGACGCCTTTAACAGCTGGCAGCTTGTAAAGGAACTGAAAGAGGCCACAGGGTTGCCTGCGGCGGCGTCTTTTAAGCATGTGAGCCCTGCCGGGGCGGCTTTGGGACTGCCCTTGTCCGATACTTTGAAAAGGATTTATTTTGTGGATGACCTTGAGTTGTCACCCTTGGCCTGCGCTTACGCCCGGGCGAGGGGCGCCGACAGGATGTCTTCCTACGGCGACTGGGCTGCCCTGTCCGATGTGTGCGACAAGGAGACGGCGATGGTCCTTGCCAGAGAAGTGTCCGACGGGGTGATAGCGCCCGGATATACCGATGAGGCGCTGGAAATTTTGAAGAAAAAGCGCAAGGGAAACTATAATATAGTGAAAATCGACCCCGATTATACTCCCGAGCTTATGGAATACAAGGATGTGTTTGGCATTACCTTTGAGCAGCGGCGAAATGATGTGAGAATTGACGACAGTCTTTTTGAAAATATCGTGACGGAAAACAAGGAATTGTCCGAGGAGGCAAAACGGGATTTAATGGTCGCCCTTATTACTTTAAAATACACCCAGTCGAATTCCGTTTGCTATGCCAAGGACGGGCAGGCTATCGGCGTTGGAGCCGGGCAGCAGAGCCGGATTCACTGCACGAGGCTGGCGGGCAACAAGGCGGATTTGTGGTTTTTAAGGCAGCACCCGAAGGTGCTGGCATTGCCCTTTAGGGAGGATATAGGCAGGCCAGACAGGGACAATACCATCGACTGCTACATTTCCGACGAGTATGAGGATGTTTTGGCCGACGGTGCATGGCAGAAATTCTTCACGGAAAAGCCCGAGCCTCTTACTTCCCGGGAAAAGCGGGAGTGGCTGGACAAACAGACAGGGGTTTCTCTTGGGTCCGACGCCTTTTTCCCCTTCGGGGACAACATTGAGAGGGCGAGAAAATCGGGTGTGAGCTATATCGCGCAGCCGGGCGGATCTATCAGGGACGACCATGTGATTGAGACCTGCAACAAATACGGTATTGTCATGGCCTTTAACGGAATCAGGCTTTTCCATCACTAAATCATTTGTCAGAAAGGATTTGGGCTTTGTGGATATCTTGATGATAGGTGGAGGTGGGCGAGAGCACGCCCTTATAAGGAAACTCAAGGAAAATAGCAGCGTTAAAACTGTATACTGCGCGCCGGGCAACGGCGGCATTTCCCGGGACGCGGTGTGCGTAAATATACCCGCCACCGATGTGGAGGGCGTTGTCGCCTTTGCAAAGGAGAAAAAGGTGGACCTTGTCTTTGTGGCGCCCGATGACCCCTTGATGCTGGGGATGGTGGATGCGCTGGAAAAGGAGGGTATCCGCGCTTTCGGGCCCCGTAAAGCTGCAGCTGAAATTGAGGGCAGCAAGGTATTTTCTAAAAACCTGATGAAAAAGTATGGCATACCCACCGCAAGGTATGAAGTTTTTGACGATCCTAAAAAGGCTTTGGAGTATGTAAAGGAGCAGGATAACTACCCCGTCGTCATAAAAGCTGACGGGCTTGCCCTTGGAAAGGGAGTTATCATCGCCGAGGATTTTGACGGGGCGGAAAAGGCTATACACTCCATAATGGAAGAGAAGATTTTCGGCGCTTCGGGTAACCGGGTTGTGATTGAGGAATTCCTTCAGGGGCCTGAAGTGTCTGTTCTGGCATTCACCGATGGCAAGTGTATCAGACCCATGGTTTCATCAATGGACCACAAGCGGGTATTTGACGGGGACAAGGGGCCAAATACCGGCGGCATGGGGACTATAAGCCCTAACCCTTATTACACCGATGAATTGGCAAAAGAATGCATGGAGAAAATCTTTTTGCCCACAATAGATGCCCTTAACAAGGAAGGGAGGACCTTTAAAGGGTGCCTTTACTTTGGGCTTATGATTACAAAGGACGGGCCGAAAGTGATAGAATACAACGCCAGGTTTGGCGACCCGGAGACGCAAGTTGTGCTGCCACGGCTGAAAACCGACCTGTTGACTATCGTGTCGGCCGTCATTGACGAAAGGCTTGAGGAAGTGGAGCTGGAATTTAGCCCGGAGGCGGCGGCCTGCGTTGTCATGGCTTCGGGAGGATACCCCCAAAGCTACGAAAAGGGCAAAAAGATTGAAGGGTTAAACGCAGACGGGCAGGCAGACGGGGCCGAGATTTTCCACGCCGGCACAAAATATGAAAATGGGCAGTTTTACACTGCCGGCGGCAGGGTACTGGGCGTCACCGCCTTGGGGAATACCCTTGACGAGGCTTTGGAGAAGGCTTATGCTGCGGTGAAGAAAATCAGCTTTGAAGGCGCCCATTACAGAAATGATATAGGGAAAAGGAAGTATTAATTGGCATCCCCAAAAATGACACAAAAAAGGCAGCCCCAAAAGGGCTGCCGAAATTTTTATGTTTTTACTGGAAGCAGGTGACCGCGTAGTCGGCGGCGGAGGCGGCGTCGTCTTTATACATATCGGCGCCGATGCTCTTTGCAAATTCTTCGTTGACAGGAGCGCCGCCCACCATGATTTTAACAGACAGGTTTTCTGCTCTGGCTTTGTCCACGATTTCCTTCATTTTCATCATGGTGGTGGTCAGCAGCGAGGAGGCGCAGATTATCTTGGCATCGTGCTCTTTTGCTGCTTCAATGAACCTGTCGGCGGGCACATCGACACCTAAATCCACAACATTGATACCTTTGCCTTCCATCATTATCTTGACAAGGTTTTTGCCGATGTCGTGCAGGTCGCCCTCAACGGTGCCGAGGATAATGGTGCCAAGGGGCTGGACGCCGCTGGACACAAGCAAGGGTTTGAGCAGGGCGATGCCTGCGTTCATGGCACGGGCGGCTACCAACACTTCTGGTACATAGACTTCGTTTGCCTTAAAGCGGGTGCCGATAATATTCATGCCGGCAAGGAGACCCTCTTCAAGAATCTGCTTGGGAGTGAAGCCTTCTCCCACTGCCTTTGTGACTAATTCTTCAACTTCCTTCTTTTTTCCTTTTTGCAAGGCTTCGGACATTTCATTTAAAATGCTCATATCGATTTCTCCTTTTTAAATTCTACTTTATGTCAATGTCAAAATATCATGCATTCCGTAAATTCCTCGGTAAAATCGGCGGAGTTTGAAAGCTCGATATAGTCGATGGAGGAAGCGATTTCGTCGCATTGGTCCTTGTGACGCTGGGATAATAGGGCTTTTACCGCGCCGGCTCCCGCGGAGTTGCCGATGGACAGGATGTTGTCGTAAAGGATTTCGGGCAAAAGGCCGATTTTGACGGCGCTCATTTTGTTAAGGTAGCTGCCAAAGCCTCCTGCAAGGTAAACCTTTTCAATGTCGCCAGGGGACTTTTTCATGCGCTTAAGCATGACTCTGACGCCGGCGGCAATGGCGGCTTTTGCAAGCTGGACTTGGCGCACATCCTGAGCTGTAAATGTTATGTCTCCCTGCTGACCTTGGGCGATGACGAGCTCGGTGCCTGTAACCATTCTGCCTGTTTCATCGATGATACCGTTGTCGAGCATTTGGGCTACGGAGTCTAATACTCCCGAACCGCATATGCCGCAGGGTGGCTGGTTGCCTATGGTAGTGTAGCTGACGGCGCCGTTTTCTATTTTGATACTGTCGATGGCCCCTGTAACACTTCCCACCCCGTGTTTTATGTTGGCGCCTTCAAAGGCGGGGCCTGCGGCGGTGGAGCAGGCATAAAGGCCTCTTTTGCTGCCAAGGACTATTTCTCCGTTGGTGCCGAGATCAACAAGGAGAGATAGGTTTTCGCTTTTGTGCATATTTGAGGCAAGGATTCCGGCTACGATGTCGCTGCCTATATAGGCTGACACGCAGGGCAGCAGGTAGCACTTGGCGTTCGTCGTGGTAAGGCCGAGTTTTTTGGCAAAGGTGGAATAGCCGAAAGTGTGGGCAGGGGCAAAGGGCGCCGAGGCTATAGATGAGGTTTCGAGCCCCTCAACAAAGTGGCGAATGGTTGTGTTGCCCACAATTGTTATGCCGTAAATTTCCGAGGGATCTATGTTGTGTTTGGAGGCGAGTTTTGAAATTATGCCGTCGATTTGACTTATTACCAGCCTGTTTAAGACGGCGGTGCCCTCCGGGTTTTCTATGGTGTAGCCGATGCGGGAAATGACATCGGCACCGTATCTTGACTGGGCGTTTATTTCGCCATGAGTTGCGACAATCTGGCCGCTTTGCAGGTCGGCTAAATATGCGGCAATTGTTGTGGTTCCGATATCGAGGGCAACGCCAAAGGCCCTAATAGGACAGCTTCCGGGCTCGATGGCAATTATATCTTCCCTGTCGTAGACAACATTTACTTCGTAGTTGGAGCCTTCAGCTATTTGTGACAGTTTTCGCACTAAATCAAGGGATATTCTGCGCTGTCCTCCGGGCAATGTGTCAAAAAGGCGGTTGAGAAGCGCCCGCTGGTCTGTCAAGGTGGGAGGGTCAAGGGCTATGTGCTCTTTGACTATAAGTGGTTCCTCTGCGTCAGCGTCAAATTCGCCTGAGGTCAGGATAAAGGCCTCGTTTTTTTGTGGCACTTCAAGGGTGAGGTCGGCGCTGACACTGACATGACAGGACAGGCGCCAGCCTTCTGACAGCTGCTGGGCAGAAAGGAGGGATTTTTCGTATTCAGATACCGGATTGGCATTGCCCGACAGGATTTTTACAAGGCATTTGCCGCAAAGGCCCTTGCCGCCGCAGGGGGCAGAAAACTCAAAGCCGTTGTCTGCGAGGATTCTGTAGAGGTTTTCGCCGTCTTGGCAGCGCACGACTTTGCTGGTAACATCCCCTAATATGTTTAGTGTGCGGATTTCCTTCATGGTATTCCCCCCCTTGCAATAAGGATTGCCCGGGTCCGTCAAAGGCGTATGAGTATTTAAGAACATTATTTGATTTTAATAATATAATAATTATCGCAAGCCTTTGATTCAATGAAAAAAATTATTATTTGTTGGACAATATTATCCAATAAGCTGAGGTTTACAGTTTTATGTCAACTCCAGCGCAGGATATTATGGCGAGGAAGTTTTGAACCGGGATGAAATCGGGCACGCTGTTTCCCGTTCCTAAAGCATAGCCGCCCTTTTCCATGCCCTTTTCCAGCATCGCCATGCAACGCTTCTTTATTTCTTCCGGTGTGCCTCGGGCAACAAAGTCCATGTCGATGCCGCCAAGCACCGCTATTTTACCTGCAAGTTCGTCGTAGGCTTTCTCGACAGGGAAGATTTTGTCCTCGAAGGAGTGCTTGGCGTCATAGCCCATGTCGTAGATTATATCGTCCATGACTTCCTTTAGGTTGCCGCAGGAATGGAGGATTGCGGGCTTTCCCGCCTTGTGTATGACTTCCACGATTTTTTTGTGCCACGGGAAGACATATTTTCTCATGTCGGCGGGGGAAAGCATGGTGCCGGTATTAAAGCCCCAGTCGTCGTTGCTGACAAGGGCGCCTACCGTGTCAAAAGAAGCGCATATTTCATAATATTTTACAAGGCGTTCCCCTACATTGTTAAAGATTGCTTCCACAAGTTCGGGTTCGTCCGCAAGCATGTAGCAAAGATTATCGAATCCTGTGAGTTCGATTACATTTTCCAATACCCCGCCGGGGCCAATTACTATTAGCTTCATGCCGTCGGGGAGGAATTGCCTTGCCCTTTCAAGGCGGGAGTAATCGTAGTCCTCGGGATTTGCCCATGTGTATTTTTCAAAAGAAGCCGTGTCGTAAATGAGGCTTTTTTCGTTGAGGGACTTGGAGTGCTTTGCACCTTGTTCGCCCCAATCAAGCCTGAAGGCGGAGCCCCTCAATGAGGCGTAGTCAAACCCTGCTTTTTTAAAGGCCTTAATAAAGATTTCCGGCTGGTCTTCGTGGCTGCCGTGGGTAAATCTTTCGCCTGCCAAAATCTCCACCAAATTGTCGTTTAAGGCAAATTCAAAGAGGGTGGGCCTGTCGGGAACCTGTTTTCTCAACACTTTCAGCAGGTTATCAAAGCAGGGCTCGCGCATTTTAATACCCCTTTTTAAAATATGATTTTCCTTTGCCTTTATCATATTTGATTTTAACATAAATTGCAACTGTGATTTATTTATTTTTATTTGATTAAATTATTCAAAATATTTTTGAAGAGGGTAAATGTATAACTGTTGATACTTGTGAATACTTATGTTACAATAAAAATTGCAGGAATTTGGGATTTTTGCATCCTGCGGCAAGAAAGCGGAGGTAAATGAATTGTTTGTAGGTGTGGAT
Organism: Bacillota bacterium; assembly: GCA_029780875.1. GTDB lineage: Bacteria > Bacillota > Clostridia > Oscillospirales > Acutalibacteraceae > JAKOXU01. Next base: position 848 of record JAKOXU010000080.1, on the reverse strand, counting down.
ATCGGATCTACTACCGTTAAGGTGGTTGTCCTTGACAATAAACTAAATATTATACACAAGTCATATGTGCGGCACTATTCAAAGGTTCGCGAGGAGACTGCCCGGCAGCTTTGCGCATTGAAAGACATGCTGTCGGGTCAAAGCGTGCATATGGCATTGACGGGGTCGGCAGGGCTGGGAGTGGCAAAGGCCTGCGGGCTCGATTTTGTACAGGAGGTTTTTGCCACTGCCGGAGCCATTGAACAGCTGATTCCTTCGGCTGATGTAGTGGTGGAATTGGGAGGAGAAGACGCAAAGATCATCTTTTTCAAGGGCGGACTGGAAGAGCGCATGAACGGCTCCTGCGCAGGTGGGACAGGCGCCTTTATTGACCAGATGGCGACGCTCCTCGGCATGACACTGCCTGAACTTGATGAATGCAGCCAAAAATTTGAGAAGATATATTCCATAGCTTCCCGGTGCGGAGTATTCGCAAAGTCCGACATCCAGCCCCTTATAAATCAGGGCGCCAATAAGGAGGATATTGCCGCTTCTATTTTCCAAGCGGTAGTTGACCAGACAATATCGGGGCTAGCGCAAGGCAGGAAAATTGAAGGGAATGTGGTCTTTTTGGGCGGACCCCTCTTTTTTCTAAAGGGGCTTCGGCAGCGTTTTATTGAAACCCTCAAGCTGACGGAAGAACAGGCTATTTTCCCTCAATATGCCGATTGTTTTGTGGCTCTCGGTGCCGCTCTTTATTCCCGGGATCTGCCAGAGAGAGATTTTGACGAAGTGCTGGAGCTTATTGAAAACTCTACCGAGGAAACAAGCGTGACCCGCGAAATTGAGCCTCTTTTTATTTCCGAAGC
>JAKOXU010000046.1 GCA_029780875.1 Bacillota bacterium | reverse complement strand
CCCCTACTTCTAAAAAATCTCACAAAAAGCCAACCCCCCTTTACCTCTCCAAAACCGCCCCCGCAAAACACCCTTCTACCTGCCCCTCCAAAAGCCCCAAAAAACCTCCGCCTAAATCTAATCCCCTTCCTCTCTCCCAAAACGCCACCCCCACCAACCCCAAAACAAGCCAGCGGCTCCCCCAAAGGAGAGCCGCCCTTTTTTAGAAAACCACAAAACATTCAGTATAATCTATCCTAAAATATACTTTTCGTATCCCTAAAGTTCAACAGCCAAAGCCTTAACAAGTCAGCTTTGCGATGAGGATCGAGGCATTGACATTATCCAGCTTTACGCAGGAATCTCCGGCCAGCTTCACTTCGGAAAGCCCGGTATTTCTAAGGCTCAATATGTCCCCGCACTGGGCCGTCAGGATTACCATGCCGGGATTGGGGCGGGATGGCCCGCCGGAATTATAGGTGCTGGGGGCAACGGGGTCATTGTTGATGTAAATTGTAAACTGGTTTTGCTCCCTGCCTGCCACATAGAACCAAACGGCATAGACACCATCGCTTCCGATATTGATTTTAGAAGTGCCTTCCACATGGCTGATTGGCCCTTGAATAATTCCGTTAGTACTGAACCTCACGCTGTCCCCGGGGCAAATGAGCTGCTCTCCGGTATTGAAGACATAGGCATAAGCCGCAAGCCCTTGGGGCGCGTCGGAGCCCTTCTCCCCTTTCGGCCCGGGAGGTCCCATAGGCCCGGCAGGGCCCATGCAGCCGGGATCGCCCTTTTCGCCTTTAGGCCCGGGAGGCCCGCAAGGACCCGGAGGCCCCGGCGGTCCTGGAGGCCCGGGAGGCCCGCAAGGACCGAGGTCTCCTTTCTCTCCTCTCGGCCCGGGAGGTCCGGGAGGTCCGGGAGGACCACAAGGCCCGGGATCGCCTTTGTCGCCTTTCGGCCCTTTCTTGCACTTTATGACAATTTCGCAATCTCCGTGCTTTTCGGGCTCAAGGCATTTGCCGCCCCTGCCGCTCATGTCAAAATACTCCTCAACAGATGATGTAGTAGTGGTATCCTCGTCTTCCTCATCCTCACCGGCAGTATCCTGCCCCTTTGCCAGCGTCCTCTCAAAGAAGTCAAGGTCCTTGTCAAACTTGTCGCTAAAGCTGCCAAACCTGTTTTTTCCGGTGCGTCTCATAGATTCACCTCCGATTATTAGGAGCTCTTTACAATATATGAAAAAGCCCTTCCCCTTGCCAACAAAATGAAGGGCCAAAGGGCAAAAAACCGCCGATTTTTTGTCAAAAATCCCTCTCCCGCCGAAAAAACCGCCTGCCTTTGCCCCCATCAAAAATAAACCCATGCAACAAAGCAAAAAAAGTGTTATAATAATAAAAATTTCATTTCCTCCCTATTTTAAAGGAGTGACGGCCATGAAACTGCTTGCCCTCGACGGGAACAGCATATTAAACCGGGCCTTTTACGGCATCCGCCTGCTTTCCACAAAGCAAGGCATCTACACCAACGGCATCTACGGCTTTCTCACAATCCTCAACCGCCTAAAGGAAGAGGTAAACCCCGACGCGGTAGCCATAGCCTTTGACCTGCCGGGCCCCACTTTTCGCCACACCCAATACAGCGAGTACAAAGCCACCCGCAAGGGCATGCCCGAAGAGCTTGCCTCCCAGATGCCCATACTAAAGGAGTTACTTTATGCCCTCGGCTACAAAACAGTGGAATGCCCCGGCTTTGAGGCCGACGACATCCTCGGCACCCTGGCCGCCGCCTCAAAGGAGAAAAGCTTTGAATGCGTCATCGCCACAGGCGACAGGGACAGTCTCCAGTTAGTGGACGAAAAAATCACGGTACTCCTTGCCGCCACAAAATCGGGCCGGGCCGAAACTACCCTTTACAACAAAGAAAAAATCATGGAAGAATACGGCGTCACTCCGAAACAGCTCATTGACATAAAAGCCCTCATGGGCGACAGCTCCGACAATGTCCCGGGCGTTACCGGCATCGGCAAAATCGGCGCCCAGAAACTCATCCAACAGTTCGGCTCTATCGACCACATCTACCAAAACATCGACACCCTTCCCATAAACGAAGGCTTGCGGGAAAAGCTCAAAGCCGGTAAAGAAATGGCCTATTTGAGCTACAAGCTCTGCACCATTTCCCCCGACGCCCCCATCCCCCTCGAGATAGAAGCCTACCTTCCCAAAGAGCCCGACATACAATCCGCCGCCGGCATCATGACAAAGCTCGAATTTTACTCCCTCATGGAGAAAATGGGCATAGAGCAAAAAGAAGCCCAGAAAACAAAAACAGCCGCCTCCTCAAAAACTTTGGAAGCGGCCTTTGAAAATAACCTTGACGCCCTATTTGACTCCCTCAAAGCCGCGGGCAAAGCCCACATGCTGGCCCATTTTGAGAAAGGCGCCCTTTCCGCCCTTGCCTTTTGCAACGAGAAAATCATTCTTGTAAAGGCCGACACCCCGGGCTTTTGGGATTTTTTAAACAACCTTTTTAATTCCGGAATAAAATTGCGCACCCACGACGCAAAACCCCTTTTCAGGGAAATGTTAAGCCGCGGCATAAACCCTCACCCTGTGGATTTTGACACCGCCCTTGCGGCATATATACTAAACCCATCGGCCAAGGCCTACCTGATTTTGCGCCTTGCCCAAGAATACGGCACACCTGTGCCGGAAGTCAAAAACATCCCCCCTAACCTTATCGACTTTACCCTGTCGGCCGCCGCTTTGCCCGCCATGTGTGAGGAGCTTTATGCCCAACTTGAAAGCAACGGGCAAATCCCGCTCCTTTACGACATCGAGCAGCCCCTATCTTTAGTGCTCGCCCACATGGAGCACCACGGCTTTGCGGTCGACGGCAAGGCCCTCGAGCAATACGGCCAAATGTTGCAAGACAAAATCACCCAACTTGAAAAGGGCATCTACGACCTTGTCGGCTACGAGTTTAACCTCAACTCCCCAAAGCAATTGGGCGTCGCCTTATTTGAAAAGCTCATGCTGCCGGTACGCAAAAAGTCCAAAACGGGCTACTCCACCGACGCCGAAGTGCTGGAATCCCTAATCGGCGCCCACCCGGTAATAGAGCTGCTCCTTGAGTACCGCTCCCTGTCAAAGCTCAAGTCAACCTACGCCGACGGGCTCAAAAAGGTGATAAGCGCCGACGGCCGCATCCACACAAGCTTTAACCAAACCGAAACCCGCACGGGCCGCATCAGCTCCACCGAACCGAATTTGCAAAACATCCCGGTCCGCCACGAAGTGGGCAGGGAAATGCGCAAATTCTTCAAAGCCCCGCCCGGCTGGACGCTGATCGACGCCGACTACTCCCAGATTGAACTGCGGGTCCTTGCCCACATCGCCAACGACAAAGCCATGATCGACGCCTTTAACAATCAATACGACATCCACACCGCCACGGCAAGCCAAGTTTTCGGCCTGCCCCCCGAAATGATAACCTCCCTCCTTCGCAGCCGCGCAAAAGCCGTCAACTTCGGCATAGTTTACGGCATCAGCGCCTTTTCCCTCGCGCGGGATATAAATGTCTCCCGGGTTGAAGCCGACAAATATATAAAAACCTACCTTGAAAAATACAGCGGCGTCAAAGCCTATATGGACAACATTAAAGAGCAGGCAAAGCGGGAGGGCTATGTGGAAACCATGTTCCGCCGCCGCCGGTACTTGCCGGAACTTAAATCCTCAAACCACACCATCCGGGCCGCCGGCGAAAGGATAGCCCTCAACACCCCCATCCAAGGCACCGCCGCCGACATAATCAAAATCGCCATGATAAAGGTCCACAACCGCTTAAAAGCCGAAAACCTAAAGGCCCGCCTTATTTTACAAGTCCACGACGAGCTCATCATCGAAGCCCCAAAAGAGGAAGCGGAGCGGGCCGCCCAAATAGTCAAGGAAGAAATGGA
>JAKOXU010000043.1 GCA_029780875.1 Bacillota bacterium | reverse complement strand
CATAATGTCATTGTAGGAGTCAATAATCTTATTCCTGATTTGAAGGGCAAGGCTCAATGCAATTTCAGCTTTTTCAGCTTCGAGTATAACTGAATGGATATTCTCAACATTTCCCGTCAAAAGCGAAAGGTTTGCCGACTGGCTGGACTTTTGGGTTTGGTCAAGTTTGTCGATGGCTTCTTCCAATAGGTTGCTAAACTCCAATCCGTTTGTGGACGATTTGTTGACTTTTTCAGCTTGCTGAACTTGATTTATGGAATTTATTGAGTTTATGGAGTTGACAGCCATATGCTACACCTCATTTGCCAATCTGCAAAGCCTTCATGGCGATATTTTTGAATGCGTTTAGAGCTGTGACATTTGCTTCATACGAGCGGGTTGCCGAAATCATATCCACCATTTCTTTCGTGATGTCCACATTCGGCATACTGACATAACCGTCTTGGTCGGCGTCCGGATGGTCGGGATCATACACCAGCTTAAAGGGACTTGGATCGGTTTCTATGGATTTTACGGTAACTCCGCCTCCCGGGGTGCCATCTCCATCAATGTAGTTTTTAAGGTGCTGGGCAAAGGAAGGGCTTTCCGCTTGAGCAAATGTGACAACTTTTCTCCTGTAAGGCTGCCCGTCCGCTGCCCTTGTTGTATTGGCGTTGGCAATGTTCTCCGCAATTGTGTCCATTCTAATGCTCTGGGCCGTCAAGGCCGAGGAGCTTATATTCATCGATTTGAAGATGCTCATAAACCTTTACTTCCCTTCGTTAATAACTTTTTTCAAAAGTACTAAATCTTTTGAGATTTTTTCCGATAATAAATTGTAGTAGATGGTATTCTTCGCAAGCTCCGTCATTTCCTCTTCGATGTTTATGTTGTTTCCATCAAGGCGGAGAGAGCCGGTTTGCTTCTTTACCACCATAGGCTTGACACTTTCCAAATCGGAATAGCCTATTTCAATGTGCTTGTCTCTCGTACGCTTGCCAACAAAATTTGTGTCTCTCTGGAGGGCTTCGTTGAAAACCTTTTCAAACTCTACTTTAGAAGTTTTGTAGCCCGGGGTATCACCGTTGGCAATGTTGTTGGATATTACTTCATTCCTCAACCAGGAAGCGTCCAACCCTTTTTGAAGCAGGCTGATGTTTGAAAACAGCTTTTGAATCATAGATAACCCCTCAATTCATAATTTTGTAGGTTTTTTGGCTTGAGAGTATCAGGCTTGATTTGTCATATCAAAAACAGATTTATTATACAAAACTAATATCTCTTTTTTTGAAATAAAAAGTTTCGTTTAGTGCTTGTTTATCACTTTAACTTACTAATAAAATTTTCCAAAAACAAAGGCATCTTAACTTCGGCAGCTGGCTGTCATGGACATAAGTCTTTAGACCCTATAGCTTTGCGTCACAGCCTTTCGACTGCTTTGCCCTTATAGTTTTAAGCGCCCTAATTATTCGGAGCCTAAAAAAGGGTAAAAATATTACGCTCTTTCGGCAGCTGGCTGTCATAGACATATGTCTTTAGACCCTATAGCTTTGCGTCACAGCCTTTCGACTGCTTTGCCATTTATCGTTTAGCGAAAACACCAGCAAAATCTACAATAAATGCTTTATTAACTGGAAAAATATATATATTGTCACAGCGAGTAACATTTTAATCGAGAAAAAAACATTTTTCAAGAGAATTTTACAAAATTCATCTGTGAAAAATTTACACTAAAGTTTACAATTTACATGAAAACACTTTAGAAATCGCAAAAATTCGACTTCAAAAAAAATAGTTGTTTGGTTATTTTTGGTAGGGATTTTCCCAATATTTTTATGCAAAAAATCAACAAGGAAAAATATACCCCTTTGACATTTCCAGTAAAATTTTTTTGTTATATATACGCAAAAGATACAAAATTCATCTGTAATAAATAAAAAATCCCCAAACCTTTCGGTTTTGGGGATTTTTTGGTGACCCATCGGAGACTCGAACTCCGGACACCTTGATTAAAAGTCAAGTGCTCTACCATCTGAGCTAATGGGTCATTTTAGCCTTTGCTATTATATCAGCACGCATATGTATTGTCAACATCAATTCGCATAATTATGCGGCTTTTAAAGCACACGAAGGGCAATAAAAAATTGCTCGGAAAGCCACATTATATGCCCGCAAGTAATTGTTTGCAGAATGCAAGTCTAAACTTGCGGACAATTTGGCTGGGGTGGCTGGATTCGAACCAGCGCATGACGGAGTCAAAGTCCGTTGCCTTACCACTTGGCTACACCCCATTAAAAAAATATTTGGGGTGGATAAGCGGATTCGAACCGCTGACCTCTAGGGCCACAACCTAGCGCTCTAACCAACTGAGCTATACCCACCACAATGTCAAACATATTGGCGCGCCTGAAGGGACTCGAACCCCTGGCCTACTGCTTAGAAGGCAGTTGCTCTATCCTGCTGAGCTACAGGCGCAAAAAAGTCTGTAGATTTACACAGACAATAAATGGAGCGGGTGATGGGAATCGAACCCACACGACCAGCTTGGAAGGCTGGGATTCTACCATTGAACTACACCCGCAGAATTGGCACGGCTAATATTCTAACATATTAGCGGCCAAAATGTCAACAGATTAAATTGACCATTTTTAAGTATTTTTTCAGCTGACCTTAAACTTGAGTTCCTTGCCGCAAATGGCTATTTCACTGATATTCTGCCCCGCTTTGTCTATGAGAAGAGATGCAATTTTGTCCTCCACTTTGCGGCGGATGTCGTTGCGCAGATCCCTGGCGCCGTATTTTCCGCCAAAGGATTCCTGAGCCAATGTTTTTAGCACATCATTGTCCCACTTGAGCTCAATGCCCCTGTCCGCCAAGGCTGCTTTAAGCTCGTTTAACATCAGCTCTGATATCTTCTCAAAATCTTGCAAGGCAAGGGGTGAGAATACAACCACTTCGTCAACGCGGCTAATAAATTCGGGGCGCAAAAAGTCGGAAAGTGCCTTCATGACCTTGTCCTTTGAGGCTTCAGACACAGTTTTTCCAAATCCCATAAGCCCTTCTCTTAGGGAACTGCCGGCGTTGGAGGTCATGACAATTACAGTGTTTTGGAAGTTGATGGTGCGCCCCTGGGCGTCCATTATCTTGCCCTCATCGAGGATTTGCAGCAAAATATTCATTACATCGGGGTGCGCCTTTTCGATTTCGTCAAAGAGAACAACGGAATAGGGGCGCCTTCTCACCTTTTCCGTGAGCTGGCCCGCTTCATCGTATCCAACATATCCGGGAGGTGAGCCGATAATGCGGGAAACGGCGTGTTTCTCCATGAATTCCGACATGTCAAGGCGGATGAGAGCGTCAGGCATATCGAAAAGCTCCCTTGCCAATATCTTGACAAGTTCTGTCTTGCCCACACCGGTAGGACCGACGAAGATAAAGGATGCAGGCCTGCGCCTTGTGGTTATGTGGACGCGGTTGCGCCTGATGGCGTTGGCAATCAGGGATACAGCCTCGTCCTGCCCTATGATATATTTTTTCAGTTTTTCCTCAAAATTCGCGAGTTTCTTGATTTCTTCCTCTTTGACCTTCGCAGCGGGGATGCCTGTCCAAAGCTCGATTACCTTTGCCAAATCGTCCTCGGTTACCCTGCTGCCCAAGGCTTCGTCTTTGATTTCATCCACCCGGGCAGAGAGCCTAATTAACTCGGCGCGGATTTTGGCAAGCTCTTCATAATCTAAGGATTCAGGGTTTTCCTGCAGTTCCTCCTCCTGCTGCTTTAGCTCTTCTACCTGGGACATAAGAGAGTCGTATTCCGCCGCTTTTGTGTTGCGCAGGGAAGCGGAAGAGCAAGCCTCGTCCAACAAGTCAATGGCCTTGTCGGGCAGGAACCTGTCGTTAATATATCTTTCCGACATTACAACGGCTTTGCGTAAGATATCGTCGGAAACCTTTACTCTGTGGTATTCTTCATAGTAACCTTTAATGCCCATTAGAATTTTGACGGAGTTTTCTATTGAAGGCTCCTCAATGGTGACAGGCTGGAAACGCCGTTCCAAAGCGGAGTCCTTCTCAATGTATTTACGGTACTCGTTGAAGGTGGTGGCACCGATTACCTGAATTTCTCCCCTTGACAAAGCAGGCTTTAAGATATTCGCGGCATTCATTGAGCCTTCGGCGTCGCCGGTACCTACAAGGTTGTGCACCTCGTCGATGAAGAGAATGACATTGCCGTCACTCTTGACCTCATCCACAAGTCCCTTGATGCGGCTTTCAAATTGACCTCTAAACTGTGTCCCGGCAACAAGGGCCGTCAGGTCAAGAAGGTGGACCTCCTTGTTTTGAAGCCTGAAGGGCACATTCTTTTCCACTATTCTTTGGGCCAACCCTTCCGCAATGGCGGTTTTGCCGACACCCGGCTCGCCAATCAGGCAGGGGTTGTTTTTGGTGCGGCGGGACAATATTTGAATAACGCGATAAATTTCTTTATCGCGCCCGATTATCCTGTCAAGTTTGCCATCTCTTGCCTTTTGGGTCAAATCGGTGCAGTACTGGCTCAAATACTTGCGCTTTGCCTGTTTCTCCTTCTTTTTGTCCTTTTTAGTTTTTTCTTTCTGGTCCGCCTCGGCGCTACTCTTTTGAGCGGTGCTGTCGTCGCCCAAATTGTTGAAAATGCTCTGCATAAACGGGATACTGGGGGCGCCGCCCAACTCAAAATCCTCTTCTTCACTGTCATCCGAGGGCATAAAGTTGTTTAACTGTTCGCTTATATTTTCAAGGTCTTCTTCGGAAATACCCATTCTGGATATCATGTCATTGACAGGCTTAATATTCAATTCTTTGGCGCAAACAAGGCACAAACCCTCACTACGCGGGCTTTGGGCGTCTGTGCTTGCTATAAACACAACAGCCATTCTTTTTTTACATCTGGAACAAACCATTAATTTTACTCCTCAGTCTAATTTATCCTTATAGGAATGAAACTCAATATCTATTTTAGGCTTTTATACACGATCCCATACCTAATAAAGGCATGAATCAACAAAATTGAAGTTGTTACAACAAGTGTTGCCTGAAGTATCATGGGCATATTGGGGATTACAAGGAACAGGAACATGGAAGTGTAAAAGGCAAAGGTGGCAAGTTTGCCATACCACTTTGCGGCAACGGGCTTTTTTTCTTTTTTGAAAAGTTTTATGCTGCCCAGGAGCATTAAGAGCTCTTTTATAAAAAATATTACAAGGAGCGGTATCACAACAATATACCTGATGGAAGCGCATATCGCCATGGCAAGCTGCATCAGTTTATCTGCAACCGGGTCAAGGAGTTTGCCCAGTTCGCTTTCCTGATTAAAGCGGCGTGCAATAAACCCGTCCAGCATGTCGGTAATCCCTGAAATAAACACAACCGCAGCGGCCAGATAAAAGAGCTCGAAACTGAAAAGCAGAAAAAAAATTGGGATTAAAACTATCCTGATTACAGACAGTACATTAGGAACGGTCATATCACACCTCAAAATATCATCTTAATTCATCAGTGAGCCTAAAATTATCGTTATGGGATTGTACTTTTCCACAAAAGAGAAAATAAGGGAATTGTCAATGCTTTCCTGCGTCAGTATCGGTACACTTCCTTCCACAGAAGGCAAAATCATGTAGGTCAGGGCACAAATAATCATTACAATGACCGCTCCCTTAACCACACCCAGCAAAGCCCCCAGCAGGGCGTTTGCCGTGCCTACTATGGGGATTTTGTTTACAAGCCTGCCCAGTCTCTTTCCTACAAACTTGAAAACAAATAGACATACTATGAATAGGACAAGGAAAAAGAGAGACCGCAGAACGGTTGTAACAATGGGATGGGCGATAAGGTCAACAATTTCTTCAGCTACTTCCTGAGAGATCTGTTGCGTATTGTCGGCAAGTTTTGAATTTACCTGTTCCACAATCTCTTGTGAGTTTACTCCAAAACTGCCGATAGCATTAGTTATGTAGTCAGGAAAGGCTTCAAGGGCGCCTTCAAAGTTAGTGGCACTCGACAATTTGTCGGAGACCGCGGTTACAAGGCGATCCCTCACAAAATTGTTGTAAGAATAGCTCACAAGGCCTACGGAAAAGGTCATGGCTACGAAAAGCGCCGCAATATATGCAACTATACCGATAAGGGACGCCACAAAACCTTTTTTGTATGAGGCGTATACAATCCCGGCAAACAAAGCAATCAAAATTAAATCAATTACTAAAGGCATGCCTTTTACCTCCTTTATGACCCTTTCAGCCCATTGAGCCTATCAATATAATACCAAAAAAATCAATATATCACAATACATTTTATTTGATGGAAAGCTGCCTGATTTCCCTCTTTCCTAGCACCATAATGCGGTTGCCGACCACTACAACTGAAGTAGCGTCGGAGTCGATCTCAAGCTGATTTATTTGCCTGCACTTCTTGTCATATATAATTATATTAGATGGTGTCAATATCACAATATAGTTTGAATTGGTGGATATGGAGCGAACGGAAGCCTCAATTTCTGCGCTCCCGACTTCCCCGCCTTTATCGTTAAATGAATATATTTTGCTCTGGGATTGGCCTGAAAGGGAGGTCGTGGCAATTGCGATTCCCGACCCGGAATCGGCGCAAAATCCCGACAAGGCGCTGCTTTCAAAATCGATTTTTTCAATTAACTTGCCATCCGGCCGGATAGAGCAAGCCATATTATCGGCAACAGCATAAATGGTATTACCAGTATAGCATACCGAGAGCAACATTGTTCCTAAAAATTCCTGCTTCCCAACAGGTTCGCTGTTGCTAAAGTCAAAGACCAAAACGCAGGATTTAATCTGCCCCTCTTGGGCAGATACGGTGGCAAGGGCAGCACCTTTACCGTCAGGGCGTATTGCCACATCTATAATATAATATTCTGATGAATTATATTTAAATAATTTTTTATAATTGTTTAAAAAGAAATCCCGGGCATATACCGTCATTTCCGACAGGTATTTATTGGATTCCGTCACAACGGCGATAGTGCCGTCAGGGCCTATGTCGGCAGTGATGATGTTATTTTCAGCCTCAAAGGGTATTTGAGTCTTTGTCCGGCTCTCCAAAATTAAACCCTTGGCGCCGCAATCGTAAATCAAGGCCCTCCTATTGCCTATTTTCATCCTGGGATCGTTAAAGCTGTGTTGTCTGTTCACGAGTTCTTTCCCGGAATCGCTTATAATAACAAAAGAGGTGCTGTTGAGCAAGGCCATATTGTTGCCAAGGCGCTCAAATTCGAGGGCGTTGTTTTTGCCTATTTCAACCGGGAATCCCCCGCCGGTGCCGCTGCCGGCAAAAAGCTCCTCTAATACTTCCACCATGTTGTTTGGGGAAAGGGTTTCCCGATTTATGTAAACCACAGCAACCAAGACAAATACCATGACGACCGCAAAGGTCCTCACTATTGCCTTGCGCAGAGAATCCTTTTTCTTTGTGCCTTTATTAGACATCCTTACCCAAACCTTTCAAAGCCTTATAATAACTTCATGCCGCTGAGACTGCTATTCATAGTAAACCTTGTTCAAAAAAAGTCCGTGGGCGGGAGCGGTGGGTCCCGCCTTTTTTCTGTCTTTCGACAAAATAATATCCAATATCCCGTCCTCTGCGATTTTCCCTTGTGCCACAAATAGCAGCGTTCCCACCATTATCCTCACCATATTAAAGAGAAAACCGTCAGCTTCCACGATAAACTCCACCATGTCGCCCTGCCGCACCACTTCACTGCGGCGCACAGTCCTCACCATGTCTTCGGTATCGGTTCTGATAGAGCAAAACGAGGTAAAGTCATGGGTACCCAGAAAGCCTTTCGCCGCACCGTTTAGCTTTTCCACATCCAGAGGATACCAATAGTGAAGTGAATACCTGTCCAAAAAAGGGTTCCTGATGGGGCTATTCCAGATTTTATATACATACTGTTTTGCGACGGCGCTATAACGGGCATGAAAATCGGGTTCCACCTCTTTGCATTCCTTTACAGCGATGTCTCTTGGCAAATACATGTTGAGGGCGCAAAGCAGCCTCTCTGTTTCTATCTCGGAGTAGGTTTTGAAGCTAACGCAAAACATGTTAGCGTGGACTCCCGAATCGGTTCTGCTAACACCTTTTACATCCACGGTGCTCCCTACAACCTTGTGTATTGCCTTTTGCAGTACTTCCTGCACCGTCAAGGCGTTTTTTTGTACCTGCCAGCCGTGATAATTGGTGCCGTCAAAGGCTATTGTCAAAAGAATGTTTCTCATACCGGCAATATATTCGTCCTATTTATTAATAATATGCTTACAAAAAGGACGCAAACAAATGCCACGGCTATCAAGTCAAGATAAGATATTTTCAGTTGTTTCATTCTGGTGCGCCCCACCCCTTCCCTGTAACAGCGGCATTCTATAGCCTCGGCAAGGTCGTGCGCGCGCCTGAAGGCGGAGACAAACAAGGGTATAATAATCGGCAGCAGAGCCTTGACCCTTTTTATAAGCCCTCCGCTGTCAAGGTTGGCGCCTCTTGCCTTTTGGGCACTCATTATTTGATCGGTTTCTTCCAGCAATGGCGGTACAAATCTCAAGGCAATAGTCATCATCATGGCAAGGTCATGGACATTTACCCTAAAAAACTTTAAGGGGACAAGCAACCGCTCCAGCCCGTCAGCCAAGTCGGTTGGTGAAGTTGTGTATGTCAAAAGGGAACTGCTGACAATCAGGCAAATTATCCTGATTGTGATAAAAATGCCCAAAATCAGGCCATATCTGTAAACTTTAATGAACCAAAATTGGAACAGTATATCTTCTCCCTTCAATGTAAAGGCATTGATAAGGGAGGTAAAGATGATGATTGGAATGACGGGTTTAATGCTTTTTAACACGGTTTTTGGCGATACGCCTGAAACATAGACCAAAAAGGCCAAAACGGCAATTACAAATCCCATGGAAAGGCCGTTGTCAACCAAAAACACCGCCACAATAAAACAAATTGTCAATATAAGTTTTATTCTCGGGTCAAGCTTATGCAAAAACGAATTTCCCGGGAAATACTGACCGATAGTAATGTTCTTCAGCATTCAGGCACCCTCCCCCGGCCTGACTACTTTAAGCAGCTCATTCAGACCCTGTTCTACGGTAAAAACGCGGGTATTTATGTCAAAGCCTTTTTCCTTTAGGCCCATAAAAATCTGCGTTATCTGCGGGACAGCCAGCCCAAGGGATGTCAGCTCCTCTGCACGGGAGAAAACCTCGCTGGTCTCCCCGTACATCACCTGTTTCCCGCGGCTCATGACAAGGACATGCCTTGCTACTTTCGCCACATCCTCCATGCTGTGGGAAACAAGCAAAACGGTGCTCCCCGTCTCCTTTTGATACTCATGGATTTGCGACAAAATCATGTCCCTGCCCTGGGGGTCAAGCCCGGCGGTAGGCTCGTCTAATATCAGTACCTCCGGCCTCATGGAAATGACGCCGGCGATGGCGGCTCTCCGCTTTTCTCCCCCTGACAGGTCAAAAGGGGATTTTTCAAGCAGCTCTTCCTTAAGGCCCGTGAATTTTGCCGCCTGATAGACCCGCTCCTTGATTTCCTCATCGCCTAACCCCATGTTGGCAGGGCCGAAGGCTATGTCCTTGTAAACAGTTTCGGCAAAAAGCTGGTGTTCGGGATATTGGAATACAAGGCCAACCTTAAAGCGTACTTCTCGAATATCTTTCGGGTTGCTCCATATATCCTTGTCTTCTAAATAGACCTTACCGGTGTCGGGTTTAATGAGGCCGTTTAGAAGC
>JAKOXU010000042.1 GCA_029780875.1 Bacillota bacterium | reverse complement strand
GCTGACCTTTTCGCTGTCGCCCATTTCCCGGGCTTTGATGATTCCCAAAGAGGTGATGCCCCTTGTGTTGATAAGGCCCATTTCGGGCAGCGGGGCTTTGGCGGTGCTGGACGGGATTTTGAAGGCCCACGGGCCCGATTCCTTCATCGGGCGGGTGGCCAGCGTGATGCAGGGGACCACGGAGACTACATTTTATGTAATTACCATGTACTACGGCGCTGTTGGGATAAAGGCTACAAAGCACACGCTGCCGTCGGCCCTGTTTGCGGATGTGGTGGCCTTTGCGGCGGCGGGGATTGCCGTGAGGCTTTTTCTTTGATGAATTGCAAAAAATGGGGATGAAAACTTGCAAAATGGGATTTTGGTTGTTATAATTAGCAATAGCGTTTTTCGCATATTTTTGTTGAGAAGGTGCACTGATGTATAACATTCGCGTTGAGATGTCGCAAAACCTGAAGGAAAAGCCGAAGGACGAGAGCAAATTGACCTTTGGCGATTATTTTACCGACCATATGTTCGTCATGAACTATGATGAGGGCAAGGGCTGGAATGATCCCAGGGTTGTGCCTTATGGCCCTATTTCCCTTGAGC
Organism: Bacillota bacterium; assembly: GCA_029780875.1. Lineage (GTDB taxonomy): Bacteria > Bacillota > Clostridia > Oscillospirales > Acutalibacteraceae > JAKOXU01. The sequence goes on along the minus strand of JAKOXU010000042.1, from coordinate 7,727 downwards.
CTTCGGCTATGGTGTTTCACTATGCCCAGGAGGTTTTTGAGGGGCTGAAAGCTTATAAGGCTGCTGATGGGCGAATCTTGCTTTTCAGGCCCGATGAGAATTTCAAAAGGCTCAATGCCTCCAATGAGCGGCTGTGCATCCCGCCCATTGACGAAGAGCTGGCGCTGGAGGGGCTGAAAGAGCTTATTAAGATTGAAAAGGGATGGGTGCCTTCCGCCTGTGACACTTCTCTTTATATCCGCCCCTTTATTATCGCCACCGACCCCCATTTGGGAGTGCGGCCGGGTAAACATTATTTGTTTATCATTATACTCTCTCCTGTGGGGCCCTATTATCCCGAGGGGCTCAACCCCGTGAAGATTTATGTGGAGACAAAGTATGTCAGGGCTGTTAAGGGCGGCACCGGGCATATTAAGACGGGCGGAAACTATGCCGCGTCGCTAAAGTCCCAAGCCGAGGCGAAGGGGCTGAACTACACCCAGGTTTTGTGGCTTGACGGCGTTGAGAGAAAATATATCGAAGAAGTAGGTACCATGAATGTATTCTTCAAAATTGGCGAGGAAATCGTGACGCCGGCTTTGGAGGGCAGTATTTTGCCCGGCATTACCCGCAAATCGGCGATTGAGCTTATGCGTTCTTGGGGGCTCAAGGTCAATGAGCGGCGCATTTCAATAGATGAATTGGCCGAGGCTTACGACAAGGGAGAACTCAAGGAAGCCTTCGGGACCGGAACCGCCGCCGTAATTTCCCCCATCGGGCACCTGAATTGGAATGGCAAGATTATGGATATAAACGGAGGGCAAATTGGGGAACTGTCCCACAAGCTGTATGAGACCTTGACCGGCATACAGTGCGGGCGCCTGCCCGATACCTTCGGCTGGACCGTTGAGGTAAAGTGATGCAGTTTCGCAATACCGGCAGGGCGGCACCTTTCCCGTCCTGCCGATTGTTTTGCGGAGGTGAATGATGCGGAAGCTGGTTTTTATAGTGCCCGGCTACTGTGACGGGAAAAATGTCGGGTATTTTTTGAGGAAATGCTGCGGCATTTCTTACCGGCTGCTGTGCAGGCTAAAGCGGGAGCCTTTGGGGATTACCGTGAACGAAGAGCACGCGCGGACGGTGGATTTGGTGCGGGCAGGGGATGTGGTGGAACTGCGGATGCCTGCCGATGAGAGGCCTGCACAGGCGGCGGGGATGCCGGTGGATGTTTTGTATGAGGACGAGGACTTGATTTTGTTGGACAAGCCTCCTGCCATGCCTGTGCACCCATCCCGTAGACATGTGGGGGATACCTTGGCCAACGCCTTTGCCTCGCTTATGGAGGAAAGGGGGCTGTGCCTTGCCTTCAGGCCGGTAAACCGCCTCGACAAGGATACGAGCGGAATTGTGGTTGCCGCCAAAAACCCCTTTGCCGCCGCGGGACTGGCGGGAAAAATCGGAAAAACTTACCTTGCCGTGTGTGAGGGGGAACTTGAGGGGCGGGGCACCATTGAGCTGCCCATCGCTTTAAAGCCCGGGCATGGGATTATGCGGGAGATAAGGGAGGATGGGGATATGGCCGTCACCCACTATGCAGTTTTGGGGAGGGCCATGGGGCATTCAGTCCTCAAGGTTTGGATTGAGACGGGCAGAACCCATCAGATACGGGTGCATTTCAGTGCTATCGGGCACCCTCTTGCGGGGGACGAGATGTACGGCGGCTCGACGGCAATGATTGACAGGCAGGCGCTGCACTGCGAGTATGTTGCCTTTACACATCCCGTCACAAAGGAGAGGGTGGAGGTAAAAAGCGGGCTGCCAAAGGATATTAGAGAATTGTTTACAAAATTATCATTTGTTTACAAATAATTAACAAAAAATAATGGAAAATTGGTAACAATAAACATACAATTATAATGGGGAGAAAAAATGGTTACAAAATGGTAACAATAGTTCAAAAATGGGCAAATTGGCGCACCGCTGCCTTTTGTTATAGTTAATAAAAATATGGGTAAAATTTTAAATTAATTTGTGCACTTTGCAGAAAATCGTTACAAAAGGGTTGCAATTTTTAATTTTACGGCTATAATTGAATACAAATTGATTATTTTTGTAACCGTTTTGTAACCTTTTTGAATGTAAGGAGTCTATTTTAGACCTTTATTTTTTGTTGCTTTTGAGGGCATACAAGACGAGACCCGAAGATGAAATGGAGATGATCTGGAGATGGGCCAATTAAATGGCACTAACAGATCCCGCCGAAAAGTTAAAGGGAATGTATTGAGCAGAACTGCCAACAATATCTATAAGCTGACATATATAATGGGGATCAATACCGTCAGGAGTATTAGGCGCACAAAGAAAAGGACTTATGCGTTTGTCGCTTTCCTTTCTTTGTCGTGCTTTAATTTTGTTGTCAGGATTTTATCCCCCGTTTACAGAAAATTTGTGTACCCCCATTTGAGAATGCTTGCCCACAAATTTTACAACCTCGGCCAAAATGTCAAGACTGCCGCCGGCCGTGTGGGACAGGCTTCCAGAATGGGGACAGTTGCTTTTATAAACGAGTTTTTCCGGGTTGTTGCTGCCGGGTATAAGAGGTATAAGAAAACCTTGTTTACCGCCATCAACTGGACGGCTCCTGTGGCCGCAGTTTTTGCCCTTGTCTTTGTTATCAACGGCTGGGCCGGAAAAAACTATGCCTTGGCCGTTATCTACGACGGCAAGGAAGTTGCCTATGTTTCCGATGAGTCGGTATTTAACGAGGCCAAAAATATGTTCCTTGGGCGGGTTATCGCCGAAGGGCAGGATTTTGAGCTTGAGGAGCCGGTGCTGAAGGCTGTGGAGGCAAAGTCCGAGGAGATTATCACTTCCAAGGATTTGTGCGACAAGCTGCTTGTGGTTTTTGCCGATGAGGTGAAAGAAAGCGTTGGGCTTTATATAGACAATGTGTTCGTGGGGGCTGTCACAGACTATGACAAGCTGGCCTGCGCCCTTGACAGCGTTTTGTGCGAGAAACTGACGGGTAAGGAGGGCGAAAGGGCGGAGTTTGACAATAATGTGCAGCTCGTGTCGGGGTATTTCCCCTCCGGGGCTTTGGTACCCGTTGACCACCTTGTGGGTAAAATCACCGGCAAAAATGCCGAGGTCGCCCCTGATCTTTCCCAGACCCAGGACGCCAATACCGCGACGGCAAGCGGCGTGTTTATGACTCAATTGAAACTCTTTAACTCTCAGACATATAACAGTGCCAGCAGCGCTGAAATGACAGAGTCCAACAGCGAGGAGCCTGTACTTAAAGTCAGGATTGCCCGGCTTGAGACTTATGAAAAATCAATACCCTTTAAGGTTCAGGAGAATCCCTCTACCAGCTACTACGAGGGCTACAGGAAGGTTACCGTCAAGGGTAAAGATGGCGTTGAGAGCATTACCGATGAGGTAGTGTACCTGGACGGCGTTGAGGTCTCCCGCACCAATGTGAACAAGATTGTTATTAAGGAACCCGTCAATGAGCAGGTGACGGTTGGCAAGCGTAAAGTTGCTGCCGTGGACGACAAATATAAGAATGTAAAGGGCAACGGTGTTGTCACCGGGAAGTTTGGGCTGCCCATCATCGGATACGGCTGCAACAGCGGGTATAAGACAAAGCGCAGGCCCAGTCATTCGGGAATGGACTTTGCTTCTCCCAAGGGGACAAATATCCTTGCTGCCGATGGAGGGGTTGTGGAGTCGGTAAAATTCCATGGCAGCTACGGGTTGTATGTTGTCGTAAGGCATGAAAACGGGTACTCCACCCTATATGCCCATATGAGCAAGGCATATGTGACGGCAGGGCAGAAGGTTTCAAAAGGGCAGGTAATCGGGGCTGTGGGCTCTACGGGCCGCTCTACCGGAAACCACCTGCACTTTGAGATTAGGATTAACGGCACTCCGGTAAATCCGGCGCCTTACCTTGGAATACCAAACGGAAAATAAGATAAATTTTTATAAAACCGGCCGAAATCGGCCGGTTTTTTTGTTTTCTTGGGTTTGTGAAACGGGGAATGTAAAGTAAACCGGATTACAAGAAAATGTGTGTTTTCGTTTTTTATGTGATTTTTTAATTTAAAGGGGTTTTATGTGATTAAAAATTGAGGGGTAAAATGTGCCGCGTAGTATGGGCACATGATAATGAGGTTAAAATAGCCGCATTGTTTGGAAATATGCGGTTTATTGTTTTTTAGGGAATTTAAAAATAAGGGAGGAGTAAAGAATTAATAACCAATTAATGTATAAAAATAATACTGGATATTTTTTGGGGAATGGTATATAATGGTCAAAGACAGAAGATTGTTATTTTGCGGGTTTCCTTTATTTTTTTGTAGAGTTTAAAAAATGGCTATTGTTTTTGCCTCGTGATGTGAGATACTATTATTACCGGAAAAAGCTGTGGGAGTGATAATTTTTGGAAAAATTTGTGATTCAAGGGGGCAGGCCTCTCTATGGCTCCGTTTCTGTCAGCGGTGCCAAGAACGCAGCAGTGGCTATTATTCCGGCGTGCATCCTCTCCGACGGTGTGTGCCGGATTGAGAATATACCTAATATTTTGGATGTGTCTTCTATTGTTCGGATACTGCACCAGCTGGGCGCCGATATCCGCATGATAAATAAATCTACCCTTGAGATTGACTGCAGTAATATCAGAGACTATGTGGTGCCTGATGACCTTGTGAGGAAAATTCGGGCTTCGGCTTACTTTATGGGTGCCCTTTTGGGGAAATTCTCTAAAGCAAGGGTGTCTATGCCCGGAGGCTGCGATTTCGGAGTGCGGCCCATTGACCAGCATATTAAGGGGTTTGAGGCTTTGGGGGCCAGCGTGTCCCTTGTCAGGCACGGAATGATTGACATTCACGCCGAAAAACTGACAGGCAGCCAGATTTACCTTGATGTGGTGTCTGTGGGCGCTACCGTCAATATTATGCTGGCGGCCGTTAAGGCAGAAGGCCTTACCGTGATCGAAAACGCCGCCAAGGAGCCCCATATTGTTGACCTTGCCAACTTCCTAAACTCCATGGGCGCCGATATTATGGGCGCCGGCACCGATGTCATTAAGATTAGGGGTGTGAAAACCCTTAAGGGAACAACATATTCCATTATCCCCGACCAGATAGAGGCCGGCACTTATATGGTTGCCGCGGCGGCTACCGGCGGGGATGTCACTGTTCACAATGTCATACCAAAACACCTTGAGGCCATTACCGCAAAGCTTATTGAGCTGGGCGTGGATGTGGCTGAAGGAGACGATTCGGTCAGGGTTAGGAGAACTGGGCAGCTTCAAAAGTGCAACATAAAGACAATGCCTCATCCCGGATTTCCTACCGATTTGCATCCTCCCGTGGCGGTGCTTTTGGCCCTTGCCAATGGGACAAGCATTATCAACGAGAGCGTGTGGGAGAACCGATTCAGGTATGTGGAGGAGCTGCGGCGCATGGGTGCCCAGGTGCAGGTGGACGGCAAGATAGCTGTCTTTGAAGGTGTCAAGAATTTGACGGGGGCCTGCGTCAAGTGCTCTGATTTGAGGGCCGGGGCGGCTCTTGTAATCGCCGGACTGGCGGCTGTCGGCACCACTGAAATCGAGGATATCCAACACATTGAGAGAGGATATGAGGATATCGAGGCCAAGCTGGAGTCGTTAGGGGCTTCTATCAAAAGGGTAAGGGTAAAGGAACCTAGCATGGCCAAGGCTTTGTAAGTTGATATTTTACCGTTTTGAGCTTAAAATTCAGTTTTAAGCTCAAAATTTTATGTTTTGTCAGGCTTGGAAAGGAGCTGTTTTATGGCGCGGTTTTGTCCGCTGTTTAGCGGCAGCAGCGGCAACTGCCTTTTTGTTGGAGGCAGCGGCGGCAATATACTGATAGATGTGGGCGTCAACGCAAGGGCGGTGGAAAGGGCCCTGAATCAAATCGGCGTTGAACCTTCTACCATAGAGGCGATTTTTGTGACCCATGAGCATACAGACCATATCGCCGGCCTGCCGGTTTTTGCTGCAAGGTATGGTATTATCGTCTACACTTCCAAAGGCACCCTCGATTATTTAGAGGAAAAGGGGTACTTGCGGCCCCAGTTTGACGCCCGGGTGATTGGCGAGAAGGGTGTTGAAGTGGCGGGGATGCAGGTGATGCCCTTTAAAACCTCCCACGACAGCAGGGAGAGCCTTGGGTTTAGGATACATACTCCCGACGACAGGAAAATCGCTGTGGCCACCGATTTGGGGCGCATGACTCAAGAGGTGCGGGACGGGCTGACGGGATGCGACCTTGTGATGCTGGAGTCTAACCACGATGTGAGGATGCTGGAGAACAGTTCCTACCCTTATTATTTGAAAAAGAGGATTATGTCCGATGTGGGGCATTTGAGCAACGATGATTGCGCCGCGGAAATATGCAGGCTGGCGGCTTTGGGGTCCGCAAGGTTTGTCCTTGCCCACTTGAGCCTTGAAAACAACCATCCCGCCTTGGCTTTTCAATCGGCGTTATGCGCCTTGACGCAGATGGGGTTCAAAGAGGGAGTTGATTTTGAGCTTTCCGTGGCGCCGAGGCAATATCCTGAAAAGGTTACCGTTTTTTAAGGTAAGACAAGGGGCGCTGATGGCGCCCTTTTTATATCGCAAAAACAGGGGTTTTGTGTTATGATTGGCGTGACTGTAATTTGTCCGGGAAAGCTAAAAGAGAGCTACTGGCGAGAGGCGGCGGCGGAGTATGTAAAGCGGCTGTCGGCCTTTTGCGGCGTAAATGTAATTGAGGTGGCGGAATATAGGCTGCCTGACAACCCTTCCCAAAAGCAGATTGAGGCGGCCCTAAAGGCGGAAGGGCGGGAGATTTTGGCCAAAATCCCGGAAAAGAGTATGGTTTTTGCCCTGTGTATCGAGGGGAAGGCTATGAGCTCCGAGGAGTTGGCGCAGGAGCTGTCCCGGGCGGCGGTGCAGGGGAAAAGGGCGGCGGTTTTTATAATCGGGAGCTCCCATGGGCTGGATGAGGAGGTCAAAAGGGCGGCGGATGTAAGGACTTCTATGTCCAAAATGACATTTCCCCATCAGCTGGCAAGGGTGATGCTGTTAGAGCAGGTTTACCGTGCCTTTCAGATAAATTTGGGTGGCAAGTATCACAAGTGAGTTTTCTCAAAAGGAGCAAAAAAAGCTTGATAAAGGAAAATGAGTATGCTATAATACCCTTTGTCGGTATCGATAGCTGTGAGGGTACACCCGTTCCCATTCCGAACACGGAAGTTAAGCTCACAAACGCCGAAGATACTTGGCGGGAGACCGCCCGGGAAAATAGGTAGGTGCCGACACTTTTCGGGGCAGCCTATCGGCGGCCCCGTTTTTGCGGCCATAAATTTTCTGAAAAATGCCTTAATACCAAAAAAATTGTTGACAAGCTGCGAGGTTTTGTGTTATAGTTTTACTACCTCGAAAGGGTTATTTTTTTTGCGCTTTTTCGCAGGGAGGTAATGTTAGGATTTGGCAATGATCCAACCTTGATATGCCGTTAATATGGGAGGTGCCATGATGAGAGTTAAAATTACATTGGCATGCACTGAATGCAAGCAGCGCAACTATGATACCACCAAAAATAAGAAGAATGATCCGGACAGACTTGAAATGAACAAGTACTGCAGGTTCTGCAGAAAGCATACCCTTCACAGGGAAACAAAGTAAAGTACTGCGGGACGGAGGATGTGTCATGGCCGAAATTAAGGATAAGCAAAAT
>JAKOXU010000041.1 GCA_029780875.1 Bacillota bacterium | reverse complement strand
CACAAAAGGAACTTGACAAGCCGCTCCACATAATAGCAGTCGGCCTCAAACTTGTCCTCTGTTCCGTGGATAAAGGTATCGTAAAGGCAGGTATACCCTCCGTTTCTCTCAACGGCTATGGAAATAGGCTTTTTTGCGGTTTTAAGAAAGGCCCGGTTGAAAAGGGAAAGGGGCATAAAAGCGGGATCTAACAAAGGCTTATTTTTAACCTCAAACTCAATCCCCAAAAAGTTCATTTTACAAACCTCCTTATCCTTTCAACCACTTCCGCCTTAAAGTAATCGATATATCTTGAAATAAAGTCAGCCTCGCTCAAATTCCCGTCATTTACAAGCTCGGTAATATCCAGCCCATAAGACGCGCTCTCATAATCGTCGGTATCGTGGCTTGCAAAGAAGGTAGCGTTAGCAAGCCTTCTCCCCGCCGCCGCCAAATCATAGCGCTTGCCCCCGGCGATTTGGGAATCATACACCCCCAAAAGGGCTGCCGCCAAATTGGGATGGGGAGAAGTGTCAAAAACCGCCTTATCCTCGTCCCTCAGCCAATCAAGGCCCCTCCAAACCTCCAAGGAGTACACCTTCTTCGGCCTTTTCTCGGGCGGCAGGGACCGCAAAGCGGCAATCACCCGCAAAGCGACGCACACATGGGTGTCGTGCTTGTCGGCCAGGTTATGGGTATAAAGCACCTCGGGCGCGCATTTCTCGATAATGCCCGCCAGCTCCTTTACAAGGGCCTCATTTCCGGGATCCTTTACCTCTTTGCTCGCAAAATTGAGCAAAAACTGGGCCGAATACCTGCCGATCATGGCTGCGGTCTTTTGCTCGACTTTCCTGACTTCCTTCATCTGCTCATCTGTATAGCTCTCATACTCACCCGTCCTGGGCGAGCCTGCCCCGTCGGTCACCACCACGCCGGTAAACCACTTGTCGGGCTTTGCGAAACACTTGGCAATGGGGGCATAGGCCATAATCTCGATGTCATCCTGATGGGCGGCAATACACAAATCGGTAGTCCTCTTTAAAGCCGCCTCCTTATCAACCCCGTCCGGAATAAAGATTTCCGCTCCCAATTTGACAAACTCCATACTCCACACCTACCTTGTAATAGTGACTTTCTTCAGGGCCCGGGGCTCATCGGGATTGAGCCCCTTGGACACCGACAAAGCCTGGGCAAAAATCTGGACGAATATGGCAAAGAGGAAGGCCTGTGTCGCCTCATTCCCGGTACCGGGCAGGGTCAGCGCAAACCCCGCCTTTTCCGCAAGGGCGGCGCTGTCTGTCACCACAAAGGGCTGTGCCCCAATTTCCCGTATCCTCTCAATCATATCCTCGGCGTCAGACATCGCCTTGCCGGAAGGTGCCAGCACAATCACCGGCGTTTCCGGGTCAACCTGCGCCAAAGGCCCATGATAAAAGTCTGAAATGGCGTACCCCTTCATCTTCACATAGCAGGTCTCCTGAATTTTGAGGGCCGCCTCAAGGGCAATGGGGTAGCAAAAGCCCCTTGCAAGCACTATGCCCTCCTTCATAAATTTAAAAACACGGGTGCTGTCCTCAATCTGTTGCCGGCACTCCTTTATCATCTCCCCGGATATAAAGGGTAAATCCCTCAACCCGTCAAGGAGCTCCAAATTATCGCTCCAATAGGCGGTGAGCAGGGCCAAAAGGAACATCTGGGCGGTAAAGGTCTTGGTAGCCGCCACGCTGACCTCCTCACCGGCAGCGCAATAAAGGTGATACTTTGCCTCCTTGGCCATGGGAGATTCCGGGTTATTGGTAATAGCCACCGTCAAAGCCCCGCACTCATTTGCCTGCTTTAGCACCGCAAGCCCGTCGGCAGCCTTCCCCGACTGGGAAATTCCCACCACCAAATCCCGACCGAGGGAGAGTTTTCCGTCGTAAACAGTTATGATGGACGGGGCTGCGATAGCCGACACCACGCCCTTATATACCCCCAGAAAATACTGCCCGTATATGGCGGCATGGCGGGAAGTGCCCCTTGCGGCAAATACGGCGTGGTCAATCTCCCGCTCCTTTAGCTCCGCCACAAGCTTTAACAAAGTCTCCCTGTTTGCCTTTTCAATGCCCGAAAAGACCCCGGGCTGTTCAAATATTTCCTTCAACATCTTTGTCATTGTTCATCGCCCCCGGGAACATATTTAAAAATTATCTCGGTCATCTTATCCATATTTTCTTCCATATCGGCCACCAGTTTAAACTGGGTCCTGCACCTGTCAAGGTTATGCTCGGGCCTGTGAATTTTAAAATACACATCCCCCATCAAATAATCTGTCAAAAACCTGATGCCGCACTCAAAGGTCATTATCTTCGCCGAAAAGGGCAGGTACTCAATCTCGGTTTTTGTCAGGGCGTCCCCCGCCTGTTCAAGGTAGCCTTTGGCAAAATGCTCATAAAGATTTAAGTCAAAATTGACCTTCGACAAATCCTTTTCATCCTCGGCGGCGGGATTGCATCCCGACCTTATGCTGTCCCCGAAATCGTACAGGGACAGCCCCGGCATCACGGTATCAAGGTCAATAAGGCACAGCCCCTCGCCGGTATCATCATCAATCATGACATTGTTAAACTTCGTGTCGTTGTGGGTCACCCGAAGGGGCAGCTTGCCATTCTCCAGCAAACCCACAAGCACCTCTGCGTCCCTTTTCCTTTCAAGGGCAAAGCTGATTTCCGGTCCAACTTTTGCCGCCCTGCACATCTTGTCCTCATTAATAGCCCGCTCCAGCGCCTCAAAACGCTTCTTTGTGTTGTGAAAATCGGGTATAGTCTCAAAAAGGGTATGGGCGGGATAGTCTTTTAAAAGCTTTTGAAACTCCCCTATCGCCCTTCCCGCGTGATAAAAATGCTCGGGCCTTTCCACAACCTGGTAGGCGGTAGCCTTTTCAATAAAGACATACACCCGCCAGTAATTGCCCTCCCCGTCGATATAGACATTTTTCCCCTCTTTCGTGGGCACAAGGGTCAAGGTTTTCCTCAAAGGGTCCCCGTTTTTCTTTGCCACAATCTCCCTGATATACCTTGTGACATTTTCTATATTTTCAACCAGCCTTACCGGATCCTTGAAAACATAGCTGTTTATCCTCTGGAGGATATACCTTTTCCCGCTCCCGTCGGGCAGCTCCACTGTGACGGCGTAAGTATCGTTTATATGCCCGAAGCCGTAAGGCTCCGCCGAGGCAAAGCGCCCCTCGGCCCCAAAATTTTCAAACACCTTATTTAAATCCATTTTACTTCCACAGCCTTTCCGGATATTTCCCCTGGGCGATCATCTCCCTGATAGCAGCCATTACTTTTTCCTTATCTTCCCGGTATGTTACGCCATACCACTTATCCTCGGTCTTTAGTACCTTGACATCCGCCCTGCCTTCCTTAATGAGGGCATCCACAACGGAAGGGAGGAAATACTCGGCTTTAAGGATATTATCCCTGTTATCCTTTAGGAACCCCGCAAACCGCCTGTCAAGCTCACCTATCATCTCCTCGGTAAAGCCCCAGCAGTTCATGGAAACACAGGCGTTCTCGTCAAGCTCAAAGTAGTCCTCTCCGTTTTCGGTATATTTTACAATCCCACCTATTCTCTCAATCCGGGTGCGCTCCACAATCTCCTGCAAAAACCCGTCCTTGTCCACGCCGCAAATCCCCCGGGCCACATGCCCGTTTTCCGTCAAGGTGTTTCTGAGGATAAACCCCGCCATGCAAAAATGGAGCTTTCCGTCCTGGGGCTTTGGCGCCGTCAAAAACTCATATATCAGCCTGAAA
>JAKOXU010000025.1 GCA_029780875.1 Bacillota bacterium | reverse complement strand
TAAAACTGCCTCCGAAAAAGGCGATTTCGGCGTCCTTTTGGTTGTAACCTTTGGAGCCGATAGCTTTTTCAATTGCGGTTCTTACGGTATTGGCGGTAACTGAATGGGCGGTGCCCGAAATCTTTACCTGATTACAAAAGCTACACCTGTGAGTGCAGCCTACATGGGGAACAAATATTGCGACATTGGTGTGCTTCATTTATCCATCCCCATGAGTTTGAGGGCTTCCAAAGCGGCTCGCTGCTCCGCAAGCTTTTTACTTTTGCCCGTGCCCTTTCCGATGACATTGTTGTTGAGCCTGACTTCAACGGTAAAGCTTTTGTCGTGGTCCGGGCCGCTCTCGTCGCTAAGGACATATTCAAGACGCTCTTCCGGGTTCTGCTGGACAATTTCCTGAAGCCGGGTTTTGTAATCGGAAAATGACGGTTTTGCGTCCACCACTTCTTTTGTAAATTTATGGACAAATTTGCGGGCATTTTCCATGCCACCGTCAAGGTAAATAGCGGCAATTAACGCCTCAAAGGCGTCAGCCAAAATTGAGGGGCGCCTTTTACCTCCCGTATTCTTTTCGCCTTTACCGAACATCATGTATTCACCGATGTCAATTTTTGTGGCATATTTGTGAAGAGAAGACTCGCAAACAAGCGTGGCGCGGAGTTTGGTAAGCTCGCCTTCGTGCTTTTGCTTATAGTTATGGAAAAGGTCTTCGGACACGATGACCCCTAATATTGAGTCGCCTAAAAACTCAAGCCGCTCATTGCTCTCAATCGGCATTTTGTGCTCATTGGCGTAAGAAGAATGAGTCAAAGCCGTGGAAAGCAAGGCTTTGTTTTTGAAGGTGTATCCGATTTTCTTTTCAAACTCCTTGAGGCTTTGCATAAAAATCATTGCCTTTCAGTTTCTGTTTCGGCTTTTTGCAGTTCTTCCAGCCTTTTTTCTATTTCAGAAATTACGCCGGTTTTGGCAAAGTCGGCGGCAAGGCGGATGGCATTCATTATGGCGACATGATTTGAGCTGCCGTGGGCCTTGAATACCGGGCGGGAGATTCCAAGGAGCGGAGCGCCGCCATATTCAGTATAATCCAACTTTTTTTTGAAGTCAATAAGCCCCTTCATTACAAGGGCGGCGGCGATTTTGGTCTTTAGGTTTTTCTTGAAAATATCTTTAATGTTTTTCCCTAATGCCGAAGCTACCCCTTCGGTGAGCTTTAAAACAATGTTGCCGGTAAAGCCGTCGGTGACAGCAACATCGCATACGCCGAAAGGAAGGCTTCTTGCTTCCACATTGCCTATGAAGTTGACGGGAGAGTTTTGAAGTAAAGAATAGGCGCTGGTTTCAAGCTCCCGGCCCTTTATTTCTTCTGTACCGATATTGACAAGACCGACGCTGGCGTCCTTTCTGCCCATGACCTTTTCCATGTATACGGCGCCCATGATGGCAAACTGGCGCAGCATCTCGGGGCGGCATTCGGTGTTGGCGCCGGCGTCAATGAGCATGTAGCTGTCGGTGTCGGCAGGGACTATGGGAGCCAACGCTGCGCGGGATATGCCCTTGATGCGCTTTACAAGGAAGGTAGAGCCAACAACCAGCGCGCCGGTATTGCCCGCGCTGACAAAGGCGTCGCCCTCACCTTGCCCCAACAGCTTTAAGCCTTGAGCCATGGAGGAGTTTTTGAAGGATTTGACTATTTCGCCGGGCTCGTCTTCCATGGTGATGACATCAGGGGCGTGGTAAATAGTGATATTGCGCAAATCTATGCCGTTTTCGGCCGCTACCTTTTTTATCTTTTCCTCGGAGCCCGTAAGGGTGATTTCCACACCCAGCTTTTCAACGGCGGCAGCGCACCCCTTTATGATTTCCAATGGCGCGTTGTCGCCGCCGAAGGCATCAACTATTATCCTCATTTTCAACACTCCTTAAACTGTTTTCAAGGCTTTGCAATGCCCTGTTGTATAGCGCAAGGTACCGCTCTTGTTTATATTTGATGCCGATAGTGGACAGCAGTCCGAAATTTGCGCCCATGGGCTGAAAATCCTTGACTTCTTCGTTGGAAATGTAATTTATCAGGGCGCCGAGCATTGTTTCCTCGGGCAATAAAAGGGGCTCTTTGCCTTTATACAGCCTTGCGGAGTTGATGCCCGCCATGATGCCGGAGGCGGCAGACTCCATGTAGCCTTCCACGCCGGTAATTTGGCCGGCAAAGAAAACCGAAGGGGTCTTACGCAAATTTAGCGCGGGGGTCAAAAGGCGGGGGGAGTCGATAAAGGTGTTTCTGTGCATGACCCCGTATCGCAAAAACTCGGCGTTTTCAAGGCCGGGGATGAGGGAAAACACCCTTTTTTGCTCACCAAAGAGCAAGTTTGTCTGAAAGCCTACCAAGTTGTACATGGTGCCCTCTTTGTTTTCGCGGCGAAGCTGTACTACCGCGTAAGGGCGCTGGCCGGTTCTGGGGTCGGTGAGCCCTACCGGCTTTAAGGGGCCAAAGCGAAGGGTGTCCACTCCCCTTTTGGCCATGACTTCCACGGGCATGCAGCCTTCGTATACCTTTGGGTTTATCTCAAAGTCGTGCAAAGGCGCGGTCTTTGCATTGACAAGGGCGTCATAAAAGCGCAGGTACTGCTCCTTGTCCATGGGGCAGTTGATGTAGTCGTCCTCTCCCCCTTTGTTGTAGCGGCTTGCGAAAAAAGCCTTGGTCATGTCGATGCTGTCGGCGGCTATAATCGGTGCCACGGCGTCGTAGAAACTCAAATATTCGGAGCCTAAAAGCTTTGAAATTTCCTGCGACAAAGCGTCGGAAGTCAGGGGGCCTGTGGCTATGACGCATATTCCTTCCGGTATGGAGGTGACTTCACCTTCTATGACCTTAATAAGGGGGTGGGAGCGGATTTTTTCCGTAATGTAGGCGGAGAATTTATCCCTGTCAACGGCAAGGGCTCCCCCTGCGGGAACCCGGGAATGTAAGGCTGACTCAATGCATATGGAACCGAGCCGGCCCATTTCCGCCTTTAGCAGCCCTGCCGCGGTGCCTTCCCTTTCAGATTTGAGGGAGTTGGAACAGACAAGCTCGGCAAACAGGGGTGAACGGTGGGCGGGGGTGAATTTCGCCGGCTTCATTTCATAAAGCTCAACGGGGATCCCGGCCTTTGCAATACTCCACGCGGCTTCGCAGCCCGCAAGGCCGCCCCCTATGACTTTTAAGCTCATTTTCCCACAGCCTGTTCCATTTTCTTAGCTTCTTCCGGATTTAAGTTGACGGTGTAGTCACAGTTTGAGCAGTAGTTTTTAGGCTTTTTCCCGTTTTTGAAGAACAAGGGCATGCCGCAGGAAGGACAATCGGCATGTGCCGGGGGATCCCAAACCGCAAAGCTGCATTTGGGGAAGGTGGAACAACCGTAGAACAGGCGCCCTTTCTTTGTTTTTCTGCCAATTATCATGCCCTCTTGGCATTTGGGGCAGATAATGCCGGTTTCAATTGTCTCCTTGGGCAGCTTTTTGGTGTTTTTGCATTCGGGATAGCCCGAGCAGGCGATGAATTTGCCGAATCGGCCCTTCTTAATGACCATTTTTCGGCCGCATAATTCGCATATCATGTCGGTTTCGTTTTGCTCGAGCTGGATTTTGACGCCCTGCATGGCGTCCTTTGCCTCAAGTAGTGCCTTTTCAAAAGCCTTGTAAAATTCACTTAACGCCTCAACCCAGTCGACCTTGCCTTCCTCCACATCGTCGAGCTGCTGCTCCATTTGGGCGGTGAATTTTACATCCACAATGCCTGAGAAGTGCTCTTCCAGCAGCTTTGTGGCGACTTCGCCGAGTTCTGTGGGTTTGAAAGCCCTGCCCTCCCTGACAACATATTCCCGGGCAAGGATGGTGGATATGATGGCGGAATATGTGGAGGGGCGCCCAATGCCGTTTTCCTCCAAAGCCTTTATTAGGGTGGCTTCGGTAAAGCGTGGCGGCGGCTGGGTAAAGTGCTGATTGGCGTCGAGTTTTTTTAATTTCAGCTTTTCGTCCTCTTTTAACGGCGGGAGCTTTTCAGATTTTTCCGTTTCTTCGTCGCGCCCTTCTTCGTAAAGCACTGTAAAGCCGTCAAACTTTACAGCGTAGCCCGAGGCCCTGAAGATGTAGTCGCCGGCTAAAATCTCAACGGAAGTGGTGTCGTGAACGCAGTTTGCCATTTGACTGGCAATAAAGCGTTCCCATATAAGCTTATAGATTTTGTATTGTTCCGCTGTAAGGCTGCCCTTTACCTTTTCCGGAGTAAGGCTAACATTTGTGGGGCGGATGGCCTCGTGGGCGTCTTGGGCCCCCTTTTTGGATTTAAATTCTCTTGGCTTTGGTGGTAGATATTTGGAGCCGAATGTGTTTTCTATGAATTGCCTGGCCTGGGCTTTGGCTTCATTGGAAATGCGCAGGGAGTCTGTTCTCATGTAGGTGATAAGACCTGTGGCGCCGATACCTTCAATTTCAACGCCTTCGTATAGCTGCTGAGCCACGCTCATGGTGCGCCGGGACTGATAGCCCAGTTTTCTTGAGGCTTCCTGCTGGAGGGTTGAAGTGATAAAGGGTGGGGCGGGTGTTCTTTGACGGGTGCCCTTTTTAATAGCGTCCACAATAAAGTCACTGTTGTCGAGGCCGGATAGGATTTTGTCGGCTTGTTCTTTGTT
>JAKOXU010000022.1 GCA_029780875.1 Bacillota bacterium | reverse complement strand
CCAAACTGTTCGGCGGGGATTTTGCCCTTGATTCCCGGGGGATGCCCTTCTTGGTGGAAGGGGATGAGGAGATGCTGCAGCGGGGGTATATAAGGCTGAAGGTGCCCAAAGGCTCCTTTGGACTGGACAGGGGGCTGGGAAGCAACCTGTTCAGGCTGAAAGATTTGCCCGATGAGGAGCTGTTTGACGCCGCCTTGGCCGCCGTGAAGGAGGCCCTTTTGCCGGAGGAGGGGCTTGTGGCGGAGGATGTGGAGGCACGGCGGCTCGATAGCGGGGAAGTTTTTGCGGCTGTGACTCTGCGGCGAGGCGGAAAAAGCCAGAGGTTTGAGATGACTTTTTGAGGGAGGGCGGATAAATGAGAAGCTATGATGAGATATTAGTTGCGATGAAGGCGGAGTTTGAGGAAAAGGCGGGTTTTTCTCCCGATGACGCATCGGATATCGGGATAAGGTTAAAAGTGCTGGCAAGCCAGATTTATTCCCTTGGGGCGGAGCTTGACTGGCTCAAGAGGCAGGCTTTTCCCCAGACGGCGACAGGGGAGGAGCTGGATAAACATGCCGAAATGCGGGGAGTGATAAGGAAAGGGGCAAAAAAGGCTGCCGGGTATGTGGTGTTTTACAGGGATGAGCCGGCCGTGAGCGATATATTTATTCCTGCGGGTACTGTCTGCATTACCAACGGGCAGCCCCTTTTGAGGTTTTTAACTGTCTCCGACGCAATTTTTCCTGCGGGGGGATGGGATTTGGAAGTGCCTGTTGTGGCTGAAAACGCGGGGACCATATTCAATGTGGGGTCAAGGGCTATTTGCGCGCTGGAAACTCCCATTGAAGGCATTCACGGGGTTACAAACGATATGCCCTTTTACGGAGGGGTGAACCCCGAAAGCGACGAAGATTTGAGAAGGCGGCTGCTCCAGAGCTTTAAGGTGATTAACGGGGCAAACTCCGATTTCTATAAGAAAGAAGTCCTGAAATTCCCGGAAGTTCGCAGTGCAAATGTTGCCAAGCACCCGAGAGGAACCGGCACATTGGATATTTATGTGACGGGGTATGGGGTTCCGCTGCAGCAGTCAAAGCTCAATGAAATCAAGGCTTATCTTGGGACTATTCGGGAAGTGTCGGTGGACATTGAGGTCAAAAACGCCATGTACTATTACTATAATGTGACGGTGAATGTGACAGTTGATTCGGGGTACAGTTCAGAAGAAGTCAAAGGCAGGGTGAGAAAGGCGATTGAGGACTTCTTTATGGTTTTGGAGGTGGGGCAGCCCGTCATTTTGAGTAAACTTGGGGCCGCCATCAGCGCCGTGGAAGGGGTTACCGACTATACCTTTGTGAATATGCAGAACGGTCAGGCTTATTTCAACGGCGTTTATGTGTCCGGCGTCATAGTTGTAAATTAGGGGGGCTTTGCCGTGACTTGCAGGGATGTTATCTTAAAGATGCTGGGCAGTACCGGGCTGTATGACCTCGATGAGGGCAGCTTAATTTACGCCGAGGTTGCGGCCTATGGGGCGGGGCTCGCCTTGCTAGAGGAGGATATCGCTACCCTTTACAGGGAAATCTTTGTGCAGACGGCGGAAGGCTACGGTCTTGACATCTGGGGTATGGTCAACGGCCACTCCTTTGAGGAGATGGGAGTGGAGTTGCGGCGGGAGCTGCTGCTAAAGAGGATGGCGATCGGGCACAACGATTATACTTTGGACGGGATAAGGCGTTCCTATGAGGCTTTGGGGGTGAGTGTGGAGCTTGTTGACGATGAGCAATGGATGGACTTGAAGGTAAAGGTATTGGATTATGTGCTGCCTTTCCCGGGGCAGCAAAGGATTTTGAAGATTTGCAGCGAAGCGGAGCCCGCTCATTTGTTCATTGATTATGAGTTTTAGCGGTTTTTAGCTTTGCGGGGCGGCCTATCGGGGGAGGAAAACAAAAAAAGCCCCAAAGGGCAGGATGGGGACCTTTTGCCCTTTGGGGTGGGGTTGATATGAGATTGAGGGAAATACTTAAAATTTCAGGAGGAGCTTTAATAACAGGAGGGTTACCACTCCCGGCAGGCCCGCCGCAAGGGTCATGGCTACCGTAATCCCGTTTAAAGGGAGGACTACTCCCGTGAGCAGCCCCGTGAGGTTGACGGCTGTCAGTGCAGCGG
Source organism: Bacillota bacterium (assembly GCA_029780875.1). Classification (GTDB taxonomy): domain Bacteria; phylum Bacillota; class Clostridia; order Oscillospirales; family Acutalibacteraceae; genus JAKOXU01. The sequence continues at coordinate 5,594 of JAKOXU010000022.1, read as the reverse complement.
CCCCCTGCAGGGAGGTATGTAGGGCGATGCGCAGGGGCTTTTTTGTCCGGACCGTGGCGCCAAGTATGGCGAAGATGGCGGCGGCGAGAGCGGCTATTATCAGCGCTTTGTAGCTTACCCCATCAGCTCTTTGCTCCTTTCAGGCCTGTTGCCAGTTCTGCCTGCGGGCACACTAAATTCAGCTCCTTTGCGCAGCGGAGCAGGTGCCGATACCTTGCAGTGAGGGATTCCAGTTCATAGACGCAGGCGTCGATAAGATCGCTGTCGTTTTCGTTTTCAAACCTGTTGTAGGCAGTCTCCAGTTGCCGCTTGATTTCACGAATTTCGGTCAGCAGCTTTGCGGACTTGTCTTCTTCTTTTTGCGTATTTTGCGCGGATTTTTTGCCCGCTATGCCCGTAATGGTGGCTGAAAATGCCTTGAGTACCCCTTCCAAAACCATTACCGCCTTTCTGTAAATTCTATGTATTATTATTGGCTGAATATTACAGCAATTATTCATGAAAAAATCATTTCAAAAAAAGTTGTTGACAAATGGGATTTTTTTGAGTAAAATGTAACGGACTATACAAGTAAACATTTTCAAAGACTGTGACGGAGAAAAGTAACAAAGCCTTTGGTAATCTCAGAGAGTTGCCGGGCGGTGCGAGGCAATCGAAAAAGCTTTGCGAAAATCCCTCCTGAGTCGTCTGCTGAACCTTTAGTAAGCGTGAACGGGTCTCCCTCCGTTATAAGGGGATGTATTCGGCCTTGTGCCTGATACGTGCTGAGGGGCTGCCGAAAGGCGGCAAGTTGAGTGGTACCGCGGAGATTTAGGTCTTCGTCTCTGACATTAGAGACGAGGACTTTTTTGTTACCCCAAAATGGCCTTTTACGGCCGCTATTACCCATAATATGCAGAGGTTTGGAGGAAATTGTTATGGAAATGACAGGAGCTCAAATAATCGTTAACTGCTTGCTGGAACAAGGAGTGGATACCGTTTTCGGGTACCCCGGCGGGTCGGTGCTTAACATATACGACGCCTTGTATGAATACCGCGGCAAGATTAAGCATGTGCTGACTGCCCATGAGCAGGGGGCTGCCCATGCAGCCGACGGGTATGCCAGGTCTACCGGCAAGACGGGGGTGTGTATCGCCACTTCCGGGCCGGGGGCTACCAACCTTGTCACCGGCATTGCCACCGCTTACATGGACTCTTCCCCCGTTGTGGCAATTACCGGAAATGTGCCTTTGGCACTGCTGGGTAGGGACAGCTTCCAAGAGGTGGACATCACCGGAATTACCCTGCCCATTACAAAACACAATTTTATCGTTAAGGATATAAGGGACTTAGCCGATATTGTCAGGGAGGCTTTCAGGATAGCCAATACCGGCAGGAAGGGGCCGGTGCTCATCGATGTGCCGAAGGATATTACCGCGGCAAAGTGGGAGTATGAGTTTAAAGAGCCCAGATATGCAAATGTCCTCCGGCAGGCGTCTGAAGATAGTATTGAAAAAGCGGCTGAAATGATAAAGGCGGCAAAACGGCCCCTTATTTATGCCGGAGGCGGGGTTGTTTCCTCGGGAGCGAGCGAGGAGCTTGTGCGGTTTGCCGAGGCAGCCGACGCCCCCGTTTGCTGCAGCATCATGGGTCTTGGCGGGTTCCCCGCGTCTACCCCCCTCTTTCTTGGCATGATAGGCATGCACGCTTCCTGTGAGTCGGCGAGGGCTACCAACGAGTGCGATTTGCTCATAGCCGTTGGGGCCAGGTTTTCCGACAGGGTGGCGGTAAACCGCACGGAGTTTGCCAAGAAGGCGAAGATTATACATATTGACATTGACCCTGCGGAAATCGGCAAAAATGTGTCTGTTGACCACGACATTGTGGGGGACCTTAAAGATATTTTGCCCAGAATTACCGCTAAAATAGAGCCTCAAAACCACAAGGAGTGGTATGGGGATATTGTGATAAAATGCGCCGAAGAAAGGGCAAAAGAGGGCGAGAGCATGGCTGATCCGGCCCATGTTATCGGTACCGTGCGCTCCCTGATGAGGGATGGGGATATTGTTGTGACCGATGTGGGGCAGCATCAGATGTGGGTGGCCCAATACTATAAGTTTGAAAAGCCCCGTACCTTTATTTCTTCCGGCGGACTTGGCACCATGGGGTTTGGATTGGGGGCTGCTATCGGCGCAAAAACGGGCAATCCCGAAAAGCGGGTTGTGCTCTTTACCGGGGATGGCAGTTTCCATATGAATATAAATGAGCTTGTGACCTTGGCTTCCTATGAGCTGCCCATTGTGGTGGTGGTCATGAACAATACCGTGCTGGGAATGGTGCGGCAATGGCAAAAGCTCTTTTACGGCAAGCGCTTTTCCCAGTCGGCACCCGAGAGAAAGACGGATTTTGTCAAGGTGGCGGAAGGATATGGACTTGACGGCATGAGGATAAGCTGCGCCGGAGAGGTGGAGAGCGTGTTGCGCCGGGCTTTTGAACTGAACCGCCCTGTTGTGGTGGATTGCAGGATTTCGCCCGACTGCAATGTTTTGCCCATGATTCCTCCCGGCGGCGGCGTGGATAAAATCATTGTGGAAATGGAGTAAAATCAGCGAGGAGAAATGGTTATGGAAAAAAGGCAGATTTTATCGGCTCTTGTATATAATCGCGCGGGGGTGCTGGTGAGGATTGCCGGCCTGATTTCCCGCAGGGGGTACAACATTGACAGCGTGACGGTCAGCGCCACCGAAAACCCGAAGTTTTCCCGCATGACTATTGTGGTGACCTGTGATGAGGATTTGACGGAGCAGCTCCGGCGGCAGCTTGCAAAGCTCGAGGATGTAAAGGTGATAACCCATATCGAAGAGGAAAATGCAACAAACAGGGAGCTGCTGGTTATAAAGCTGAAGGCTTTGCCTGCCGAGCGGGCCTCCCTTTACAAGGTGGCGGAATCTTATGGGGCTAAAGTCGTGGATGTGGGCGAGGCAACCATGACCCTTGAGATTACCGGGCAAGGGGAGGAAATGGACGGGTTTATCGAGCACATGAGACGGTATGAGATTATGGAGATGGCCCGGACCGGCATGACGGTGCTGGAAAAGGGAGACAGGATTATCACCGACTATTTTGAGGAGTATTGAGAGGGCTTATTTTCTCTGAAAGGGGGAGCTTTAGTGGCAAATTATATCGAGGTGTTTGATTCTACCTTGAGGGATGGAGCGCAGGCTGAAGGAATCAGCTTTTCCATTGAGGATAAGGTTAATATTGTAAGGGCTCTCGATGAGCTTGGGGTAAAGTTTATCGAGGCGGGGAACCCCGGTTCCAACCCCAAAGATTTGGAGTTTTTCAGGCGGGCAAAAGAGATGAACCTTAAAAACTCCTCCCTTGTGGCTTTCGGCAGCACTTGCCGCAAGGGCACAAAAGCCTGCGAGGACGCAAATGTAAATGCGCTGCTGACGGCCGATACAAAGTATGTGGCGATTTTCGGCAAGTGCTGGGATATGCATGTCACCGACATTATCAATACTACTTTGGAGGAGAACCTGCGGATGATTGAGGATACCGTTAGTTTCCTCAAAGGTCAGAGCAAGGTTGTTATCTTTGACGGGGAACATTTTTTTGACGGGTATAAGGCAAACCCCGAGTACGCAGTTAATGCTTTGGAGGCTGCGGTAAAGGGGGGCGCCGACCGCCTTGTGCTGTGCGACACTAACGGGGGGAGTTTCCCGAGCTTTGTTTATAAAGTGACAAAGGAAATGGTGGAGCGCTTTAGCGTGCCTATCGGCATTCACTGCCACAACGACGGCGGCATGGCGGTGGCGAACTCCATCGCTGCCGTTGAGGCGGGGGCGGTGCAGGTGCAGGGCACCTTCCTTGGGTTTGGGGAAAGGTGCGGAAACGCAAATCTTTGTACTACCATTGCCAATTTGCAGCTGAAGGAGGGGAAAAAGTGCATACCCGAGGAAAACATGGGGCTTTTGACTTCCACCGCCAACAATATTGCGGAAATCGCAAATATAATTTTGCAGGCAAATGAGCCTTATGTGGGGGCCAGCGCCTTTGCCCATAAAGCCGGCATGCACGCCGACGGGGTGATTAAGGCTTCCAACTCCTTTGAGCATATCAATCCCGAGGTTGTGGGCAACGAGCGGCGGTTTTTGGTGTCTGAAATCGCGGGCAGGACCGCCATCGTCAAAAAAATCAATAAACTTTTTCCCGAACTTGACAAGAATTCTCCCGAAATTCGTGATATAATGGAGAGGTTAAAAGTATTGGAGTTTGAGGGGTACCAGTTTGAGGGGGCCGACTCCAGCTTTGAGCTTGTGGTGCGCAGAAGGCTGCAAAAGTATGAGCCCTTTTTTGAGCTTGTCAACTATAAGGTGATGATCGAGAACCCTTATGAGGACGGGTGCAGCGCGACGGCAACCTTAAAGCTAAAAGTGGGTAAAGAGACCCGCCTTGTGTCGGCTCAAGGGGACGGCCCCGTCCACGCTCTGGATTTGGCGCTTCGGCAGGCCCTTGTGGAGTTTTACCCCACCCTTGAGAAAGCCCAGCTTATCGACTATAAGGTAAGGGTGTTGGATTCCCGGGAGGCGACTGCAGCGAAGGTGCGGGTTCTTATCACTTCCAGTGACGGGAAAATGACCTGGTCCAGCGTGGGGGTTTCCACTGACATAATTGAGGCAAGCTGGATTGCCCTTGTGGATTCCATAGAGTATAAGCTCCTGTCGGACAGGGAGAAATTGCAGCAATAAAGGAGGAATTTTTATGGGAATGACTATGTCGCAAAAGATTTTGGCGGCTCACGCGGGGCTGGATTCGGTCAAGGCGGGGCAGCTCATTGAGGCAAAGCTTGATTTGGTGCTGGGCAATGACATCACATCCCCCGTTGCCATAAACGAATTTGAAAAGTGCGGCGGTTGCGGAGTCTTTGACAGGGAGAAAATTGCCCTTGTTATGGACCACTTTACACCGAACAAGGATATAAAGGCCGCGGAACAATGCAAAAAGGTTAGGGAATTTGCCTTAAAGCACGATATCATAAACTTCTTTGATGTCGGGGATATGGGCATAGAGCATGCCCTGTTGCCCGAACAGGGGTTGGTGGGCCCCGGGGATTTGGTGATCGGGGCCGATTCCCATACCTGTACATACGGGGCGCTGGGGGCTTTTTCTACCGGCGTTGGCAGTACCGATATGGCGGCGGGTATGCGTACCGGAAAGGCTTGGTTTAAGGTGCCCGCGGCTTTGAAGTTTACCCTCAAAGGCAAGCCCGGGAAATGGGTGAGCGGCAAGGATGTAATCCTGCATATAATCGGCTTAATAGGCGTTGACGGCGCCCTTTATAAGTCCATGGAGTTTGCGGGGGAAGGGCTTGCCAACCTTTCCATTGACGACAGGCTCGCTATGGCCAATATGGCTATTGAGGCGGGGGCCAAAAACGGGATTTTCCCGGTGGACGACATCACAAAGGCTTATGTGGACGGAAGGGCAAAGCGGCCCTATACCGTCTATGAGGCTGACAGCGACGCGGAATATGAGGAAGAATATGAGATTGATTTGAACGCTTTGCGTCCTACCGTGGCTTTCCCCCATCTGCCTTCAAATACCCGTACCAT
>JAKOXU010000021.1 GCA_029780875.1 Bacillota bacterium | reverse complement strand
CTGATAATTTTAATACAATGAAACCCCTTGTCGGCAATCGAAAGCACAAGCGTTTTCAATACATATGCCCGGGTTATCGCCAGGTACTTGGCATATAAACACAGTACACATTCCTATGTCAGCTTCTTTTTCGGGCACAAATCGCCCCAATGTCCACCGGCTGGCAGCCTCATTCAGAACAGAGCAAATAACTCAGCATATTATTATAAACTAAGTAAATTTGCCTTTATTCTGCATACCTTGAAAATGTTTATAAAAGTGTTATACTATTTTTAATAAAATAATATTGGATGGTTTATGAGACAATTATTGAAACTGAAAGAGGATTCATATGCTCAAAATTGATTTGAATTATTTTCCCGGATGGACTCGAAAATCTATGACCTTTACCATTGACGACGGAAATATAACTCTGGACAAAAAGTTTATTTCGTACATTCAGCCGGGTGGTTTTAAAGGCACCTTCAACCTGACAACTCCTCTCAGCTATCAGGCCCCGAAGAGTGAACAGCATGATTTTTACCGCTCACTGTATGAGGGTTATGAAATAGGAAATCACTGCCGTTATCATGCCTACCCTTTTACGCCGGACAGAACCGTTATTATAAAAAATGAACTATTCGATAAGGAAGTTGCGGAGCGTGAATATGGCTATCTGACTGACGAAGAAGGTCTGTACAGGATTTTCACATACGACTGGACATATCTTGCGGATAACAAAAAATTTATGGAGTGTGTTGATTCCTGTCAGAAAGAGCTGGAGGAGATTTTCGGCAAAGGTAAAATCAAAGGCTTCATATGGCCCTGTGGCGAACAAAAAAACAGTGTTGTATTTCAAGAGCTTAAGGCTTACGGTTTTCAATCTATTCGTATTACCGGTTGTCTTAAGGATAGTAACGGCTTTGCATTGCCACCCGATCGTATGCGTTGGAGTTATAATGCGGATTGGTCAAATCTTACAAAAGTAGGACGACTATATGAACAGTATCCTGATGATGGCACGCTGAAATTTTTTTGTTTTGGCGTTCATTCACATGACTTTGAAAATAATAATTGTTGGGAAGTATTGAAGGAATTCGTTGACAACTATGGAAACCGTCCTGAAACTTTCTGGTATGCTTCTGTTGGTGATATTATGGATTATGAGGATTCGGTAAAAAAAGTTATCATAAATGATAAGGAAATACAAAATCCATCTGATATTGATTTGTTTATCAAAATAAATGGTAAAAGAGCAACGCTCCATAAAAATTCCTCAATTATCCTTGCCTGAATCCTGATAACTAAGCTTAAGTGCGTAATTTATATCCGCCAAATAATCCCGCATACCAAATAAGCACAAAATGTACCGATTATAATATACAATGCACTATGCAAAGGCCTTTTTGGAATAAAACAAGAACGCTGATGTTGATAATCATTGTATCAACATCAGCGTTCTTATATGGTGCGGGCAACAGGAATTGAACCTGCACGCCTTTCGGCACAAGATCCTAAATCTTGCGCGTCTGCCAGTTCCGCCATGCCCGCAAAGATGCCACTACATTATAATTTGTCATAAAAAATATGTCAATAGCAAAACTCTCCATTAAATAAACAAAGCCGGCACTTTTTCAAGTGCCGGCCAATTTAAACTCAAATTTACTCTTTGTCGTACAGCTTTGTCCGCCTGAGCAGGGCCTGATACTTGTCTTTAGCCTCTTTCTCAGCCTGCTCAAAGAGCCTCTCGGCCCTGTCGGGGAAGGCCTTGAGCAGCGAGCTGTACCGCACCTCATTCATGATAAAGTCGCGGTAGCTATCGCTCGGCTCCTTGCTGTCCAGCATGAAGGGATTCTCACCCAATTCAGCCCTGCGCGGATCGAACCTGAAGTTGTGCCAGTACCCGGCCGCAACAGCCTTCTTCACCTCTTCCATGCCGAGCCCCATGCCGCCCTTAATTCCGTGGTTAATGCAGGGAGCGTAGGCAATGATGAGGGAAGGCCCTTTATAGGTCTCGGCCTCATAAATCGCCTTGAGGCATTGGTTATAGTCGGCACCCAGAGCCACTTGAGCCACATAGACATATCCATAGCTCATGGCGATAGCAGCCAAATCCTTCTTCCTGACGCCCTTACCGGAAGCGGCGAACTGGGCCACCGCGCCGGTAGGAGTGGACTTGGATGACTGGCCGCCGGTATTGGAGTAAACCTCGGTATCCAGCACAAGGATATTCACATCCTCGCCCGAAGCAATCACATGATCAAGGCCTCCGAAACCGATATCATAAGCCCAACCGTCGCCGCCGAAAATCCACACCGACTTCTTGGACAAGAATTCTTCCTCCGCCAAAATCATCTTGGCAAGCCCGGCAAGCTCCCCGCCGGACACCTTCTTTAGTTCGGCCTTGAGTCTTTCGGAAGCCGCGGGATTTGTCTCGCCATCGTCTCGGGTATCGAGCCACTCCAGGGCCGCCGCCTTGAGATCGCCGTCGGCCATCTCGGCCACCTTTGCCACATATCCGGTCAGCCTCTCGCGGATAGCCTTCTGGGCAAGGAATATGCCGTACCCAAACTCGGCGTTATCCTCAAAGAGGGAGTTCTGCCAAGCAGGCCCATGGCCTTTCTTGTTGACGGTATATGGCGTGGAAGGAGCCGAACCGCCCCAAATGGAGGTACAACCCGTAGCGTTGGCGATAAGCATCCTGTCGCCAAAGAGCTGTGTCACCAGCTTGACATAAGGTGTCTCGCCGCATCCACCGCAAGCGCCCGAGAACTCAAGGAGGGGCTGTTTGAACTGGCTGCCCTTGACGGTGGTAACCTTAAACTTATCAAAGATTTCGGGTTTATCCTCAAGAGTCAAAGCATAATCAAAGACTTCCTGCTTCTCCCTCTGGGTATCAATTGGCTTCATGACAAGGGCTTTGTTCCCCTTCATGCCCGGGCACACAGCGGCGCACTGCCCGCAACCCGTGCAGTCGAGCACCGACACGCAGATGGAGAAGTTAAGCCCCGGCATACCCGTCATGGGCTTGGATTTGAGAAGTTCCGGCGCCTTGTCAACCTCATCTTGATTGAGGGCAAAGGGCCTGATTACCGCGTGGGGACATACCAGCGAGCAGAAATTACACTGGATGCAGTTTTCGGGAATCCATTCGGGCACATCCACCGCAATGCCTCTCTTTTCGTAAGCGGCAGAACCCTGGGGCAGGGTGCCGTCCACATAATCGGTGAAAGCCGACACAGGCAGGGAATCGCCCTTCTGCGCGTTAATGGGAATAAGCAGGTCTTTTACAAACTTCACAAGCTCAGGCCTGTCGCCCTTGACGACGACTTCAGCCTCTTGCTCATCGGCATCGGCCCAGTGAGCGGGCACATTAACCTTCTTGAGCCCCGTCAGACCCCTGTCGATGGCCTCATGGTTCATGGCAACAATCTTTTCGCCCTTCTTGCCAAAGGACTTGGTAGCAGCATCCTTCATGAGCTGTACCGCCGTCTCAACGGGTATGATGTTGGCAAGCTTAAAGAAGGCCGACTGCATGATGGTGTTAATTCTGCCGCCAAGGCCGATTTCCTTTGCAATGGAAATGGCGTCTATGATATAGAAGTTGATGTTGTTCTTTGCGATATACTTTTTCACATCTGCGGGCAGGTGCTCTTCAAGGCCGGCCTCATCCCACGGGCAGTTGAGCAGGAAGGTGCCGCCCGGCTTAATCTCCTGCACCATATCATACTTGCCGATATAGGAGGGGTTATGGCAAGCCACAAAATCAGCCTTGCTGACAAAGTAGGTGGATTTAATCTTCTTCTTGCCAAACCTCAGGTGGGACACCGTAAGGCCGCCCGACTTCTTGGAATCATAGGCAAAATATCCTTGGGCATACATATCGGTGTTGTCGCCGATAATCTTAATGGAGTTCTTGTTAGCACCAACGGTACCGTCGGAACCCAGCCCCCAGAACTTGCAGGAAGTGGTGCCTTCGGGAACGGTATCAATATCGTGGTCCACAACCTCGAGGGAAAGGTTGGTAACATCATCTTTAATGCCCACAGTGAAAACCTGCTTGGGGCTGCCGGAATCCATATTCCTGTAAACCGCCATCATTTGGGCAGGAGTGGTATCCTTGGAAGCAAGGCCGTATCTACCGGATAGGATCTCCACATTTTCAAACTTTGAGCCTTTCAAAGCCGCCACCACATCAAGATAGAGGGGCTCGCCGGTAGCACCGGGCTCTTTCGTCCTGTCAAGAACGGAAATCTTCTTGACGGTATCGGGCAAAGCCTCGATTAAATGCTTTGTCGAGAAGGGCCTGTAAAGGTGCACCTTGATAAGTCCAACCTTCTCACCTTTAGAAACCAAATAATCGATGGTCTCCTCAATGGTATCGCACACGGAACCCATGGCGATAATGACCTTTTCGGCGTCGGGCGCGCCATAGTAGTTAAAGAGCTTATAATCAGTGCCGATTTTCTCGTTAATTTTGTTCATGTATTCTTCCACAACGGCAGGCAGCGCATCGTAGTAGGGGTTGGAAGCCTCCCGGGCTTGGAAGAAGATATCGGGGTTCTGGGCCGACCCGCGCAACACGGGGCGTTCGGGATTTAATGCCCTCTTTCTAAACTCGGCGACAGCCTCAAAATCAAGCATCTCTTCTAAATCTTTATAATCCCAAGCCTCAATCTTCTGAATCTCGTGAGAAGTGCGGAACCCGTCAAAGAAATGAAGGAAGGGCACACTGCCTTTAATGGCACAAAGGTGGGCAACAGCGCCCAAATCCATAACTTCCTGCACATTTCCGGAGCACAGCAAAGCATACCCTGTCTGGCGGCATGCATAAACATCGCTGTGATCGCCGAAAATAGACAAGGCATGGGTAGCAACGGTACGGGCGGAAACATGGATGACGCTGGGCAAAAGCTCACCCGCCATCTTATACATGTTGGGTATCATAAGCAGGAGGCCCTGCGAAGCGGTATAAGTAGTGGTCAAGGCTCCGGCCGTCAAGGAACCGTGCACTGCGCCGGCAGCGCCGCCCTCCGACTGCATTTCAACCACCTTTACCGGTTGCCCGAATATATTTTTCCTTCCGGAGGCCGCCCATTTATCGGTTTCCTCGGCCATGTTGGAAGAGGGAGTGATGGGAAATATTGCTGCAACCTCCGTAAAGGCATAGGCTACATGAGCCGCAGCGGTATTTCCATCCATAGTTTTCATTTGACGAGACATCTAAACGCTTCCTCTCTTTTAAAATTTCTTTTTATGTCAAGTCACACACAAAAAAGGACACAATAAACCATCTAATATAATAACACCTAACTATAATAATGTAAACTATATTTTAGGCATTTTTCATTCAATTTTGCCTATTTTTTAATTAATTTCCCCCACCTACACCTTTTTTGGGCATTTTCACAAAAACCCTTAAAACCCCTTTGTCCTTAAACATTTGACATTGGTAAAAATATCATGTATTATATAAGAAAACTTTTTCAAATTGAAAGGAGAAAACCGATTTAATGTCATCAGACCCCCTTCCTGAACCTGACAACCTTTTGTTAATACTTATAATTATAATTTTGCTTACCCTGCTAAACGGCTTTTTCGCCATGGCGGAAATCGCCATCATAACTTTAAAGGAATCCAAACTCAAAAAGATGGCGGAATCCGGCAACAAGCGGGCAAAACTGCTTCAAAAGCTGGTATCAAACCCCAGCGGCTTTTTCGCCACAATTCAAGTAGGGGTAACCATCGCCGGGTTGCTATCCTCGGCGGTAGCCGCCAACGCCTTCACTTTAAGGCTTTCCTCCCTCCTTGAGAAAATCCACATCCCGGGCTCAATCGCCCAAGGCATCTCGATTGTGCTCATCACCTTGATTTTGTCCTTTTTTACGCTGGTATTCGGGGAACTCATCCCCAAAACCGTTGCGCTGCACAAGTACGAAACCGTGGCATACCTGTCAGCGCGTCCCCTCGCCTTCATCGCCTTTATCGCAAAACCGGCGATAAAACTTCTCTCCTTTACCACCAACGGCATACTCCACATATTCGGGCTGCCAAACATCGTCAACAGAGCGTCGGTATCCGAGGAAGAAATCCGCTCCCTCCTTGACGAGAGCGGCGAGAAAGGCGTCATTGAAGAAAGCCAGCGTGACATGATCGACAACATCTTCGAGTTTGACGATGTCATGATAAGCGAAATCATGACCCACCGCACGGAAGTCTCGGCCATCCAATACGACAAGACTATTGAAGACCTTAAAAAAATCGCAATAGAAGAAGGCTATTCGCGCATACCGGTATACAAGGAAGACCTTGACTCCATCATCGGGATAATCTATGTAAAAGACCTGCTCCAATATGTAGGCGAAAAAGACATTGACAACTTAACACTCACCGACATCATGCGCCCGGCCTTTTTCGTGCCGGAATCAAAGCGCTGCGTGGAACTTTTTAGGGAACTTTCCGATAAAAAGCTCTCCATGGCGGTGGTAGTAGACGAATACGGCGGCACCGCCGGCATAATCACCATGGAGGACCTATTGGAATTTATCGTGGGCAACATCCAGGACGAATACGACGACGAGGAAGAGGAAATCTCCCAAGTCACGGAAAACACCTTCACGGTAGAGGGCACAACCCCAATCTATGAAGTGGCCCATATGCTGGAAATCGACCTGCCGGAAGGGGAATACGACACCATCGGGGGCCTTCTCCTTGACAAGCTCGGCTACATCCCCGAACCCGGCGACAATCCCACGGTAGTCATCGACGGCTACTCCTTCACGGTCCTGTCGGTTTCCGACCGCCGCATCGACAAAATCTGGGTCGTCAAAAATGACGAAGAACCCGCCCCGGAACCAACCGAATAAGCCAAAATTCCACCCCCTCCGTCGAATGGAGGGG
>JAKOXU010000019.1 GCA_029780875.1 Bacillota bacterium | reverse complement strand
TCACTGTGTTACCCTCCTTAATCATAGTAGAATACCAGCCGGGACACCAGCACGGTAATAATGGCAATGACCACAAGCTGGCAAGAGAAGAAGATTACAGCCATGGCAATGCTCTTGGAAAGGTCACCGTGAATCCCCGTAGCCACGGAAACCATGTACTGCATAACGGGGCTCTTAAAGGAGCCGAGGTTATCCACGATTGTGTAAACGGCATTGGACAAAATGTAAGGCGAAAGCATGGGGAAGGTAATCTTCCAGAAGTTTTCCCAGCCCGTAGCCCCGTCCATGGTGGAAGCCTCATAGAGGGACGGCGGGATAGTCTGCATGGCGGCAAGGAAAATGAGTATCTGCACGCCGGAAGCCGTCACAATCTCATAAATCCTTGCAATGATGCTGCTGATTTGACTAATAATGCTTGTGGGCATCCCCAACTTGATAAGCAAGGGCACAAGGTCAAGGGCCGAGATGGTATCTGCCGCGACAGCGCTTTGGGGCGCGGTAGTGAAAAGGTTCAAGTTGTCAAGCTTCAGCACCACGCCGGCGCTGATAATTACCGGCAGAAAGAGTATAGCCCTGAAAAAGGCCCTGCCCCTGAACTTCTGATTCAAAACCGAAGCCATAAAGAAGCTGAAGATAAGCACCAGGGGAACGCTGAAAAACATATTTGCAAGGGACTCAATCAAGCTAAACCTATACCATTTGTCTTGGTTAATGGCGTAGTCATACCACGAGAACCCCACATAATCGAGGGTATATCCCCCAATCCCTCGGTTTATCTTGTGAAAGGAAAATTTTACTGCATCTATTATTGCGGGAAGGAAGAAAAAGGCCATACCCAAAATCAAGGGCGTCACGAACAATAGGCCCGCGACGGCCCGCTTGCCCTGCAAAGACAGCCCCTTTTTCTTCCTGCGGACAATGGGATTTCCCGCGGGAGCCGCCGCGGCGGCTTCTGCCGCCTTCTTCCGAGGCATTATTTTTTCAAGGATGGAGCCAAACTTCTTCATTATTGAGCTACCCCCTCTCCGTTCACTTCGGAAACGCCGGTTTTGTATACGGCAAAGTCATTCGCCTTTGCGATTACCACTCCGTCAACCACATAGTCATAATCGTTGTAGTTTACCACCACATAACCCGATTCCCAGGTCGTCTTATATACATTGTCGGCCAGCTTCTCATGCTTTTTGATGCTGCCCTGGCGTATGGAAAGGAACTCCTCTTCCATCCTGTTATAGAAGGCGATTGCATCCTCAATCCAGTCGCCGTAATACAGGGAATAAAGGTCAGCCCTGTATTTATAGTACATCTTCTTGAGGACGATGTTGTCGGCGTAAATCCACCTGAAGTACAGCCCGCCGCCCGTCTCCACAGCCTTGAGCATTTCGTGGTCGGTCTTGCCGCTCAGGTTAGCCGCGGGACCCGAATAATTCTTGCACCCGCTCAAGACCATTTCCACAAAGGGAACGCTCTCATCGGACAAAGCGTAGCTGGAAGAGGAAAGGGGAAGATTAATAATGTTATCGGCATATTTCACGGCATAGATATTGGCGGTATCGAATCCGACAGTCATGCCCTTTTCCTTTGCCGCCTCAATTGCCTTTACCGTGTATTCGATGGCAACCTGCCTGTCAAGGTTATTCTTTCCGTGGAAGTCGGAATTGAGTATGGAGCCGAGATCTCTGAACCACACATTGTCGACGCCCAGCTTCTGCATCCTGTCAACATACCCTGCCACTGCCTTTTCAAGATATTTGGCGTTCATAACAAAGCTGGTGCGCTGGGTGTTGTCGGCAAACCGCCCAACGGGATCATACTTATACTGTTTGGAGATAATGTTGTACCCGTTGCGGGTAGCCATCTCATAGGGGTTAAAGAAGGGCAGCCCCTCATAAACCTGAACCACAGCAGCATCGGGATACAGCTTAACGCCGATCTTCTCAAGCTCTTCGGCAAGCTCTTTAAATCCGCCCTTGCCGCCGATCTTGCCAAGGGGCGACGCACGGTTTGGCAGCTTATTCTCATATCCGCCTGCAAACCAGCCCGAGTATTTGACATTGATATTGTCAACTCCCCCGTCATAGAGCTGCTTTGTGATTTCAAGGGCCTGCTCGGTAGTGGTAAGGGACCGCAGGCTCACAAAGGGCACACCGAGGAAATACTTTTTGTCCTTCGCCGCAGCCAGGTACTCAACGGTAAAGGGAATGGATTCAATTTTCTCCTTCTTCAAAATCCCCTTATCAATCAGGTAGTCCCGGTAGAAATTAGCCATTCCGGAATAGTCGGCTTCATCGCCGGTAAGCAAGCTGTACCGCACCTTGATATATCCCTGATAGGGTTTATTCTGGTACTTATTTGTGATAAATTTTTCGGCATCGGTGGAAACCACCATCTCGTCGAAGGGCTTTATTTCAAAGCTGGCATAAGCCTTGTTGTAGGAAGAAGCCCTTTCCGAAACATCGGCGTTGATAATGGCATGGGCGTCGCCATCTTCAATGATTGCAAAGACGGCGCTGTCATTTCTCTTAATGCCAAATACCGGGAACACCGCCTGCTCCGGATTATCGGTTATCTCCATAAGGCGCTTTGTCCTATCCCTGCCATACAGCTTAATAGCCATAGCAGGAGTATAGGGCGAAGTCTTTTTGTTGTTAAAGTTTATAATGGCCCCGCTGCCGTCGGGCACGAATATGTACCCATCCTCCTTTATGGAACCGGCGCCGAGGAATTCGAGCAAGTGAATCTGGGTCAAGTGGAAGGTAGGGGGCACCTCAACAGCCTTGCAGGGGATTGTGGCGACAAGGTTGCCGTTGTCAAGGGTATACTCAAGAGGTATCACAAAGAGCTCGGCAGCCACAATTTCTCCCTCAACGCCGAAATGCTCGTTGTCCTTTTCCATTTCCTCCACGGTATAGTCGGTTTTCCCGAAAATTATTTTGTAAATCTTCTCAACAACGAAGGAAGGCCTGACATTGCTCCTCAACACATACACATCTTCATTGTTTTTCCGAACCGCATCATAGGGGTAAAGGTTCTTGTCCTCGTCAGTGGCCTGACCCTTTTCAATCAGCTTAAAGCGGTTCTTGATGTCGTTAGCGTCGGCACCCTCAAGCTTGTTAAGGATCAATTCCTCAAACTTTTCCTTGCTCACAATCTGGGGAAGCATTTCCCTGACATATTTCTTTTCACCGATGGAATAGGTGATTCTGACGCCCTTATCTATCGGCTCAATGGTAAAGGGAGCCTCTTCCGAAGAATTGGGGTCGTAGTTATTGAGACAGTTGTTGAAGTTATCCATCTGCTTGAGTTCACTTTTTCTGGTGTAGTAGATAATCTTAAGCTGTGAAGCAAGCCTGCCCTTTTCCATCTTCTGGGCAAAGTTGTCCTCATCCCTGTCTTGGGGATTGGAAAAGAGGAAGTTGCCGTCTTTATCCATCAAAGCGACTTCGGTAGTTCTTTTATTAATAAAGAGCTTTGCCCCGCTCACACTGTCCTCATAAGCAAGCACGAATCCTTCCGGAGCATCCTCGGATTCCACAAAGGGCCTGTTCACTTTGGGAGCCAGCTCGCTGTCGCCGTATTCCGACCTGTCGGGCAGAAACACGGGCAGTACAAACAAATAGCCGAGGAAAAGCACAACGCACAAAGCCGCTACTCCCACGGCAATTTTAATGCCCAAAACGATCTTGTTAATCATCACTGTCCACCTCACATTCTGGTTATGATTTCTTGATACACACTGACAGCGAACATGGCAAGTTGCTGCAGCAGGCTAAACACCAGCATCACGATAAATATCACGATTGCGGCGCCCAAAACGGTAGCCATCATGGTGACCACGGTACCGCCGATGGTGTACTGGTGAATAGTCAGCATCCCGGCAAAGAGCAGTAAGGCACACCAAGCAACGGCGATACCCGCCAACACCGTCAGCAGCACGCCCTCTTCAAGGGTAAAGAAATTGCTCAAAATTATGATGGGCACATTGATGAGTATAAAGGGCACCATAGCATAGGCCGTAGCGGTATAGATTGTTATGGGCTTTCCGTCCCCGTTAAAGAGGGTGGTAATGGACCAGTTGCACACGCACCACAAAATCACGGGAATTGCCACGGAACCGATGGTAAAGAGCACATTAAACTCCTTCTCGGTCAAGGGCCCGAACAAAAATCCGGTAAACTG
Organism: Bacillota bacterium; assembly: GCA_029780875.1. Taxonomy (GTDB): domain Bacteria; phylum Bacillota; class Clostridia; order Oscillospirales; family Acutalibacteraceae; genus JAKOXU01. The sequence goes on along the minus strand of JAKOXU010000019.1, from coordinate 16,374 downwards.
GGACTTCACAATCATAAGCAGCATAATCAGCGCGTAAATCACGGTAGCAGCCTTTGCGTTGCCGCGCTTTTCATGGTGCATATCCCAGAAGCCGTCAAAGGGATGGAATATGATATGGAAAGCGTATTTCAGCCCTCTCCAAGTCTCAAACCTGTCAAGGGGCTTTTTCTCACGGATTTTGGGCATTGCAAACTTCCTGAATAGAGCTATCAGCACCGCCAGCACAAGCACAACGGCAAGGCCCCAGTAGATATTGGCCTTGACCACCTGCTCGCGGTAGTACTGGAAGGCCTTGGAGTAATAGAACTTCGTCTTGCCCAGCTTTGCGTACTCCAAAGCCTCCTTATACCTGTCTTGCCGCAGGTACACCTTGCTCAAACCCGCATACCCGATCTCAAGGTTGGAGTTTTTCTTCAAAACTTCCTTCCAAAGCCTTTCGCTTTCCTCATAGTTGCCCGAATAATAGGCATTTTCCGCGTCAATGATGAGCCTGCCGTAGTCCGACAGGGTAAATACTGTAATATATCCCGACAGGTTATCCAGCACAAGGATCTTGTCGTCCTTGCGCTCGATGGCGGTAGCGCCCCTGAAGGTACCTGCGGTATCGCCTATATCGCCGAATATAAAGAGCAAATTGCCGTCATAGTCATAGGTAAATACCCTGCCGCGGCGGGTATCAAGGACGCTGTAAACGCCCCTTTCCCCTACCACAATGTCCACAAGCTGGGAGGGGCCCACAACGGTAGCGTTTTTAGTGCCTTCCGGCGGGAACTTCATATCGCCAACGGGAGTGCCGCGGATAATGTCGTCGCCGGCATTTGTCTGCTTGCGGATAGGCTTGGATTTAAAGGGGTTCCACTTGTCCACGGTTCCCATAACGGTATAAACAAACCCGTCTTCGTCTATAGTGACATTATCAAAGGGAGTGGGGATCTTCGGCGGGATGTATTCCCTTTGCGCCGCCGTAGCAATCAGCTTTTTGAAAATCTCCCAAATGGACCGGGTCAGCTTATTTGCGCCGTTGTAGGAATGGAAGTTGCCATTGGTATCAAAGAGCATAAGCCCGTTTGTGTCGTCCTCGGAAACCACAAATACGCGCCCGCCTTCCGAGGCCACCTTCTTGGGCTTAAAGCTGTAATCGTTGGGGAAAAGGTCGGAAGTCTTAAACTCCCTTACAAACTCGCCGCGGTAAAATACCCGGACAAGGCTCAATTCGCTGAACTGCACATACAGGTACCCGTTATGGGATACACTGACGCCCGTCGGGCCGATCAGGGGCCGCTCAACCCCCTTGTCGTCGGTATACCCCTTTACCAAAACGGGTGTACCAAGCTCCTCGTTTTCCATGACAAGGACATTCTCCTCAACGGTCTCGCCCTTCTTGATGGAATACTTGATTCCTTTGTCAATGGGGTCTTCCACCGACTCATAAAACATCGGAATGATTATGGTCAGCTTATAGTTCCAATCCTTGTCAAAGGCCACGACCCTTGTGTTGCCTGTATCGGCAATGTAAATGTCCCCGTCCTTGGTGACAAAAATGCCGTTGGGCTTTGACAAGGAGTCAGCAACGCCTCTGTCATCGGTAAAAACCGTGAATGAATATTCAGCTTTGTAAAACTCGTTTAATACAACGATCCTATCGTTGTCGGTATCTGCAATATACAGCTTCCCGTCAGGCCCAAAAGCCATATCCTTCGGCCTGTTAAAGAGCCCGCTGCCTGCATCGGTTCCGTTGAAGTAATAGGTTACCTCGGCAGGCGCAGGAGCATATGCCACGCCGTTGACATCGTATATGTACGAGTTGACGGCGGCGCTGGCAGTCATGGGGGCCAACATCGACACCAGCAGCATCGATATGAGGCTTAATACAATAAATCGCTTCAATCGGTTCAACTCCCTTCGCTATTCCTTCATACCGGAGGTAGCCATGGTCTCAATTATCTGGTTTTGAGACACAATGAATACAACAACGGGCACAACCATCATAAAGACCGAAACCGCTGCGCCGACGCCCGCTCTGGCGATACCGCTGGCGATAATCTGGTTCATGGCAACAGGGATGGTCTTGAGCTCTTCGCTGTAAATATAGGCACCGCCCGTAGTATTCCAAAGGCTCTGGATTGACAAAATCGTCAAGGTAAGCCATGCCGGCTTGACCAAGGGCATCACTATGGACCAGAAGATGCCAAACTCGCTCTTGCCGTCAATCCTTGCCGCCTCCAGCAGGCTGTCGGGGATAAGGGTCTCCATAAACTGCTTCATGAGGTAAAGCCCCAAGGGAGCCTGAATGGGCGGGATATACATAGCCCTGTATGAGTCAATCATGTCTAGCTTTGACATGATAATAAATCTCGGAATATCGGTAACCGAAGCGGCAAACATAAGGGACAAAACGATAATTTCAAATATCACCTTGTTGCCCGGGAACTTAAACTTCGCCAAGGCGTATGCCGCAAGGGAAGCGGCAAATATGTGAAACACAGTTCCCAAAGCCGTCACAAAGAAGGTATTGAAAATATTCCTTGAAAAGGGCACCCAAGAGCTGGACATCACATTAAACATATCCGAAAAATTCTCAAAGGTAGGTTCCTTAACAAAGAACCTGGGGGGGAAGATAAAGAGCTCGTGGAAAGGCTTAAAGGCATTGCTGATGGCATACACAATGGGGAACGCCATAAAGAGCCCTAACAGGATAATAAAGATATAAACGCCCACATCTCCGCCAACGGAACGGTTGAGCCTCTTTTTTATGCGAAACCTTTTTTTCATAAGTAAACCCTCCCTTTCCGCCTCAACTGCCGATTTTGCGCAGCAGCCGCTGGACAAACTTGTTTAGAATCACCATCAACACAAAGAGCACGGTTGCGATAGCCGAAGCGTAACCCATTTCAAACCTCATCCAGCCGTAGTCGATAAGGTGGTTAACAATCGTCAGGCCCGCATTCTGAACGCTGGGCAAACCGGCAATGTTGGTGGCAATGTCGGACACGCCCAAAGCCGCGGTAATGGACATAACGGCACCGAACATAAGCTGGGGCTTCATGGTGGGCAAGGTGATATACCACAATTCCTGCCACCTGTTCTTTATTCCGTCCACGGCGCCCGCCTCATACATGGACTTATCTATGCCCTGCAAACCGGCAACAAAGGCGAGAAAGCTGGTACCAAGGCTCATCCACAGGCCTACGATAATGACTATCCCCAAAATATATTTGGGATCCTGCAGCCAGTGGATAGCCCGGCTAATTACCCCGAGCTTCAGCAAAGTTCCGTTCAAATACCCATAGGAGTCGCTGCTGAACATCAGCTTCCACACAAGGTAAACGGTACCCGAAATAGAGGGGGCGTAAAAGAGCAGGATGACAACTGCCCTTACCTTTGTGTTGAGCTCATTGATAAACCAGGCCACCATAAGGCTTATCAGGTATCCGACGGGCCCGACTATAACGGCGTACACAAAGGTATTCTTGACCGCCTGCAAAAAGTCCGGGTCCTCAAGGAACATACGCAGATAGTTGTCAAGGAAAGTCCACTTTGGCGGCTCAAGAATGTTAAAGTAGGTAAAGCTCAGCGCCAGGGAAACCAGCACCGGCAATACGGTAAAGATGAAAAACAGTATAAAATACGGGGCTAAAAACAGGTAAGCTATGTTGTTCTTCTTGATTTCCTTCCAAAGGCCTTTCTTCTTTGGACGGGCTTTTTCTTTAATGGTATTTTCCACAGCCAACTTCGGCACCTCGATTCTCTAAAAATTTATTCCAAACGAAATTCTTTGCGCTTGTGGATAATCTCTCTGTTGATGATGTTGTTATAGTCGTACATAACCTCACGGGCATCGATATTCCTGTTGTAAATCTCCCTAAAGGCATTGTCCACATGGCGCCACGCAAAATATCCGCCAGGCACTTCGGGAATTCCCCTAATCTGCTCAAACTGCGACATCAGGGAATTATAGTCCTTCGTAGGCCAAGGCAGTCTGGAGATAGCCTCCATATTGGCGGTGGGGTACCTTCCCATTTCACCCTGCAGGCTCTCGATTTCGCGGCCGAAGGCAATCTGGGTCTCGGCGGAAGTCCACCATTTCAGGAACTCCCAGCACTCCTCCGGATACTTTGTCTGCTTCATAATCATACAGGGCGCAACGGTGGAAGCGACTGTGCTGTCAAGTGTTCCGTCCTCTCTCGGAGTGCCCGGAACCATGGTAAAGCTCCACATATTCCTGATTTCGGGAGCAAATCCGGTCAGCAGGTTATAGAATGTATAGTCCACAATTGCAAGGGGCATCTCGCCGCTCCTGAAACGGGTAGCAAAGTCGAACTGCACCGGCTGCACTCGGTTAATATAGAAGTCGGTCCACTGCCTCATGGCTTCAATGGCCGGCTCGGAATCCAGGTCAGCGCGGGAATGGTCGGAAGTATAGAAGTCCCCGCCCTTCTGATACAGGAACATGCCAAAGGAGATAAAGCCCGACATGTTCATTGTGGTAACATCGGAAGTCTGGATGCCCATTTCCATGTTGTACTGCTGGAGTATGGGCAAAATCCTATACACATCATCCCAAGTTCTGGGCACTTCCACGCCTATTTCTTCAAGGATATCTGTGCGGTAAAAGAGCATGTGGAAATTAATCTTTTCCGGCAAACCGTACACCTTCCCATCAAAGGTAAGGGGCGTCAAGGCCGCCGGATGGAAGCTCTTGCTTACCTCCTCAAAATCCGGGAACTGGGTCAAGTCAAGGACGGCGTTGCGGATAGCGTAGTTGACGGGATCGCCGCCGCCCACCGTCAAAGCCACATCGGGAGCCTTGCCGGAAACGGTAGCCTGCAAAAGGGCACCTTGAACCAGCTTGATATTGACACCGATGTTTTTATTGGGAGTAAAGTAGGCATCGGCAAGCGTCTTAACGATTTGCGCCTGATCGCGGCCGCCGTTAATCCAAACGGTAATACTTTTCTCAACGGCATCCACATCGCCGATAGCGTTATAATCCATAAAGAAGGACGCTATAAAGGTATTTACCTGATGCACAAAGGCTTCCCAAATATTGTGCTGTGCCCTCGGCAATTTGTATCCGACGGGATGAATAAGCAAATAGTCCATGCTCAAATCGCTCTCACGCACATTGAGCACCCATGCACCAAGGGATGTCAGGTTATCTTTAAAGGCTTTGAGCCTGCGGGCAATGGTATCGGGCCTGTTGTACATCTGATTGAGCTGATAGGCGAGGGTGTCGAGGATAGCGGTATAGCTGCTCTTGCTCCCCGTAAACTCCATCATCTCGCGGGAAACCTCATAAAGGGCATCGGACTGCTTCTTAAAGGTCTCGATCACATCGGGAATCAAGGCCTTGAAACGGAAATCGCGGTTCACATCAGGGTTTGTTCCCGTAATTGTGACAATCTTCCTGTAGCAGGCATTGAGCACATTCACGGAGTCAGACACCACGCGGCAGAAATCGGCAAGTTCCCCGAGGCTTGCCTCAACCCTGATGGTGTGCTTCTTGCCCTTTTCGAAATAGAAAAGGAAATCTCCATCCTCATCCCCGAGGGTATCCATCTTCCACTTTGTGGAGTAAGGATAGGTAAGCTCTCCCGCCTCTTTAAAGGGAAGCTTGCCGTCAATATACAACCGCCTTGTGACGACAAGGCCGCGGGCATTGCCCTGCTTTACCTTGAGGCTGATATTGTAAAGCCCGGATTCGGGCACCTCAAACTCATACTCAATCCACTGGCCGGCCATCTTCCAGCGCCCGCCGCCCACGGTATTGAGCTTTAAAGCCGCCGAGTGATAGGGCTCCACCAAGGGGGAGCTGCGGTCATACACAGGCGCCAAAGCCGTGGAATTCTTTTTGGTAGACAGCTCCGCCTGAATCTTCAGCACATTTTCCTTTTTATTTTCAACGGGCTTTAACCCCAATTTGTCATATTGGGCCTTAACCTCTGCGTATGTAGGAGCATCCTCCACGGGCCGCAGCACGAGAGCCCCGATAATCACAGGCTCCCTTACAGCCACCAGCTTTATGGTATGGGTCCCCTTTGTAAGCCTGAACATATAGGGCTTATCATAGTACCCGAGGGAATCCTTAATAGGTTCGGTAACCCATTGGGGGTCCTCAACTTGAGTCACCAACAGGTCATTTCCCCTTTTATCTGAAGGTATCTCATTTGTAATGTTCTTCCAAATACGGGGGAAGGTAACGCTGATAGCCTCACTAAAGGGCAGCTCCCCATCAATATAAAGCTCCCTTTCAATATTGGAAGCCTTTCCCTCAACGGGGAAGTAAATAAGGTCCATGCTGTACATCCCGTCAACCTCAATATCGACGGTAAATTCCACATACCCGTTCTCGGAAACCAGAAGGGACCTGTCCTTCCACTCGCCGAAGGTAGCATAAGTGCCGTTGAGCTCGCCCGGCGCCAAAACCTTAACATCAGCGTCCTGGCTGGCGTTGGAATAGCTTGCCCCCGGGATGACAATTTCCGGCACATCGGCATTGGCTCCCTTGTTCTCTACAAGGTAGGCGTCATATGAGCCTTCGATAGGCTCAATTATCCTTGCCTGCCCCTCACCACCTGCCGTTTCGGCAGAGGCAAAAACAGGCACGGCAAAGGACAAAAGCAGCAACAAAGCCAGAGCGAAGGCAATCACCTTTACCGTTCCCGACAATTTGGGAGAGTTAAAGATACCCATGGAAAATATCCTCCTTTTGGATAGAAAATGTGATTTTACAAAACCTGACAACAGAAAAAAGCGTTGCCAAAGCAGAGTCTGCGCAATGCCTTGAAGCATTACGCAAAATCAGCGATAGCAACGCACGCCTTAACATTAAATACAGGAAAATGTTCCGGGATTACTCGTGGGCATCGCCCCACCCGACACTTTGACCCATACTTAACAATACCGCGTTCTGCAGCTAAATGTGAGCCGAAATTTACTTTCCTCTGCCAAGAGCTTTAAAGGGACTCGGGCAACCTGCCGGAAATATTTCCTCCCTTTACCGCGCCCGGCTTTTAGCATTTATAAATTATACGCGCAAAACCCCGGGTATTTGCCCTTTAGTGGGCAGCCTGAATGGGCTTTCCGCTGTTTACAACCTGAATCCTCAGTGCCTGCCCCTCACCGCACACGGCGCCAAAGCTGCCGTCCAAATTATCGTTGAGCAAAAGCACTTCCCCATCGGTCCACGCCCCCTGCCTTGTAAAGGAGCCCACAGAGGCAGTGCCGAGGGTACCGTAAACCGAAAAGTATGCCATGGAATCGGAAATCGAGTACACAGCCCCCTCATTGACAAAGGCAATGCTTACCGGGGCATTTCCGTTTAAGTTCTGGCACTTGATATAGACCCTGCTGCACTCTTTTATCTCGTTTAAAAAGTTAAGGGGTTTGTCTATGGAGTAGTTAAACCCCGTTTTCTGCTCATTCGTGGCAAGAACCAAGGGACCTTCCACCTTTGCCGCGGCAAAATTAAGGTTCCTAATGCTCCTGTATTCCGCCGTTTCCCTGTAGTCCTCCTCATCCTGCCCCAAAGCCTCAATATCTTTGAGTTTCAGAGATATTGCCGCCCCTTTAAGGTAAGAAGCAACGATCTGGGACGAGGTGTTGCCGTAAACCGCCCCGGCAAAAAGAGCGGGCACCCGGGAATTATAGCTGTCAAACCGGGTGAGTATCAGGGCCATGCTTTGGGAATTTACCTCACAAACATTAAAGTCGATGTGCTGTGTATTAAAGGCAAAGTGAGGCGCCAGCCCTTCGGGGCTGTTGACCCTCACAAGCATGGGCCTGTCGGAGTCCTTAATAATCTTTCCAAGCTCATCCAAATACCTTGCCGCCGCCTCATACCCCTGGACCCTGCTTGCATAAAAGGCAATGGCCGGATTGTGCTGAAGCTGAATACCCACAATTCTGCGGTCGACATCCTTGCTGCCTATATATTCAATAAGCCCTTTTATAGCCTTACTTTCATATTCCAAAAGCTTCTTGTTCCCAAAATCAGCGATGCACTGCTTTTCATTGGCATTCCTGCCTGTCAGAATAGTCTCGCACTTGTCCTTTTCCCCTTTCGAGTGAAGGGTATGGTCATACTGCAGCCACAAAGGTGCGAGCTCCACAGTGCCGTTATAGGAAGACCCTGCCCAAACAATATCAGCCCTGATGTTGTACCTTTCGGCAGCCAGCAAAACAACATCAATCTTGTCGAAGTTCAGGCTGTTTTCATTGTTGGTGGACTGAACATCCTTCCAAGGCAGGGTAACAGTGAAAACCTCAAACCCCGCCTCGGCAGCCCTGGCCACCGATTGCTCAAAATTATCATCTATAAACCCGATATCCACCCGCCTGTAAAGGTAAGGGGCGCCGTTTACATTCATGTAAAAGCTTCCGTCCTCCCGCTTTGCAAGGAAGGATACCGGGTCATCCCCGGCAACGGGCTCGGGATTCGCGCCCTGGGGCAGCTTTAAAAAACGCACGCCGTCAAGGAAAAGCCTGAAGGTCTCCTTGACGCTTTCAGCCTGGGCCATCCCCCCGCTTTGGGAAGAAACATCCTTGCTGGTAGTCGAAAAGTTCCCGGAAGAACTGGCATTTTCAGACTTGACCTGCAAAATCAAGGTGACAACGCCCTTTTTCGACACTTCAATGGCTCCGCTGGCATACTCAAACCATCCCTCAAAGGGGGTATACGGGATTTTCGCCACACCCTTGCCGTCCACCTGCACCGTCATTTCCGCAGGGGGCACCTCTCCCTGCCCTTTGAGGAAAAACCTGAGGCTGTAAGTGCCTGGCTCCACATCCTTTATGGTGTAAAGAGCCTTTCCCTCGCCGGTGAAAACAAGGCTGCGGGAGTCAAAATTCCCCTTCGACTCCTTGTCGGAAAGGGCAATATCCCCTTCCAAAATCCAATCCTTGCCTCCATTGGCAAACTCGCCGTCGGCAACTAAATTCTCAATTTCCTTTTCCGGGCTCAAAAGGAGGGAACCCTCCTCAGCCCCGTCACCCTTACCGCAGCCGGCGAAAACCAAAAGCAGCAGGGCAACAGCTAATATAAATGAAAAAACTTTCATAAATACATCCTGTCTTATTAATTAAAGGATTAGTTCGTTTGCGTCACAATGCTGCATATTCCCGTCAAACCACGGCTGAAATTACGCCTTATCAGTCAAAGCCCTTCCGGTAAAAAAAACATAGTCAAACAATCCCCCAGACCCGGTATAAAACCCACAGCCGGGAAATTGCCTGTTTTGCTATGCAAAAGGGCAACAATAAAATACTATCCTTCTGAAGAATATTATAATCATTTCGCCCTAAAAAAGCAAGCAAAAATATCTTCCACCCCCGCCCCCCCGATCCTAAATAAAAAACGCCGCAAGGCTATAAGCCTTGCGGCGCCGGTCACTTTATAACGGGCCCTATTGTTCTTATTCTTCTGCTTCGGGCGGGTTGTACTCGAATTCTTCGCCCCTATTGGTGGCGTCGATGTCCTGCCTGAAGATGGGATCATCGGCTTCAATCACAGTCATGAGGTCTTTCTCGCCCCTGAGGGCCTGCCTCAGATCATCATAGACCAAGCCATAGTAAACGCTGGGAGAAGCCAAAAGCTGACGGATAACGGTGAGGGGGATCTTGTTGAGCATCAAGAGCATTTCAACAGATTCCTCGTCCCTGACCCTGGTCTCAAACAGATCCCTGTTGAGAGCTTCAGCCTCATCGGGAGTGGCAAGGGGCTCCATGTACTCGCCGTAAACTTTGCCCAGTTTCTTGGCGTAATCGTCGTCAAGAATAGCCTGCATAACCTTTACATTGTGGGTCTCATGCATATTTGCCCACTGCTGGACCTCGGGCTTCTTGGGATAAGGCACGATGCCGTAATCGTCGTCCATGTTCTGGGCAAGATCGTCCAGATTGTGGTCAGCGCCGCTAACCATGGCGACTTTACCGGCCTTGAACATCTCGATGGGATGGGTCCAAGAAACGCCTGCCTCGGGAACGAGTGTTACCTTATGGGCAACATTCATATCGCGGATAAACTTGAGCCCTTCAATTGTCTCGGCCTTGGTAAGTCCGGAATGATACAAGCCGTTTTCATCGGCGTAAACGATGTTTCCGCCAAAACCATAGAGGAAGTAGGAAATTTGCGGATCAGTGGTAATGGCATAGAAGCCCTTGACGCCTTCCGCGTCATTGGTAGTCCTTGTGGCAAGATCAAGGAACTTCTCTGGAGTCCAGGTATTGTTCTCTACATATTGATAAGGATACTCAACGCCATACCTGTCAAAGATATTTTTGTTGAAGAGAATGAAGCTCTTCTGGCCTTCCTTGTAGTTGCTGAAGGCATACACAGCACCAGTTTTTGGATCTTTGAAGATTTCGGTAACTTCATCGTTTAAGTATTCGGCATCCAAGTCCATAACCTTGCTAATATCATAGAGCATGCTTTGCTTCTGGAACTTCTTCGCATTATCCATTTTCAAGATAACGATGTCGCCGAACTTCTGCTGTGCGAGGCTGGCAGCCTCAAACTGCGCAGAGATTTCCGTTTCTACCAGCACATTGCAGGTAAAGACGCAGTTATACTTTTTCTCCAAATCCTTGTAGCGCTGATACCATCTCTGGCTGCTCAAGGATGGGCCGGGCTCATCGGGCACATCGTCCCAGTAGCACACAATGACTATTTCCTGACCCCCAAAGTCAATGTCTCCGCCGCCGCCTCCGCCTTTATTGCCGCCCTTGTCGCACCCAAACAGGGTAAGGGACAGCACTAGCACCAAGAGGAGCGACATAATGCTAAAGAACCTTTTCATCAATTTACCTCCTTAAAATTGCAATTGATTTTATACCTTGGTTAAAAACCAATTAACGCCCAAAAGTTACTTTAAAGAATAGGTTACAAAGCCTGAAAACTTTTGCTTCGGAGGTAAAATCAATAGCCCGGAAGTCTCTTTCAAACCATTTGAATACATATTATGCGCATCAATGGAACAGGTCTGATTTTCAATACAAATAAAATCAGCTCCTTCGGGCCTGTAAACCATCAAATGTCCAAACTCACCCGATGCCGAAACCGTCAAAGTCCTCCCAAGATCATTCAGGCTTACTTTGGCCTTCCCTCCTTTCGACAGCAAAAAATCGTTATCGCAAACTAATCTGGAAATCTTAACACCACCGGCGTTAAGGCCGGGGAAACGCTCAAAAACGGGGATAAGCCTGCCGCTGGGCAGGATATTCTCATCCACTTCCAAAAAGAACTCGGTATCAATCTTGACTGTCCTGTCTAACTCTTTTGGCATATGGAAATACGGGTGAAGCCCAAACCCAAAAGGAAGGTCATCTTCCCCCTTGTTTTCAAGACAGCAGGAGATGTTAAGTCCCTCCTCAAAGAGGGTAAACCTCAAAGTGAGCCTGCACTCAAAGGGAAAGCTCTCAAAAAGCTCCCCACCCCTGTCAAAATCTATATAGCACTCGGCAAAAGCGCAGTCCCCTTTAACCCCGGCATCGGATAAAACAAAGGCCTCGTCATACACAAGCCCATGGAGAAACCTCGGCTGTCCCTTTTTCTTTTGGGGGTAGTCCTTTCCCCTAAAGCGGAAAGAACATCCCCTGACCCTGTTGGGAGTGGGAAAGAGCACCGGGCATCCGGTAAACTCCCCCTTTTTCAAATCTTCCTCCCGGTAGAAAATTATGGGCTCCCCCTCATAGACATACTCCACAAGGTTCGCCCCAAGAGAAGGGATTACCACCGCATGGGTAGTTTTATCGCCCTTTTTATATCCAATCTTCACGGCGTCTGTATCTAAAACTTTAATATTCTCATAAAAAAAACCGGTGCTATCCATTAAACAATCACCTTAAGTTTCCAATCCCGTCAGATTATACAAATTATAAGATTATAAATACTATTTTTTTAATAATTCTAAAGAAAAATGAATACAAAGTCAAGCTTAAATAATTTCACAAGTAAAATAGCCCTTTGGCAAAGGAAAAAACGGGCTCTCAAATACAATATCAGTCCAATACCCGTTCCATTTTCTCAAAGCCCATTCCTTCACATCGAAAAACACGGCAAGGGCTGCCCTTCTTTACGGCAAACCATAAACACACAAGAAGAAGCCGAGCCGCCATCCGCATTTTTTGCGGAAATCAAAAATCTTTATGCCGACAAACCGGCTTTCAGCCCCATTTTGAGGCATAACACCTTGCCACTTTCAGTATATGAGCCGAAACCCGCCCAATTTCCGCAAATCTGATCCCTTATCGTAAAAAAGCAAGCCGAAAACCCCGCCCTATAACTGCAAAACATCATACCACACGCAGGCTAAAGTCGACCCTTTTTCCGAATCCAAAATCAACAGGCCAATATAAGGCAACAATCCGATCCCTTTTTTGCGCAAATCGCAATCCTAAATTCTTAAAAGGAGCCGTGGAGCTTGCCCCGTTTTGCGGCAAAAGCCATTTCTATATAAAGTATATCATATCTTTTGTCTTTTACAAACAATTTTGTGTATTTTTTATTTAAAAATTCTACCTCAATTTTTCCGCCACAAAATCCCATACCCTATCCGGTCGCCCCTTTTCCCCAACAAAAAAGCCGGAATGAGAAATTTCTCATTCCGGCAAAACCTTTAAGGTTTATTCCGTCTTATTTCTTGCTGAAGACAAACTTGTAAGCTGCGAATCCACCGCCGGCAACAACGGCCACGCCAACGATAATCAGCACTACGATAGCTACTGTGGGCAGGCCCTTGGATTCTTTGGACTCGCTGGTTGTAGAGGAGGATGTGCTGCTGCTCTCCTCGCTGGAGGGCTCAGCAGACTCATCAACGCTTTCAGAGCTGCCTTCTGCCGGGGAGGCATCTTCGCTGCTGCTTTCATCAACAGGCTCGGAAGATTCGCCCTGGCTGGGAGCTGAGCTGGAAGGAGTCGTGCTGGAAGGAGCAGTGCTGGAAGGAGTTGTGCTGGAAGGAGTCGTGCTGGAAGGAGCAGTGCTGGAAGAAGCAGCGCCCTGGACCCAACCGATGGGCTTTGCGCCGGTCTTCAACAGCTGAATGCTGTCAATGGTAGAAGTCTCACCCTCAACAGACTCATTGAATTCAAGGATAAGCCTAAATCCGCCCTTGAGGAGGTTGGCGTCAATATTCTTCTTATTGTTTGCATTCCAGTTGAGAACATTCATAGAGGAGAAGGGCATCTCTATGTAACCCTTGAAGTTCTCGGGCAGTCTCAAGAAGATCCAGTTGGCATCGTCGCCGGAAGCAACAGCTTCTTGCTTCGGACCATTGTCATAATAGAGGTTATAAGGCGCATTCTGATAAATGGAGATAAAGTCGTTGCCAACGCGGATGGAGAACTTAATAGTAAATGCACGATTGGTCTTTGTGGTGTCAATCCACAAAGCAATGGACTTGTAAGCGCTCAAATCTTCAGGTTCAAGTTCGTCATTGATCACAAGGTCCAGTGAGTTGCATCCTGATTCCTGAACGGTGTGGAACATCTGCAGCTTGTTGCTCACGATTTCAAGATCGCCGATTGACCAGGGAGCATAAGCATAGAGGCGGCCCTCACCTTCCCAAGTGGCCAAATCGTCTGTGGTTCCGGTAAAGTCCCAAACCATCTTTGCGTCGTCAGCGGCCGAAGATGTCAGTACCGCAGTTGACATCGCAATCAGCATAACAAATGCCAACAGCAGTGAAAAACGCTTGCTGAACTTTTTCATAAAACACACTCCTATTTTATTATTTTAATAATCGAGAGGTTTCCCTCCGACACTATCCCAACTCATAAGGCAACGGGATTTCGACAAAAATACGGCTTGTACCTTTCCCAAATCCACCCGGTTCTCTACCTTTTCAATAAAAACCGTCGGGAATTACGCTACATTATATGTATATTGTAGCATACTTAAATATAACACTTAAAGACAACTTGTGTCAAGTGAAATATTTATCATTTATTCTACTGGAAAACAGCAATTTTTTCAATAACAATTTATTGCCACTGACAAACATTCCGTGCAGCCCCCGCGCTGGCAGGGGCTGCACAGCTTATTCCATTTAAACCCTAAATTTTACGACTCGCCCTCGACTTCATAGGAGTACTCGGTACCCTCATTGGTAGCCTTGAGCTCTTCCTTGAATATGGGATCGACAGTTTCAATAACCGTCAAAACATCCTTTTCACCGCGCATTGCGGCCTCAAGCTCGGAATAGACAAGGCCATAGAAGACATTGGGGGAAGCCACGATATGCTGAATGGCACGCAGCTCAATCTTGTTGAGCTCCATCAGGATATCGACGGATTCCTGATCCTTGCACCAGTTCTCGAATGTATCCCTATCCAGGTCTTCTTGCTCTTCGGGGCTCGCAAGGGGCATCATATACTCGCTGTAAACCTTGCACAGCGCCTTTGCCCGCTTTTCAGGCATATTGGCCTGAATAACCCTTACATTGTGGGTCTCGGAAATATTTGCCCATTGTGCCACTTCCGGCTTCTTGGGATAAGGCACAACACCATAGTCTGCATCCATATTCAAGGAAAGGTCATCCATGAGGAAGTCGGCGCACATCGCCATGGCGACTTTGCCGTCCTTGAACTGCTTGATGTAGTCGTCCCAAGCCACGCCTGTCTGCGGGACATAGGTCACCTTATGTACAACATTCATGTCGCGGATAAACCTGAGCCCTTCAAGTGTCTCGGGCTTGGAAAGTCCGGACTGATAATACCCGTTCTCGTCGGTGTAGCAAATGGAACCGCCAAACCCATTGATAAAGTAGGAAATGAAGGGGTCAATGACAATTCCGTAAAATCCTTTGATGCCTTCGCTGTTGCTGGTAGTCCTGGTAGCTAGATCAAGAAATTTCTCGGGAGTCCAGGTATTGTTCTTCACATATTCATAGGGATACTCTACGCCGAACCTGTCAAAGATGTCCTTGTTGAACACTAAAAAGCTGCGCTGACCGGTCTTGTAGTTGCTAAAGGCGTACACAGCGCCGGTCTTGGGATCGGAAAAAAGCCTTGTGACATCGCTGTTCAAATAGTCGGCGGTAAAGTCCATATAATCGCTCACATCATAGAGCATATTCTGCTTTTGGAACTTCTTTGCGTGTTCCATCTTAAAGAAGACAATGTCGCCTAAAATTTTGTCGGCAAGCACAGCCGCCTCAAACTGGGCAGAGATTTCGGTTTCCACCAGCACATTGCAGGTAAAGATGCAGTTATACTTTTTCTCCAAATCCTTATAGCGCTGATACCATCTCTGGGATGAGAGGGTGTTGCCGGGTTCCGTGGGCACATCGTCCCAGTAGCACACGATGACTATTTCGCCGCCATTAAAATTGTTTTCGTCATCAACATCGCCACCGCCGCCGGGCCCGCATCCGAAAAGGGACATCGCCAGTGCCAGCACCACAAACAACGCAAGAATGCTAAAGAATCTCTTCATCAATTCTGCCTCCTTACAATATGTTGCAATTAAAAAACAGGCCACACAACCTGTTTAAATTTAACATTTCATCAACAAAAGGTTCACCAAAGCTGAAATCAAATGTCCCATTATGTCTTATCTTTTTTATGCAATATTTTCTGACGATGACCCCATAATTTATGCATAATCACAAATTGCATATGAATTATATATCATTTCATGGGTTTAGTCAATAAAAATTAGAAAAATCAGACAATTCCTTTCCATTATTTTCCTGACCAATGCCGTCAATTATCACCTTTTTCCTGCCAAATCCCCCTTTAGCGATATTATATTGCCTTTTCCCTACCCGCCGTATGGTTTTGCGCCCTTTTCAAATAAAAATAGCCGCACTGCCGCAAATTAAATTGACTTTGCTCACAGGGATTTATATAATGTAGGAAAATAACCAATTCATATGAAAGGGGAAAATCTTGTGAAGAAAAAGGGGCGTATCACACTACCCGTACAAACGGGCATGGACCATCTTTTGGCTCAAATTGCCGAAAAATGGGGCGCCGACGCGGTGCGTAACAGTGACGGCACCGAACTTCCTGCAAACATCAAAGACCTGGGCCTCACAGTTTACTCCACCATCAGCCTGACCAGGGCAGACCAAAACTGGGCGAAGGAGCACGAGGACCAACTCACCCAAAAATTCCTGATGTCCGACCCGGTCACGGCCACCTCCGACACAGTGAAAATCGACATCATGAAGGGCTACTACCGGGAGCAGTTCAGGCCCGACAACATCCACGACACAAAGAAATGGTTCGAAGTTTACGACAGGACAACGGGTGAAAAAGTTTCTCCCGAAAACTGGGATTACGACCACTCCGCCACCACGGTAACAATTAAAAACGCAAAAAAATACCATGTCTACACGGTAAACTTCCTTGCCTACCAAATTTGGGACACAACCT
>JAKOXU010000013.1 GCA_029780875.1 Bacillota bacterium | reverse complement strand
ATTTTGGGCATAAGGCTGTCAAATACATATCGGTTTTATGCTGTGATTATCGCATTTGTGCTCAATTACGCCGCATATTTTGCCGAGATTTACAGGGGCGGCATTGAATCTATGCCCTTGTCCCAGTACGAGAGCGCGCAGGTTTTGGGATTTAGCAGGGTGCAGACCTTTTTCCTCATTATCCTGCCTCAGGTGATAAAGAGGATACTGCCCTCCATTACCAATGAGGTAATTACTCTCGTCAAGGACACTTCCCTTGCCCATGTCATTTCCGTCATAGACATGTTTACCGCCGCAAAGAGTTTAGCTTCCGCCCAGTCTTCGGTGGCTCCATTTATTGTGGCAGGCGTTTTCTACTATATTTTTAACTATGCTGTTGCCTGGCTCATGGAACGCGTTGAAAGGGCATTCGGCTATTACAGGTAGGGGGAGCATTATGTATTTGCTGGAAATGAACAATATAAAGAAAGGCTTTGATGGCCTTTGCGTCCTTCGGGATGTGTCCTTGAAGGTGGAAAAGGGGCAGGTGCTCTCGATTATCGGCCCTTCGGGGTCGGGGAAGTCTACCCTGCTGAGGTGTGCTACCCTCCTTGAGAAGGTTGACGGGGGCAGCATCATCTACAAGGGCGAGACAATGGTGGAGACAACGGCCGAGGGCAAGGTTGTCTATGCTTCCGCCGCGGATTTGAAAAGGATACGGCGGTATTTTGGGCTGGTTTTTCAGAATTTTCACCTTTTTCCCCATTTTTCGGTGCTGCGCAACATCACCGAGGCGCCCGTCCATGTGCTCAAGATGAACAAGGAAGAGGCTGTGGACAAGGCTATGGGGCTGCTGCGGCAGATGGGGCTGGAGGACAAGGCCGATGCTTATCCTTACCAGCTTTCGGGCGGGCAGCAGCAAAGGGTGTCCATCGCCCGAGCACTTGCCCTTGACCCCGACATTCTTTTTTTTGATGAGCCCACTTCAGCCCTTGACCCGGAGTTGACCGGGGATATCCTAAAAATAATCCGGCAGTTGTCTGAAGAGAAGATGACCATGGTGATTGTGACCCATGAGATGAGCTTTGCCCGGGATGTGTCGGACTATATCATCTTTATGGACGAGGGCATCATTGTGGAGGAAGGGAAGCCCGGAGAAGTTATCAATAATCCCAAAAAGGATCGCACAAAGCTCTTTTTGAACAGGTTCAACAGCTATTGAGGAATTAATTATAACAAAAATCCCGCCGCTAAATGAAGCGCCGGGATTTTTTTTGGTGTGAATCTGCTTATCGAGGGATTATTTGCCGGAAAGGGTATTTTGCTGGGAGAAGCATTTTAAAGTTTTTGGAGAGTTAATTTTTTGGCTTTTGCAAGGCCAGTTTTTTTCGTTTTATGTCGGGGAATCGTGATTATGCCTTTGTTTGGGGACAGGATTTTTAATAAAGGGGTTAATGTGACGCGAAATATTATTCGAATATCGTTACTATTTCCTTGGGGCAGCAGTCGGGGGAGTATTTGAAAACCTCCATGTGGTCGCCTTCGAAGAAATATTTTGGCTTTTCGGGTGTATAATCGGCGTCAAAACTGTCAATAATAATTAGTTTGACCTTCATTTTTTCGGGAATGAGGCTTTTTATGTAGACGCTGGTGTGCTGACCCGTGTAGACCCCTTCCCGAGGTTCGGCAAGGCCCGCAAGGTTTGGGGTCAGCTCGATGAAGATGCCGTAGTCTTCCACTGAACGGACTATTCCTGCTACTGTTTCCCCTTGCTTGAATAGGCGGGCGTTTTCCGACCATGTGCCCAGCAGTTCCTTGTGGGTGAGGTTTACTCTGCCGTTTGGTTCTACCGATTTTACCACTGCCTTTATGTCCATGCCGGGGTAGAACCTGTCCCGGGGATGGGATATGCGGGAGACTGAAATTGCGTCTATGGGGATTAGGGAGGGCAGGCCGCATCCTATGTCGGTAAAGGCGCCGAAGGGTTCCAAATGGGTGACTCTTGCCGGGATTACATCGCCGCTTTTTAGGTTCATTATGTATTCCTTTTTGCACCGTTCCTGCAAAAGGCGGCGGGATAAGATGGCAATTTGGCGCCCGGAGGCGTCGGTTT
>JAKOXU010000076.1 GCA_029780875.1 Bacillota bacterium | reverse complement strand
CAAAGAAAGAGGGCTTTCTGAAGCCCTTTTTTCATATATTGTTTGCAAATTTTCGCGAATGAAAGTATAATATATATAAAAGAAGGGGAGTGTCGGTATGGTCCTTAAAAACTGGATAGTGGCAGGCCTTGACAAGCATAAGGCGCAGGATATCGCGGAAAAGTGCGGCATTTCCGGTTTTTTGGCCCTTTTGCTTGTTAGCCGCGGAATTGACACTCCCGAAAAAATTGAGGATTTTTTGAGGGATGAGGGGGATTTTTTTGATCCCTTTTTGCTTATAGATATGGATAAGGCTGTTGCCAGAATCGAAAAGGGTATTGAAAGCCTTGAGAAAATCGCCGTTTACGGGGATTACGATACCGATGGGGTGACTGCCACCGCCATTTTGTATTCTTATTTGCAGGCCAGGGGCGCCGATGTAATAATCTATATACCAGAGCGGGCCTCTGAAGGGTTTGGGCTCAATTTCGATGCCATTGACAAGCTCCATGAGGAGGGCGTCGGGCTAATTGTCACTGTGGACAACGGTATCAGCGCCATCGAAGAAGTGGATTACGCAAAAAACCTGAATATAGATGTGGTGATAACCGACCATCATCTTCCGCCCGAAGAGCTGCCGAGGGCTGTCGCGGTGGTGAACCCTCGCAGGGCTGATTGCTCGAGCCCTTTTAAGGAATACGCAGGGGTGGGGGTGGCCTTTAAGCTGGTGTCGGCGCTGGAAGGATGCGACCAGCAGGAACTCCTTCAGGAGTATGGCGATATACTTTGCCTTGGAACCATCGCCGATGTGGTGCCCCTTGTTTCGGAAAACAGGGCCTTTGTAAAGGCGGGGCTTGACATCATCAATAATTCCCCGAGGGTGGGTATTGGTGCCCTCCTTGAGGTTTCGGGGTTAAAGGGCAAAGAGGTTTCCGCCACTAACCTTGCCTATACCGTTATTCCCAGAATCAACGCTGCCGGCAGGATTGACTGCTGCGACAAGGCTGTAAAGCTGCTGATTACCGAGGATGAGGAGCAGGCAAGGAGCCTTGCCCGGGATGTGGAAAGCTTCAATAGGGAGAGGCACGATGTGGAGGCCCAAATCCTCGGGGAAATTGAAAGGCGTATTGCCGCCGACCCTGCCATTGTCAAGAAAAAGGTGATCGTCATGGCGGGGGAGGGATGGCAGCACGGGGTGCTGGGTATCGTTGCCTCCAGAATCTGCAATAAATTCGGGCGGCCCTGTATTCTCATCTCCTATGAAGGGGATACAGCGAAAGGGTCAGGCAGGAGCCTTGAGGGCTTTTCCCTGTATGACGCCATCGAGAGCTGCGGGCACCTGCTTGTCAGGTACGGGGGGCATACCCTGGCGGCGGGGATAAATTTGAAAACCGAAAACATTGAGGCCTTTGACAGGGCCTTGAATGAATATGCGGCAAAGGCCGAGTTTGAGATGCCTGTGCCTACCTTGAACATAGACTTAAAGCTAAACCCCGAAAAGCTGTCGCTAAAGCTTGCCGAGGATTTGCTGCAGCTGGAGCCTTTTGGTGCGGGGAACCCTGTCCCGGTGTTTGAACTTTCCGGCATGACGGTGGCGGGGATTCAGGATATTAAGGAGAAGCACACAAGGCTGATTTTGGCTCGGGATAAGGCGCAGGTGGGGGCTGTTTTGTTTAACTGCCCCGCGAGGGATTTCCCCTATCGGCTCGGGGATAAAGTGGATGTGGCGGTGACTATCGGCAGGAGCCTTTACCTTGGGGATTATTATTTGTCGGTGGTGGTAAACAGCATCCGCCCCTATGGATTTGATTTTGAAAAATACCTGCACGGCATGAGACTTTATGACAGGATCGCTGCCGAGGAGCCTCTTTCAAGGGAAGAGTTTGAGGCAATATATCCTTCTCATGAGGATTTTGCCGTCGTTTACCGTTATCTGCGCAACAATGGGGGATACAGAGGCTGCGAGGCCGATTTTTTCAATAAGCTATGCAACGACAGGATTTGTATCTGCAAGCTGGCTATTTGCATTGATGTTTTGGAGGAGTTGGGGCTCCTCAAGGTGGAGAAGGCGAAAGACAGGCTTATAATTGAGATTAAACCCGTTGAGAAAAAGGTGGATTTTAAGGAATCACGGATTCTTCAGGGGTTAAGGACGCGGCAGGAAGTGGTAGCATGACTTACGATGAGGCTGTGGCGCCCCTTTTTGAGGCGATAACAAACAGCGGAAAAAATTATGATTTAGAGATTATTGAAAAGGCTTGCCGCATCGGGTGGGAAGCCCATGGGAAACAATTGCGCTATTCGGGTGAGGTGTATTTTTCTCACCCTATTTCCGTTGCCTGTATACTGGTGGAGCTCGGCATGGACAGCGAGTCGGTGGTTGCCGCAATACTCCACGATACCATTGAGGATACCCCTTTAAAGTATGAGGATATAAAAAAGGGGTTTGGGGAGGAAATCGCCACCCTTGTGGACGGCGTGACGAAATTGGGCAGGATTCCCTTTTCCTCCAAAGAGGAGCAGCAGGCCGAGAATATCCGCAAGATGCTCTTTGCCATGGCGAAAGATATCAGGGTTATTATCATTAAACTGGCCGACAGGCTTCACAATATGCGGACTATAAAGTACCTGACGCCAAAGAAGCAGAGGGAAATTTCCCTTGAAACAATGGAAATTTACGCTCCCATCGCCCACAGGCTGGGAATCCGCGAGCTGCAGGAGGAGATTGAGGATATAGCCATTTCCATCCTTGACCCGGTGGGGTATAAGGAGATTGAGTATACCCTTGAAATCAGGAGGAACGACAGGCTTGCCTTTATCGAGAGGATAAAGGAGAAGATAAGGGACAGGCTGCCCAACTTCCCCAACCTTGCCATTGAGGGAAGGGTCAAGAGCGTTTACGGGATTTACCGCAAAATGTTCCTTCAGGGGCGTGCCTTTGAGGAAATTTATGACATTTACGCCGTCAGGATTATTACCGATACCGTTGTGGACTGCTATAATATTCTCGGAGTAATCCACGATATGTTTCAGCCTATCCCAAATAGGTTCAAGGACTATATCTCCACCCCGAAGCCCAATATGTATCAGTCCTTGCACTCGACGGTGATTAGCAAGGAAGGGATACCCTTTGAGGTGCAGATACGCACTTGGGATATGCACCATACCGCCGAGTACGGAATCGCCGCCCACTGGAAATATAAATTGGGCATTTCGGGGAACGATAAGTTTGAAAAGCGCCTTGCCTGGATACGAAATATTCTTGAAAACCAGTTTGACGATGCCGAGGATATTGTAAGGACTATTAAGACCGACCTTGCCATTGACGATGTCTTTGTCTTTACCCCGAAAGGGGATGTCTTCAGCCTGCCGTCGGGGTCTACCGTCATTGACTTTGCTTACGCCATCCACAGTGCTGTGGGTAACAGGATGATTGGGGCTAAAGTGGACGGCAGGATTGTGCCCATTGACTATAAGGTGCAGACAGGGGAAATTGTGGAGATACTCACCACCAATGACCCCGACCACGGGCCCAGCCGCGACTGGCTCAATATCGTCAAGACGGGGGAAGCCCGCAACAAAATCAGGGCGTGGTTTAAAAAGGAGCGGCGTGAGGAGAATATCCAGCAGGGCAAGGCGGAAGTCGAGAGGGAATTCAAACGCAATAACATTATCCTGCTCGAGGACAAGATGCAGGAATTTTTGCAGAATGTGGCGAAAAAGCAGCGCTGCAACAGCCTTGACGATTTTTACGCCTCCATCGGATACGGGGGCATTTCCCTTTCAAAGATAATGCAGCGCATAAAGGAAGACT
The DNA here is from genome assembly GCA_029780875.1 of Bacillota bacterium. Classification (GTDB taxonomy): domain Bacteria; phylum Bacillota; class Clostridia; order Oscillospirales; family Acutalibacteraceae; genus JAKOXU01. Next base: position 2,678 of record JAKOXU010000076.1, on the reverse strand, counting down.
ACACAAAGTTCAAGCAGCAGGACGCCGAGCTGCGCATTGAGGAGCATGTAAAGCCGGACAAACCCCGTACCGTGGACAAGGGAGTCATTGTTGAGGGGCTGGAAAACTGCCTATTCAGGTTTTCCCGTTGCTGCAACCCTGTGCCGGGAGACGATATTATAGGCTTTATCACGAGAGGATATGGGGTGTCTATCCACAAAAGAGATTGCATAAATGTGCCGCAAAATCTCAGCGAGGCCAGTGAGCCTGAAAGGTGGGTCAATGCCCATTGGTCGGAGCGCATTTCCGATACCTATAAATCCACCCTCAAGATTGTGGGGACTCAAAACCAGTCGCTGTTGGCGGAGATTACCCTGCTGTTTGCAAATTCACATATTAAGATACACGCCATCAATGCCCATGAGGGTAAAGGCGGCAAGACTATTGTACTTGTGACCTTGAGGGTCAACGACATAGAGCATTTGAATACCATAATAAGCAGGCTCAAGACTATCAGAGGGGTTTTGAGCGTGGAAAGGGCAAACGCGTAAATTTGGAGGTTTGGCATGAAGGCTGTGATTCAAAGGGTTAGCAGCGCAGGCATTGAAATAAACCAGAAAGATGCTCGTTCTATTAAGGAAGGGCTTTTGGTTTTGTTAGGGGTGGAAAGGGGGGATACCGCCGAGGACGGGGCCTTCCTTGCCGGGAAAATCGCTAATTTGCGGATTTTTTCCGATGAAATGGGGAAGATGAACCTGTGCCTTCTCGATATAGGCGGGGAGGCTTTGGTGGTGTCCAACTTTACCTTGTGCGGCAACTGCGGCGCCGGCAGGCGGCCTTCCTTTGAAAAGGCGGCGGCGCCCGAGGAGGCAAAGAAGCTCTATGAGCTCTTTGTGGAGGAATTGAAAGGCGCCGGGGTGAAAAAGTTAGTGACCGGCGAGTTTGGGGCTTCGATGCGTGTTTCCCTTGTCAATGAAGGGCCCGTTACCTTTGTTTTGGATACCAAGGAGCTGAAATAAATGGATAAGGAAATAAGGCGGGTAGTGGTTGGGGCCCTTGAGACCAACTGCTATATCTTAAAAGATAAAAAGAGCGGGGCTGTTGCCATCATTGACCCGGGCGGGCAGGCGGAGCTGATTGAAAGGGAGCTTTCGCAGGATATAGATAATGTGAAATATATATTGCTGACCCATTTTCATATTGACCATATAATGGCGGTAAATGAGATAAGGGGAAAAACGGGCGCTCAAGTTGCTATTTTTTCCCTTGATGCCGAAGGGTATGCCGACCCCGGCAAAAACGGCTCTGTTTGGCTTTTTGGCAGGGCCGTAGCGCCTGATAAGGCCGATATTTTGCTGAATGACGGGGATGTTTTGCCCCTTGGAGAGCTTGAGATTAAGGTGGTGCACACGCCCGGGCATACTCCCGGAGGGTGCTGCTATATCTGCGGGGATATAATCTTCTCCGGGGATACCCTTTTTAGGGAAAGTATCGGCAGGGTGGATTTCCCCGGCGGCGATATGGGGCAGATGAAAGCCTCTTTGCGGCGGCTGGCTGATTTGGAGGGGGATTTTAGGGTGCTGCCCGGCCATAGGGAGGAGACCACCCTTGGATTTGAAAGGGAGAATAACCCTTACTTGAGGGAAATTTTATGATTTTGTCGATTATTGGGCACGATTTTCATTTTGAGATGGAAAATATCTGCCGGCTCTTTTTCCCTTTTGAGGATATAAAGGCAGTAAAAGAGCAGGCGGACGGTGAATTTGTCGTCACTACTTTAGTGGAGAGCGGCGAGGGCGGCTCCGCGATGTGCAGGGCAAAGGTTGAAAAGGGCGGGGTTGCCTTTACCGCTGAACGGGTAGTTGAGGAAAATGCCGAGGATAAAGAATATTTAAAGGAGCTTTACCTTGCCCATGCCCTTTTTGAGGTGTTTGTAAAGCTCACAGGCACAAAGCCTGCGTGGGGAGTGCTGACGGGAGTGCGGCCGGCAAAGCTCTTTCACCGGATTGTGGAGGAGCAGGGCTCTATAGAGGGGGCGGAAAGGTATTTTGCCCGGCAGTTTTTTGTATCCGAGGAAAAGTTGAGGCTTTGCTCCGATACCGCTGCGGTGGAGGAAAAAATTATTGCAAAATCACGGCCCGAGTCCTTCAGTCTTTATGTTTCCATACCCTTTTGCCCCACGAGGTGCGCCTACTGTTCCTTTGTATCGGAAACCATTGGGAAACAGGCGGGGCTGCTGCCCGAGTATTTAGACTGCCTGTTAAAGGAGATTGAGGCGACGGGCAGGGCGGCAAGGGATTTGGGGTTGAGGCTCGAGACCGTGTATTTTGGCGGGGGGACGCCCACGATTTTGGCTGCCGGGGATTTAGGGCGGATAATGGACAAAATTGCCGAGTGCTTTGATTTGTCCACCGTCAGGGAATACACCGTAGAAGGGGGCAGACCCGATACTTTTACCAAAGAAAAGCTCTCTGTCATCAAGGAGAAGGGGGCTACCAGAATCAGCATAAACCCCCAGACTTTAAGGGACGATGTCCTTGAAAGAATTGGCAGGAGGCACACTGCCCGGCAGTTTTTTGAGGCCTTTGAAATGGCAAGGGAGTGCGGCATCGGCAACATAAACGCCGATTTAATTGCCGGGCTGCCGGGAGATGACTTTGAGGGCTTTAAAGGTACTCTCAATGGTGTTGTGGGGCTGG
>JAKOXU010000121.1 GCA_029780875.1 Bacillota bacterium | reverse complement strand
CAGTGGAACACAGTGTCGAATTCCTGTCGAATAGTTAAAATTACTCTGTTGGCAGGTTTTTGCTATAATTTTTATTATTAAAGTTGCTAAAAGATTTATAGAGAAGCGGTGACAAAATGAAAAATAAATTTATTGTATCAATAATTTCTGGAATATTTTTTGCAATTCCTGCTTATATTATTTTTATACAACTTAATTTAGAGTTTGCTTTTTTACTTTCAATATTTACTGGGTTGTTGTTTTATTTGATGCTTTTCGCTTTTCTTTTATTATATTATTATATGAATTTGTTTTAAATAAACGTTATTCTGAAGCAGAGAAAGCCATAACATCGAATATTTGGTACAAATTCAACGGTAATTTAAAAACAGCAAATTCAGTTAGAAATGCCAATATTTATTTTACAGATGACGGTGTTGTATTTATATCATTAGACAAAAAACCCTATGTAATTGAAGAAGTATTAACTCACAATATCGTAAAATACCAATCGGATTTTATTGCTAATTTGAATATATATACGAATGATAACCGAATGTTCATTATCACATCCTCGAAAGTAAAAAAACTATTTCCGCTACTAAAAGAGCATAGTTGGATAGAATAAGATATCAGCTAAAATTTTAAAGCAATTATTCCGTTGATGCATCTTTTTTGTCAGTGGATTACAATATAAGTCCCTGCCGATATGGCAGGGCTTTTGTTTTTTCTGCGGTTTATATTATTATAAATTGAATCCAGTAATGATATTATATAATAGAATTTACTTTAAGGGAGGTTTACTTTATGCAGGAAAAGATTTTGAAGGGTAAATCTGGTTTTATGTGCTTGTTTCTCTTTATTTTCCTCTACTTGCTGGCCGTGGTGTTATTTATATTGGGAATAGTGATGTTAAGCAGCAACAACATGTTTGGCCTTGCTCTGATGATACCGGGTGTTTTTTGGCTTGGTGCCGGCATTATCCCATTTGCGGGGCTAAAAATCCTTGGCCCGCAGGAAGCGTTGGTTTTTACCCTTTTCGGTAAATACATAGGCACCTTAAAGGAAGAAGGATTTTACTTTGTCAATCCCTTTGCCACTGCAGTAAATCCCGCCGCACAAACAAAACTGGGTCAAAGCGCCGATGTGGAAAATACCGCAAAGGTTTCGCTTCCAATTGAGTACCCTGTTTCCTGGCAAAGCATTTTTCCAAAAAAGAAAATGTCCCTTAAAATAATGACCCTCAACAATGCAAAGCAAAAGGTCAACGACGCGCTGGGCAATCCTGTGGAAATCGGCGTTGCCGTGACTTGGCGGATTGTGGATACCGCAAAGGCCGCCTTCAATGTTGACAACTACAAGGAATATCTCTCCCTGCAGTGCGACGCGGCTGTCAGAAATATTACCAAAATTTATCCTTACGATGTGGCGCCCAACATTGACACTACCGGAGACGGTGTGCCTGATGAGGGGAGCCTGCGCGGTTCCAGCGAAATTGTAGCCCAAAGGATACGGGACGATCTGCAAAAACGAGTTGAAATCGCCGGCATTGAAATTTTGGAGGCCAGAATTACATACCTTGCCTACGCTACCGAAATCGCTTCCGTCATGCTGCAAAGGCAGCAGGCCAGCGCCATTGTTGACGCCCGCACCATGATTGTGGAGGGCGCTGTGGGCATGGTGGAAATGGCACTAAATAAACTTGCCGAGAAAAATATTGTGGAATTTGATCCAAAAACCAAGGCTGCCATGGTATCCAATTTGCTGGTGGTGCTGTGCGGCAACAGGGATGCCCAGCCTGTGGTGAATACCGGAGACTCAACACAATAGGTGTTACGATGAAAACGCCGAATATTTTGGTCTTTATGGCCGATCATTACAGATGGGACATGGCTCCCCCATACAAGAGGGCCAAAACGCCTAACCTTGATAAAATAGCCGAGAAGGGCTTGGCCTTTGACATGGCCTTTTGCCCTTCTCCCCATTGTTGCCCGTCGAGAGCGACTTTTTTCACCGGGCTTTATCCTTCGGAGCACGGCGTGTGGAATAATGTTTCAGTAGGCAACGCTTTGTCCCGGGGGCTTTTTGACGATATCCCCTTTTTTTCCGATTACTTAAAAAGGGCGGGGTATGACCTTTTCTATTCGGGGAAGTGGCATATCTCGGCTCTTGAGGGGCCTGCCGACAGGGGCTTTTCCGAGGGGAGAATTATTGTCGGGAATAAGTCTGACTATTTTTTAGCTCTTGGGAACAGCGGGCCTGCTACCTATGAGTGGAAGTTTTATACCGAGGATAAGGGCAGTTGGCGGACGGCGGTGTGTGATAGAGAGGATGGACAGATTATAAGGCCGGGGTTTCCTGACTTTAGGCTGTATTATACCAATGAAAAGCCCTTTAGCGATGAGGCCGTCGTGGACGCCGCTATAGAGCAGCTTCAAAACCGCAGGGATAAGGGCAGGCCTTGGTTTCAGTTTGTCGGCGTCGAAGGGCCCCATGACCCTTACAATGTTCCGAAAAGGTTCCTCGAGCTTTATCCCTTGGATGAGATTGAGCTGCCCGAAAGCTTTGAGGATGAAATGCTGGATAAGCCTAACCTGTACCGCCGCACAAGGCTTTGCTTCTCGCAGCTTTCACGGGAGGAGCATAAAAAGGCGCTGCAGCACTATTTGGCTTTTTGCTCCTATGAGGATTACCTCTTCGGCAAGGTGTTAGATGCCCTTGAAAGGCTGGGTGAGCTTGACAATACTGTGGTTGTGTTTACCTCCGACCACGGCGATTACGCGGGCGAGCACGGGCTGTGGGCAAAGGGCTTGCCATGCTTTAACAGCGCATACCGGGTGCCGGCGATTATGTATTGGAAGAACGGCATAAAAAACCCCGGCAGGTTTGTGGATGAGTTTGTTTCCCTTGCCGATTTTGCGCCAACTTTCTGCGAAATTGCAGGGGTTGAGGAAAACTTTAAGTTTTCGGGCTTTTCCCTGATGCCTTTCTTAAAGGGTGAGAAGCCGGAAAAGTGGCGGGATGCTGTTTTTACGCAAACTAACGGCAACGAGCAGTATGGCATTCAGCGGTCGGTCATGACGAAAAAGTATAAATATGTCTACAACGGGTTTGATTTTGATGAGCTGTATGACTTGGAAAATGACCCGCAGCAGATGAGGAATTTGATAAAGGAGCCAACACTCAGGCCCGTTATAAAGGAAATGTGCAAAAAAATGTGGCAGTTTGCGTCAGATCATCGGGATGTTTGCATTAACCCTTACATTATGACGGCTTTCGCGCCCTTTGGGCCGGGGATAATTTTTGAGGAATAAATCAAAAAGGGGAAGCTCGCAGTTTTTGAGAGTTTCCCCTTTTATTTGTTTTTTTTACCTTTTCAATTGTTGCTTTTGTGGTACTAACCTTGCTTTAAAAAAATTCTTCTCGTGAAGAGAAGAATTTTTTTGATTTAAGATAGACGGCTTTTAAAATCCTCATAGCCGAACTGTTTTACGATTTGCAGGCCTTCCGCGTCGCTATAGAGGGCTATGGAAGGAAGATTTATGCCGTTGAAGGTGTTGTTTTTGACCATTGTGTAGTGGGCCATGTCGGTAAAGACTAATTTATCCCCCACCTCAAGGGACTTTTTAAAGGAATAGTCGCCGATTATGTCACCCGCAAGGCAGGTAGGGCCGCCAAGGCGGTAAGTGTAGGGGTACTCCCCCGGTTTGCCCGAGCATATTATGTGGGGGCGGTATGGCATTTCCAGAACATCGGGCATGTGGCAGGCGGCGGAAGTGTCGATGATGGCGATTTGCATGCCGTTTTCCATGATGTCGAGAACTGTGGTGACGAGGTATCCGGTATTCAGAGCCACAGCCTCGCCGGGTTCCAGATAGACCTCGACTTTGTATTTTTCCTTAATGTATAGTATTGTTTCCACCAAGGTTTCGATGTCGTAGTCATCCCTTGTGATGTGGTGACCGCCGCCGAAGTTGAGCCATTTCAGGCCGGCAAAATACTGACCGAACTTTTCCTCCACAACCTTGACGGTTCTCTTTAAGGTATCGGAGTTTTGCTCGCACATGGTGTGGAAGTGCAGGCCGTCGATGCCGTCAAGCTCATCGGGTATAAAGTTATTCAATGTTGTCCCCAGCCTTGAAAATTTGGAGCAGGGGTCGTAGATGGCGGTTTTCAGTTCGGAGTATTCGGGGTTTATGCGGATGCCGCACTGGATTTCCTTGTCTTTGACGCTTTTGACCTTGTCTTTGTACTTTTTCCATTGGTTAAAGGAGTTAAAGACGATGTGGTCGCAGAAGCGCAAGATTTCGTCAAAATCCTTGTCGTTGTAAGCGGGAGAGTAAATGTGCACCTCTCCCCCCATTTCCTCATACCCGAGCCTTGCTTCGTTAAGGGAGCTTGCGGTGATGCCGGCCAAATACTTGCCGATCAGAGGAAAGACCGAAAACATGGAAAAGCCCTTTAAGGCAAGGAGGATTTTGCAGCCTGTCCTGTCCTGCACCGATTTTAAAATTTCGAGGTTTTTTACAAGTAAGTCCTTGTCCACTACATAGCAGGGAGTGGGCACTTTGGACAAATCGTATTTCATTGGCGGTAACCTCAATCAAGGAGTTTAGGAGAAAAGCTCTCCTGCCACGGCAGGCCGTATTTGTTGAGGGCATCCATAAAGGGATCGGGATCAAACTCCTCAACATTGTAAACGCCGGGCTTTTGCCACTTGCCTGTCAGCACCATCATGGCGCCTATCATTGCAGGTACGCCGGTGGTGTAGGAAATGGCTTGGGAGCCCACTTCCCTATAGCATTCCTGATGGTCGCATACATTATAGATATAGTAGGTCTTGGGCTTGCCGTCCTTGTAGCCTTGGAAAATGCAGCCGATATTGGTTTTGCCCTTTGTTCTGGGCCCTAAAGAGGCGGGGTCGGGCAAAACGGCTTTTAAGAACTGCAGGGGCACAATTTTTTGGCCTTCAAATTCGATGGGTTCTATTGAGGTCATGCCCACATTTTGCAATACCCTCAAATGTGTTAAGTAGTTTTGGGAGAAGGTCATCCAGAAGCGGATGCGCTTTACGCCCTTGATGTTTACGGAAAGGGATTCCAATTCCTCGTGATACAAAAGGTAAATGTCCTTCTCGCCGATTTGGGGGAAGTCGTAGACACGCTTGACTTCAAGGGGTTCGGTTTCTACCCACTTGCCGTCTTCAAAATATCTGCCCCTTGCAGTGATTTCACGAATGTTGATTTCGGGATTGAAATTGGTGGCAAAGGGGTAACCGTGATCCCCTGCGTTGGCATCTAAAATGTCGATGTAGTTGATTTCGTCGAAGTGGTGCTTTTGGGCATATGCGGAAAAGACACCGGTGACGCCGGGGTCAAAGCCGCAGCCCAAAACTGCTGTTATTCCGGCTTTTTCAAATTTATCCCTGTATTCCCACTGCCATTTGTACTCGAATTTTGCGGTATCGGGGGGCTCGTAATTGGCAGTGTCAAGGTAATGGACGCCCGTTGCGAGGCAGGCATCCATGATTGTAAGGTCTTGATATGGTAGCGCCACATTTATGACAATGTCAGGTTTAAACTTATTTATAAGGTCAATGACTTCTTGTGTGTTGTCAGCGTCCACCTTTGCTGTGGTTACCTTTGTTTTGCCGCCTTCCAGTTTTGCCTTGATGGCATCACATTTTTCGATTGTGCGGCTGGCAATGCAGAGTTCCTCAAAAACCTCGGGGACTTGACAACATTTGTGAGCAACAACATTTCCTACGCCACCGGCGCCGATAATCAATGCTTTTCCCATCGTTTCCTCCTGATATCAGTTTTCTTTTATATTATTGCCTTGTCTGACAAATCTAACCTTGCCGCAAAGACAAATCTTCATAATTTAATATTCAATCTGTTCAAAGGTCTTTTCCGCAAACTTCATAAGAAGCTGATACAAAGCCGACGCTATGACAATTGACAATATAAGCACAGCTATGCCGTTTACTAGTGGGGCGACTTTAAGTTTTAAGAGCAGGAATGAAGCCCCGCCAAGGATCAGCAAGATAAGCAGCATGGCTCCCATGCCCAATACCACATTCATGTTCTGTTTTACGGCTTCCTGTTCGGTGTCCCATTTAAGTTTGGGTCGTATCAGGTCAATTATGACATTTGCGCAGTTTATTGCAAAGGTGGCAACAAGGGCGAGTACCAAGGACTGAAAGACAATTAGGATAGGCATTTTGAAGATAAATGCGGCCGTGCCGATTGTGGTGAAAACCGCTAAATAAGATATGGACAAATCGGCTAATAATTTGGATCTTACCTGAACCTTTGGACTGACGGGCATGGCTTTGAAAAGCCAGAAAGTTTTGCCTTCCCTTGAAATTGTGGTGGCGGAGGCAGGGGTCATGCCCGCGAAGAGTATTCCAGCCAACGCCAGGCCATAGATTACCAAAATATATTTGTCGGTTTCCAAAAGGGGCATGACTTGTTCCACAACCCCAACTTGGCCTTCGTAAGTATGAAGCATAAGGGCTATCATGACCGGCCCCATCACCACAGGGATTAATGTGTTCAATGCGTAAGTCGTGGATCTTATTATCGTCTTCCATTCCAAGGCGAAGATTGCCATTGTGGGAGAGGATTGGGTGAAGTTTATCTTCGAGTTCTTCTTTGAGCTTGAGCGCTTTACTGTTTCCAGATGGGACAAGGCTCCGGCATAATAAATCTTTGATGAAATTATGGTTATCAGCACGAAGGCTGCAATGGAAGCCAAAATAAAGAGCGCAGTGTTTGCAAGGGCGTCTGTCTCTGAAGTGGCGCCGATGGAGGCCCAAATGCTGGGCGGGAAGGCTCTGCCGATTATCCGCATAATTCCGTCGCTGCGCCGCAGCAACTCTTCCGCAGACTCAAGGAAACCGGCAGAAGTCATGTAGCGGGTAAGCAGGTTTTGACCCGCTACTATGCCCAAAATGAGGGCAAAGCTCAAAATCATTACTATGGCGTCCCTGTGCTTTGTCCTGCTGACAAAATTCATCATAAGGAGCGATAATAAGGAAGATATCGCCAAGGGTATCATGGGCAAAAAGAGGGTGATGAGCAGCGCCTTTAAATAAAATATAATCCCGGAACCCGTGCCTATTCCGTAAATTAGTATCGGAGGGATGGCAAAAGCAAGGGTGACCATGATTTCATTTGTATATACAAGCAAAAGCTTTGAGGAAAAGACCTTCCACGGCTCTACGGGCAGGGAGGCTAAAAACTCGCTATCCTTTGCGAAAAAGAGCATTCCGAGAATAAAAAACAGACCGAAAATCAAGGTGATTATTTGGGAAAAAAGGAATGATAGAGAGATTATAATGTCCGGTGCCGGCGAAAGGACAAAGACTTTATAAATAATATAGGCATAACCGCCGATGATTTCCGCGCCGGCAACGATTATTGCGAAAATCATGAAAAGAGCCTTAAAATTTAGTTTGCCTTTATTGAAAAGAGTCATTGCCTGAAAAAAGGCCCTCCAGCGGATTTTAAACTGAACACTGTATAACTTTAACAGGGCCGTCATAACTGGGCACTCCCCTCGCTGTTGCCTTGGGTCAGCTCAAAGAAGATGTGTTCAAGGGACGCACCGGTTTCTCCGCTGCGGAGTTCCTCCAAGGTGCCAACAGCAATCAGTTTGCCGTTACTGATAATGCCAATCCTGTCGCAGAGCTTTTCTGCTACCTCTAAAATGTGGGTTGAGAAAAATACCGAGTTGCCTTTTTTACAGTGTTCACGCATCTGCTCCTTGAGTACCAAAGCAGAACGGGGATCAAGGCCCACCAGCGGCTCATCCAAAAGCCACAGGGGCGGCTCGTGGAGCAGTGCTGCAGTTATCATGAGCTTCTGCTTCATGCCGTGGGAGTAGCTCCGTATCTGTTCCTTTGCCGCATCCAACAGGCCAAAAGTGGACAGGTATTTTTCAATCCTCTCCTGCCTTTCGGAGGAGGGAACGCAATAAATGTCGCCGATAAAGTTGAGGTATTCAATACCTGTCAGTTTGTCGTAGATTTCATGGTTATCCGGCACATAACCGATGCTGCGTTTGACTTCTAATCTGTTGGTTTTAATGTTTTTCCCGTCAACGAAAATTTCGCCCTGATCGGGAGCCAATATTCCCGTGAGCATCTTTATAGTGGTGGTTTTTCCTGCGCCGTTTGGCCCAATAAAGCCGAAGATTTCTCCCCTCCTGACA
>JAKOXU010000119.1 GCA_029780875.1 Bacillota bacterium | reverse complement strand
TCTGAAAGTCGTTGTAAATCTGGCGGGCGAGTTTTTCCGTCATCTTGTCGGCGCCCAGTATCCTCAAGCTGGCCCAAACGCTGGTGTGGTCGTTGTAGTAGTAGCCCAAGGTGACATCGAACCATCCGTCATTGGGATTGCCGCCGAATTCCTTTTCGGTGGCGACGAAGAATTCCTTGCCGTCCTTTGCGGTGTATTTTTTGTAAACGGCGGGCACTTCAATGTTTTCGCCGGCGGCTTCGGAATCGTAAACATTTATATATTGAACCCTGTATTTTTTTATGGAAAAATAGGTTTCCTGATCAGGCTTGAAGGTGTATGTGACATGCTCGCCCTGCTCGCCGGATCTGCTGGCTAACAGTTTGTAATCTTCCTTTTGAATTTGTTTGTTGACAAGAAGTATTCTCGGCAAAAGGATTTTGTCGCGGCTGAATTCCAAATTGGATTCAGAGACTATTCTTTCCATGTCTTCAGCTATTTTCGCGGTTTCCTGCTTTGTTATTCTGATTTTGTTGCCAGAAGAGCAGGAGGCAAGCATAAGGGTTAATAGAAAGAGGGCAACTATCGCGCAAAGGAATCGTTTCATACCAAATCTCCTTACTTTGTATATTTCCCGAAAACTCAATTACCGGGCAAGCCCTTGTCACTTTTCCAACCTAATTAGAAAAGGAGGGATGCCGCCTTTCATGATATTATACCAGATATAAGCGGTGAGGTAAACTGTAATCTTTTTGAAGGCGGCAAAGGGGTGTTTTGGGACAAATCAAGTTTAATATATAATAAGGAAAAATGCAAGATTTTTGCATAAGGCAAGGGACAAGGCGGATTCTTTTGGGAAAATGGGGCAGGATAGGGGGGAACGGAGGCCGAAGTTGCTTAATATGAGGGGTTTTGGGCGAATTGTCAAAAAAATGTATAAAAAATCTTTTGTTTTAATTAAAATTTTGTTTGTAATATTATTGATTTTGGTATATAATTTAGGGTAATGATTTGTCTTTCCTAGATAAAAAAAAGTTTGGAGGGAAAAGTATGAGAAAACTTAAGGGATTGCTTGTGGTTCTCTTGATTTTGGCCCTGGCTGCTGCCTTTACTACCAGCTTTACCGCTGTCTATGGCGCCGAAATCCCCAAAGAGACCGCAAACATTTGGTCTCCCAGAGCCCACATGCCCGCATTTGCCGAACCCGGACAGACCTTTGAGGTCGAGGTTAGGGTTTCGGGTTCTCTTTCCTTGACTGGATGGACGGCAAAACTCAGCAACGACCTGAAAACTTGGGATGCTGATGTCGTTGAAGTCAAGGCAGGAAAGGTTTACTATGGCATTGAAGATGGGTACATCTTCACAATTGAGGTTCCGGAGGACATTACTCCCGAGCTTTTGAACCTGACATTGATTGACGGCAACGGCAATTACATGGTGTCTAACCGCAGCGTTAAGGTTGAGTTCGACCTTGAGCAGGACTTTTACATTCTGCATGTTACCGACGAGCATGCAATGAGGCCAAATGCCGTTTGGACATCGGGACAATCCAACAATAGCAGTGCAACCAACGGCAGTATGGCAATGATTTATTGGTCTGCTCCTTCTATCAACATTATCAATCCCCGCTTTGTGCTCCATACAGGCGACAATATCCAGTTCTATCATGAGTGGAACCTGCATAACGGTATTGATCAGCCCACCTGGTCCGGTGACTTGACCGGTCCTCAGATGCTTCGTGCATATTTGGATGCAAAGTCCACATATACCGTACCTACCATTATGGTTGGCGGTAACCACGACACCGGTTACAGCAACTATAATGATATCGCAAGGTGGACCGAGATTTATGAGGATATCATGGGTGCCACCACCTTTGATATCCGCATGGGTTCCTTCTACTTTATTGGAACTGAATGGACCTGGTCACGCCATACCAATTATGCTAGGGATAAATTCCAAGCTACCTTCAGCGATCCTAC
>JAKOXU010000109.1 GCA_029780875.1 Bacillota bacterium | reverse complement strand
CCACTTTAACGGCGTTTTCGATTTTTGACAAAAGATACTCCGCGGAAATTCCCTTTTCCTTTTCCAGCATTGCCAAAGCTTCAAAAAACTCTTTATTCATTCCAAATATCCCCCAAAATTTCTTCAAATAAACGGATATTCGCCGTATCTTTCTTATTAATAATATGATCTTTTCCGTCAGCTGTATTAATGATAATCATGCCATTTCCGTAATTGCGAAGATATCCGCAAAGCTGTTTTTTTCCGTTTTGGGGCCTGATGAAGGTCACTACAACCCGCTCTCCCAGCATCCTTTCAAAGTGCTCCGGCCGGGTCAGCCTCCTCCCCAGCCCCGGGGAAGAAACCTCAAGTATATAGCTCTGGGGTATCGGGTCCAGCCTGTCAAGGGGGTCTGAAATGGCGTTACTGAACTTCTCGCAATCCTCGATAAAGACGCCACCCTCTTTGTCAATTTCCACCTTCAGGAACCAGGAGGCACCCTCCTTTACAAAATCCACATCCCAGATTTCATACCCCAGCTCCTTTGCGTAGGGCTCGATGAATTCCCTGACGCGTTCCGCTATCGATTGCCTTTTCTTTGACATGCCCTTCCTCTTTTCCGAAAGAATTTCTTTGTTGCCGCCGGCAAAAAGGCGGTTTTACCTATTTATTTGGCATTAGACAAACAAAAGAGCGGGTTGCCCCACTCTTTGCAAGGAAAAACGCACTTCACAGCCCGGATTTTAACACAAAAATTAGAAAATTGCAAGCCTTTTTAATAATTTTTCCTCAAAAAGGCCGCATAAAGCCTATATTTTAAAGTCGGAAGGGTCAAAATGAGGCATTTCGGGCACCCCTTTAGGCTCCCTAAGCAGAGGGTCATATCTGAACTTCCTGCATTTAAAATGGGGCGGCACAATCCCCCGCTTTTCGCACAGCACCATGGAGCCGTCCCTCGTGGGCTTGCCCCGCAAACAGTACCCGCACTTCGGCGGGATTTTCGAGTTCAGCAAAAATTTCACAAACCCGCCCCCCCTTTAAAATATCTCACGACAAAGATACCACAATCGGGGAAAAAAGTCAAAGGCCGGAGAAGGGTCTCCCGTTATGAGCCCTTTTCCGACAAAAGCAGGGCGGCGCAAAGGACAAGCAGTGCAATCGACGCCGCCGGAGAATAGGAGAAAAAGGAGGGAACCATCTCATCCCCCGAAGAAAAGGCCGCTTTTTCGAGGGGAACCAGCAGCACCGCCACCCGAGCAAAAGCCATGGACAAAAGGGCGCTGCAAAGCCTGCAAAGGGCAAAGACCCCCGCCGGGATTTTAAGCTCCCGGGCAGCAGAGAGAACCTGAAAATGCACCGACAGCCCCGCCCAAGAAAGGCAAAAGGCCAAAAGAGGCACCCCACGAAACCCTTCCCGGGCCAAAGCGGCACATCCCGCGGTAACCTCCAGCAGCACCGGCACAATAGCCGAAAGCCTCTCCCTGTCCACCCCCATGCCGGCGGCTTTGTCAAGCAAAAAATCCACAGTCCGGCTCTCCTGCATAAGAGCAGTCAAGGCGAAGAAAAACACCACAAAGGCGCAAATGGAAAACATGGCCGCCGATGCAGAAGCGGTAGCCTCCACAAAGGCATCGGACAAAGGCAAAGCATCCCCGCCTCCCCCCGCCTTCCCCTTGCCGCCTTTCCCTTTCTCGGCAAACAGCCTCAAGGCCACCCCAAGACAAACCGACGCCGCCAACTGGGAGAAAAAAAGTATCAGCCCGGCGGCAGCGCTGCCCAGCATACCCGCCCCCACGGCGGAAATGGCAAAGGCAGGCCCGGCGTTTACGCAAAAAAGGGCCATCCGCCGCGCCTGCTCCACCGTCAGCTCCCCCCTGCGGTACATTTCCCGCGCCGCCCTCGCCCCCACAGGGTATCCCCCCACAAAGCTCATGACAATGGGAGCGCCGCAGCACCCTGGCAGGGCAAAAAGAGACCCCGTCACTGGGGCAAAGGCTCGGCCCAGCGCCCGTGCAAGGCCGCTTTTCACCACAAATTCCGACATCACCATAAAGGGGAAAAGGGCCGGGATTACAATGGACGCGCAGCACAAAAGACCACTTTTTGCCCCGTTTGCGGCAACCTGGGGCATGGAAAAGAGCATGGCGGCAAAGGCAAGGCAAAGGAAAAACGCCGCCGCGGTTTTGAAAAAAAACGAAAAATCCCCGGCTTTTGTCATGAAATCACCAATTAAATTTATGTATAAAGGCCGCCATTAATGCCCCTTTGCATTTTTGGCAAAAAATTTACATAAATCTATATGGCAAAGTCATTTTTCACCCAGAAAGGACAGCGTAGCCCATGAGAAAAAGGCGCAAATCAAGAAAGCCCTCCCCGCCCCGCGCAAAGCGCCCTCCCATCGAGCTTGTGGCCGACGCCTTGGAACTGCCAAAATCCTTGGCGTCGGGAATCAAGATTGAGCTGTCGGCCAACACCGAAGCTGTGGTGGAAGGCAAAGGCGCCATCGCGGAATACGACGAAAACATAGTCAAAATCGAGTCCCCAAAGCTCAACATCACAATCGCGGGCACGGGGCTCATTTTGCGCACATTGTCGGAAGAATCCATAGTCATCGAGGGCAAAATCGCCTCTCTTGACTTTGAAGAACGGGCACCCAAATAAGGGAAGGGGAAGGGCTATATGTTCATCGTGGCACTAATCCGCTACCTTTTCGGCTACATAGAAGTCACGGCCTTCGGCGGCTTTTACGACCGCTTTTTAAACCTTGCGGCAAAAGAGTATTACCCCCTATGGGGCATCACAAGAAAAGGCCATCGCCTTTATTTTAAAACCTACGCCCGCCACTACAAAACCCTGCGCCCCATAGCAAAGCAGTCGGGAGTTCGCATGAAGGTGACAAAAAAACGGGGCCTGCCCTTTTTTTTGTTCAGGTTTCGCAAAAGAAAGGGCCTTTTCCTCGGCATTGCCCTTTTCTTTCTCCTGCTGCGCCTTTTCTCCCTCTTTGTCTGGACAGTGGAGATAAAGGGCAACACCACCACCCCCACGCAGGAAATCTTGGATGTCCTGGCCGATTTAGGGCTAAAGCCCTGCGCCCTGAAACACAACCTTGATATAACCCACATCGAAAACTCCGCCGCCGTAAAACTTCCCTCTCTAGTCTGGCTGGCGGTAAACCTTAAGGGAACCTGCGTGGTAGTGGAGGTGCGGGAGCGGATCATGCCCCCCGAAATGGTACCCATCCACCGGCCCTGCAACATAGTGGCCTCCCACGCCGGCCAAATCATCTCCATAGAAGCCTACGACGGCCAGCCGGTCGTCAAAAAGGGCGACGCGGTGTCGGAAGGGGACCTGCTTATAAGCGGCATAGTTGAAGACTCAAAGGGCATCGTACACCTGCGCCACGCCCGCGGGTCGGTGATAGCCCAAACCAAACGGGAGATAACGGAAAAGGTGCCCTTCAGGCAGCAAAAAAAGGAGCCCACCGGCAAGGTAATAAACCGCCTTAAAATTGAGTTTTTCGGCCTAAACCTGCCCCTTTACATAGGGAAAGAGCCAAAAGGGGAATATATAGAGGAAAAAAGCCGTATGCGCACCAACATAAACGGCTTCAAGCCCCCCATCGGCTACACCCTTAACCGATGGATAGAAGTAAAAACCGTGGAATACGAGCTGACCCCCACGGAAGCCACCGCCCTTGCCAAAGAAAAAATCACCCAACGGCTAAAGGAAGAATCTCCCAGCGCCGATATATTAAATATGCAGGAGGAAATTTCACGGAACAAAGAGGGCGTGACGGTAAGGCGCACCTACATCTGCAAGGAGGATATCGCCACTCCCCGTGAAATCCTTGTGAATTCTGATGACAAAAGGTAAAAAATATGTTATAATGCAACAGAATATTTAAACAATAAACAGCAAAGCTAATAAAAATCAGCTAATTTACAAGATGTGGAAAGGGTGTTTACCTCGGAACAGGTAGTCAGCATCGACAGGATGGAGCACGCCATCAGCCTGTTTGGCAGCTTTGACCAAAACATCAGGCTCCTTGAAAAGGAATACGGCGTCACGGTATTGAGCCGCGCCTCCGACCTCAAGGTATCGGGAGAGCCGGAAAATGTATCAAGGGCGGTAGACGCCATAACCGCCCTATTATCACTCGTAAACAAGGGCGAAACCTTAAACGAGCAAAATATCCGGTATGTCATTTCCCTTGTAAACGAAGGCAGCGCCGACAAAGTCGACGCCCTTTGCGGGGACTGCGTCTGCATCACCTCTAAGGGCAGGCAGATAAAGCCCAAAACCCTGGGCCAAAAAAAATATATAAGCGCCATCAGGGACAACACAATCGTCATAGGCATCGGCCCCGCGGGCACCGGCAAAACCTACCTTGCGGTGGCAATGGCGGTTGCCGCCTTCCGCGCCGGGGAAATAAACCGCATCATCCTTACCCGCCCTGCGGTGGAAGCAGGGGAAAAGCTGGGCTTTCTCCCCGGCGACCTGCAGCAGAAGGTGGACCCCTACCTTCGCCCCCTATACGATGCTCTTTTTGACATGTTGGGGCCCGAAACTTACCTGAAATATCTCGAGCGGGGCAATATTGAAGTGGCGCCTTTGGCCTACATGCGCGGCAGGACGCTGGACGACAGCTTCATAATCCTCGACGAAGCCCAAAACACCACAAACGAGCAAATGAAAATGTTCCTGACCCGCCTTGGCACCAACTCCAAAATGGTGATAAACGGCGACATCACCCAGATAGATTTGGCCCAAGGCAAAAGCTCCGGCCTTGTGGAGGTAACAAAGGTACTGAAAAACATCGAGGGCATTTCCGTCGTGCGCTTTAGCGAAAAGGATGTGGTGCGCCACAAACTTGTTCAAGATATCATCAAAGCATATGAGAAGTATAACGAAGGGAGGAAAAAACAATAGCTGCACAAAAGGTCAAGGTCACGATTCAGAACCACCAAAAACTGGTCAAGCTCCCCACGGGCCTGCGCATGCTCGTTCGTAGGTGCTGCAACGCGGTGTTAAAGCTGGAAGGCTTTACCGATTCGGCGGAAGTCTGCGTAACTCTCGTTGATGACAAGGCAATACGGGAACTCAATGGGAAGTACCGCGGCAAAGATATTGAAACCGATGTGCTTTCCTTCCCCTCCGGAGAACCGGGTAAATATGAAGTAAACCCGGAAACAGGAGCCTACATACTGGGGGACATCGTCATTTCCGTCGAGCGGGCCGCTTTTCAGGCAAGGCAATACAACCACACCCTCCAGCGTGAAGTCGGGTACCTGACTGTTCACTCCATGTTGCACCTTATGGGCTACGACCATGAAGAAGGCGGCGTCAACGCCCGCATAATGAGGGAAAAGGAAGAAAAGGTGCTCGAGCTGTTGGGTCTCAGAAGGGATATCAGCATACTGCCATGATAAAAGAATTTTTCAGGGCTTTCAGGTATGCCTTTTTCGGCTTTATTTTTTGCCTTCGTAACGAGCGTAACTTCAGGATTCATCTTGTGGCCTTTTTTTATGTAATCATCTTTGCCTTTCTCTATAAAATGCCCGAAGAAAAATTTATTCTCTTGCTGATTTTCCTGACTCTGGTGCTAGCCAGCGAAATGCTCAACACGGCAATCGAAGAGCTTGTAAACATCGTAAAACCCGGCTACGACCACTTGGCGCGGGTGGCAAAGGATGTGGCGGCAGGGGCAGTGCTTGTCTGTTCCCTTTCCGCCGCAGCGGCGGCATTGGTTCTTTTCCGGGACATAAAAAAATGGCTCGAGATACTCAAATTCTTTACCGGCAACCCCCTGTTGCTTGTCTTGCTGGTCTTATCTATCCTACTTTCCCTTATCTTTATCTTTATCGGCCCCCGGGAAACCCGGGCGGTACTCCACAACTTAAAAAAACAAACAGGAGCCGGCAAAAAGTGATTTGCCGACCCTTGATTTAATATTCAATAAAATTTATTGACTATGCCGGGTAATATGTATATTATTAATTACATAAATCTATCAAGGGCGCTGCCGTGCCTAAAGGGGCGCTGGGGCGCCTAATTTGCCGCCCTCAAAACAGGGCGGAAAAGGGCGTGAACCGAATGTCAAATAAAATAAAGGTTGCGGTTTTGTTCGGCGGAGCATCCACAGAGCATGAAGTCTCCCTGGTCTCTGCCCGCTCGGTAATAGTAAACATCCCCCGGGACAAATACGAAGTATTCCCCATCGGCATCACCAAAAAAGGGGAATGGTACCTTTACACCGGCGACATAAAAGACATCGAAGACGGCAAATGGGAGCAAAACCCCCAAAAAGTCCCCTGCCTAATCTCCCCCAACACAAGTTTCAAGGGCCTTTTGCTCCTTAAAGGGAATAACACCGAACATTTGCCCATAAACGCAGTATTCCCGGTTCTCCACGGCAAAAACGGGGAGGACGGCACCATGCAGGGCCTTCTCGAAATCGCCGGATTGCCCTATGTGGGCTGCGGCACCGCTTCATCGGCCCTTTGCATGGATAAAGCCCTTACAAACTGCCTCCTGGATTCCGTAGAAATCCCCCGGGCCAGCTGGTTTTCCGCCACAGCCTACGAAATAAAAAGGGATATAGACTCCGTTATCACCCGTTCAGAAATAAAATTCGGCTACCCCGTCTTTGTAAAGCCGGCCAACACCGGCTCCTCGGTGGGGATAAGCAAGGCAAAAACCCGTGAGCAGCTCAAAGAAGCCATCGCCACCGCCTTAAAATACGACAACAAGATAGTTTTCGAGGAATCCGTCGAGGGCATAGAAGTGGAATGCGCCGTCCTGGGCAACGAGGAGCCCATCGCCTCAATGGTAGGGGAAATCACCCCCGCCAACGAGTTTTACGACTACGAGGCAAAATATATCGCCGACTCAATCCTCACAATCCCTGCGCGGATTGACAAACAAACCGAGGAAGCAGTGCGCCGCACGGCAATCAAAGCCTTCCTTGCCTTGGGCTGCGAAGGCATGGCAAGGGTAGACTTCTTTGTCAGAAAAAGCGACGGCGCCATACTTCTCAACGAAGTCAACACCATCCCCGGCTTTACCTCCATCAGCATGTACCCGAAACTCTTCGAGGCCGCCGGGATACCCTACCCGGAACTGTTAGACAGGCTGATAACCCTTGCCCTAAATAAAAAAGAAAGCGTGAAGGTAGAATGAAGGGGCCCATCGGCATATTTGACTCGGGTTTAGGGGGCCTGTCGGTGGTAAAACACCTATGCAAGCTGCTCCCCTCCCGGGACATAATATATTTCGGCGACACCGGGCGGGTGCCATACGGCAGCAGAAGCCCCGAAACAATTGAAAAATACGCCCATCAGGACATAAAATTCCTGCAAAGCCAAGGTGTGTCCATGATAATAGCCGCCTGCGGCACGGTAAGCTCGGTTGCCCCCCATGTAGGGGAAAACCTCGGCATCCCCTTTTTGGGAGTGGTAGACCCGGCTGTTAAAGCGGCCATCAGGGCCACCTCAAACGGCAAAATCGGGGTAATCGGCACCGCCGCCACAATAAACAGCAGGGCATACACAAGAAAACTCCTTAAAGAAAACCCCTCCCTTGAGGTTTTCGAACAGCCCTGCCCACTCCTCGTCCCCTTGGTGGAAGCGGGCTGGATAAGCCGAGAGGATTTAGTCACCCGGGAAGTGGTGCGCCGGTATTTGTCTCCCCTTAATGAAAAGGGGATAGATACCCTGATTTTGGGCTGCACCCACTACCCTCTCCTTAAAAGCATAATTTCCGACACAATGGGGCAAAATGTCACCCTCATCGACACCGGCCTTGAGAGCGCAAAGGCCGCCGCGAAAATTGCCGCCCCGATCAGCCATGAATCCCACAAAGGCAAATGCTCCTTCTTTGTCAGCGACAAGGTAGACGGCTTTAAGTCTATCGCCGGCATGTTTTTGGGGTACGAGATTTCCGAAGAAGATATAAAGAGAGTGGATATAGAAAAGTTATGAAAAATTTAAAAAACAATTTTCTGATAAGCATAAAGAGCAGCCACATTTCCGACGGGCAGGAAAACAGGCTCGAGATGACCACCGTCGGCGACTTTGAGAAAAAACAGGACACATACATCATAACCTATTCCGAGCCCGAGGAATCGGGGCTTTCCAATGTATACACCACGGTAAAGGTGGAAGGGGACCAAAGCGTCACAATGCAGCGCAGCGGCTCCAACACCAGCACCTTTTTCCTTCAAAAGGGCAAGCGCAACATCTGCCACTATGACACAGGCTTCGGCAACCTCATGGTAGGCGTCTTTGCCAAGGACATAGTGTCCAGCCTAAAGGAAAACGGGGGAGAGCTGAAGCTCAACTACACCCTCGACATCGACTCCATTTTCCAAAGCGACAACGAAATCAACATTTCGGTAAAGCAAAAATCATAACAAAGGGCAAAACAGGACCCGAAAAAGGAATGATAAACATGTCACAAGCCGTTGAAAAAGCAAGAGAAGGGCTGAAAACAGCTTTACTGCAAGCGGTAAGCACCGCCGCAGAAAAAGGGCAGCTGCCGCAGACAGAGCTGCCCGAATTTTCCGTGGAACCCGTCACCGACCGAGTCCACGGCGACTACACCACCAACATAGCCATGGCCAGCGCCCGGGCCTATAAGCTGCCGCCCCGAAAAATTGCGGAAACCATCTGCGAAAACCTCGACCTTTCCGGCACCTATTTTGAGCTTCACGAAGTGGCGGGGCCGGGCTTTATCAATTTCCTTTTCAAACCCGAATTTTACGCCGCAGTATTGGCAGATATAGACCGCCTCGGCAAAGATTACGGCAAGAGCAACTTCGGCCAAGGCAAAAAAGTCATAGTGGAGTTTGTCTCGGCCAACCCCACAGGCCCCATGCACATGGGAAACGCCCGCGGCGGCGCCCTCGGAGATTGTCTGTCCTCGGTGCTGGAATGGGCAGGCTTTGATGTCTACCGCGAATTCTATGTCAACGACGCCGGCAACCAAATCCAAAACTTCGCCCTCTCTCTTGAAGCCCGCTACCTCCAGCTTTTTAAGGGCGAGGAAGCCGTCCCCTTCCCCGAAGACGGCTACCA
>JAKOXU010000102.1 GCA_029780875.1 Bacillota bacterium | reverse complement strand
CTAAATTCGACTTGTTTATTGATTGACTTTGGGGCTGTTAAATAGTAAAATAATCGCAAGAAAATAGTGGAGGAAATGCGATATGAAAAAGGAAGTCGGCCTGGAACAGTTTACCCCAGTTAATGCCACTGTTACTAAAAAAGACGATAGCATCTATCTCTTTAATGTATCCTCAAAAGGGGGATATGCGAAAATTCCCGTTGAGGACATTAAAGACGCAAAATACCTTGTTTTTGATGTTAAAAACTTGAGCGATGACCTTCTTTTGCGTTTGCATCTTACCTTTTGGGCAAAGGATGAAGATGAGGCTTCCATGACCTTTGCCTATGCTTTCTTCCCGAAGCTGTTGACACGGCTTGTGCTGCCCTTGTCGGCCCTTGATAACCAGAAGATGTTTTTGCCCCGCACGCCCGGAAGGCTAAAGTGCGTTGTGGGCGGAAACGCTATACTGCCCGAGGAAGTGGCGGCGATTGGAATCGGCGGGCCCCACTATTACAGGGACCAAGCCTTTGAAGTCAGCAATATCTACTTTACCGATGAGGAGCCCGAGTACCTGCTGCCCACCGATAAGATTGTGGATGAGCTGGGGCAGTGGAAGAATAAAGAATGGCAGGGCAAGACAAAGAGCGTCGAGGAAATGGTAACCGTCCTTAAAAAGGAATCCGAGGAGAAGGTTGAAGGCTTTGGCGAAGGCTTTAGCAGGTGGGGCGGATGGCTGGATAAATACTTCGGCAACGACAGCGGCTTTTTCCGCACCCATAAAGAGGGGGACCGCTGGTGGCTGGTGGACCCCGACGGGTATGCCTTCTTTTCCAACGGGCAGGACTGTATCCACAACGCAGATTACAGCCCCATAAACGGGAACGAGGGGGTTTATACCTGGATGCCCGACAAGGACGGGGAGTTTGCCGCGGCCAGGAGCGATGTTTACATCAACGACGGCAGCACCTTTTTGAGTAAGGGTGTAAACTTTGCCGTTGTCAACCTGATCCGTGCCTTTGGCAAGGATTGGTGGGAGAAATGGGCAAAGATGACCAAGTCCCGCATGTATAAGTGGGGGGTCAATACCGTCGGTAACTGGTCCTTGCCCGAGTTTATTGAATATGCAAGGATGCCTTATGTGACCCAGTATGAAGGGTTCCCCACAACGAATGTGCGGCTTTTTAGGGATTTTCCCGATGTTTTCAGCCCGGAATATGAGGAAAATTCCAGAAATTTTGCCCGGTTGTTTGAGGCAACCAAAGATGATCCCTGCTTGATCGGGTACTTTATGAGGAATGAGCCGACCTGGGCCTTTGAAAACTCCATTAACATAATCGAGGGCATGCTGGCAAGCGAGGTGCCTTCCTATACAAGGAAGGAGTTTGTCGACAGGCTGACGGCAAAGTATGATGGGGATGTCGGTAGGCTCAATGAGGCTTGGGGTACAAGCTTTGAAAGCTTTGAGGATTTGTTCAGGCCCATCAGGCGGGCGTCGAAGCTGTCGGCAAACGCCGAAAGGGATTTGCGGGACTTTGTGTATGTCATGATTGAAAAATATGTCAGCGTGCCGGCAAAGGCCATCAGGGAGGTGGACGGAAACCACCTGAACCTTGGCATGCGGTACGGATATATTCACGAAGACGCCATGCTGGCGGGGAGCCAATACTACGATGTCTTCTCCCTTAACTGTTACCAGCTTTCCCCCGAGGAGATGCTGAAAGATGTGCACAACAGAATTGATATGCCCCTTATAATCGGGGAGTTCCATCACGGGGCTGTGGACAAGGGCTTGCCCGCTACCGGCATTTACGGCGTGGCTACCGCAATTGACAGGGGCAAGGCTTTCCGCTACTACATGGAGGCGGCGGCGGCCGATAAATGGTGTGTGGGGGCTCACCACTTCATGCTCAACGACCAGCCTATTTTCGGGCGGCATGACGGTGAAAACTTCAATATCGGCATAGTGGATATTTGCAACAGGCCCTATGACGAGATGGTGGACGCGCTGCTGAAGCTCAAGAGCAATATGTATAAGGTGGCGGACGGGCAGCTCGAGCCCTATAACGAAAAGCCGGTGTCTATCCCGAGGGTTGGGCTGTAATAGAATAAAAAAGGAGCGGAAAACCGCTCCTTTTTTATTGGGAAGGCTTGTTTGCGGGGGCGGGAATTTGGCAAAATGGCGAGAATTTTTTCGGAAAAGGGGCGGGAAATTTATTGAAAAGGGAAATGTTGAGTAAAATAGTCTAGATTTTGCAAAAAGGCATTGTATTTTGCCGGGATTGCTGTATAATTATAAATGTAAACCTTATATTTTTACAGGGAGCGGGGAGCTTTTTGCCGGGAATTTTGCGGGGGGAAGGCCGGAATTAGCCGGATTTTCTTTAGGCGGCGTCACTCTAATACTTTTGGTTTACGATGGCGGAAAATTTGAGGCATAATTACAAGCGAAAGGCTTCATTCGGGCAAAAAAGTTTACAATAGTACCGGATCTTTACGGGCAAAGGGCGAGTATAAGGCTTTCCTTTGGGAAAAAGGTTTACATTTTCGCCGGGATAAGGGTAAAAGTTCAAGTGAAAGGCTTTTCTTTGGGGCAAACTCACATTTTGGTTTATTGTGAGTGCGCCGGTATTGGGAAAGCTTATGATAAAAGGGATTGTCAAGGGCTAGGTTTAGTTTATTAGTTTTAATAATCGAGTTATTGATGGATAAATTATTAAGGAAAACTTGTGGGGAGGGTTTGTATGGAGTTCGTTAGAGGCGATTGGTCGCGAAGCATTGATGTTAGGGACTTTATCGTGAGAAATTATACACCTTATGACGGGGACGACAGTTTCCTGTGCGGGCCTACCGAGCGAACAAAAAAGCTTTGGAACAAATTGCTCGAGATGATGAAGGTTGAGCGGCAGAGGGGCGGGGTGTATGACATCGATACCGAGGTCATATCCACCATTACTTCCCATAAGCCGGGGTATATTGACAAGGGGTTGGAGCGGATTGTGGGACTCCAGACCGACGAGCCCTTAAAGCGGGCGATTATGCCTTTCGGCGGTATCCGCATGGTGAGGACTGCGGTGCAGCATTACGGCAGAACCTTGCCCCCGGAAGTTGAGAATGTCTTTAAATACCGCAAGACCCACAATGACGGGGTATTTCACGCCTATACCGAGGAGATGAGGGCGGCAAGGCGTTCCGGAATTATCACCGGGCTGCCTGACGCTTACGGGCGGGGCAGGATTATCGGGGATTACCGCAGAGTGCCCCTTTACGGCGTTGACCATTTGATTGAAAAAAAGCGGGAGGCTTTGAGGGAAAAGCTGCCCTATGATATGTCGGAGGAGACTATCCGGGACAGGGAGGAAATCGCCGAGCAGATAAGGGCCCTGGAAAACCTCAAGGCTATGGCGCAGGGCTATGGCTTTGACATTTCAAGGCCGGCAAATGATGTGAAAGAGGCTATTCAGTGGCTGTATTTTGCCTTTCTTGCGGCAGTCAAGGAGCAAAACGGCGCCGCCATGTCTTTAGGGCGGGTGTCTACCTTCCTTGACATTTACGCCGAGCGGGATTTGAAGGAAGGCAGGTATACCGAGGAGGAAATTCAGGAGTTAGTCGACCACTTTGTCATGAAGCTGCGCATTGTCAGGTTTTTGCGCACTCCCGCCTATGATGAGCTCTTTTCCGGGGATCCCACTTGGATTACCGAGTCTTTGGGCGGCATGTGCACCGACGGGCGGCATATGGTGACAAAGATGACTTACCGGTTCCTCAATACCCTTGTGAATTTGGGGACGGCTCCCGAGCCCAACATGACGGTGCTGTGGAGCCGGAATTTGCCCGAGAATTTCAAGAGGTTCTGCTCGAGGCTGTCCATTGAGACTTCGGCTATACAGTATGAAAGCGATGATTTGATGAGGCCCCTTTACGGCGACGATTACGGTATTGCTTGCTGCGTGTCGGCAATGAGGCTGGGCAAGCAGATGCAGTTCTTCGGCGCCCGGGCTAACCTTGCAAAGGCCCTGCTATATGCCATCAACGGCGGAAAAGACGAGATTTCCGGCGACCAGGTGGCGCCCGAACTGACGCCTATTACCTCCGAGTACCTTGATTTTGATGAGGTGTGGAGAAAATTCTGGGTTGTG
>JAKOXU010000094.1 GCA_029780875.1 Bacillota bacterium | reverse complement strand
AGGCCGAAGTCACCTTTCTTGTATGAATGAGCGGTGTGCTGCGAGGGCATACATAAGCAATATCCCACTGAAATTTTAGCCTTTTATCTGTACCAAGCTCCCGCATCGCCACGTCAAGATGTGCTCCACCGCATAATACTGCCAGTGACCCGCCATCAACTAAAATCCTGCCTGCGACACTTGCGATGTGTTTATACAACTCCTCAACCGCTTCTTTATTGTATGGCGGGTCTACGAAAATCACATTAACAGAATTATCATCTATCTGGGGCAAGCCTGTCCTGACATCGCCCACAAAAACGTCTACATCATCCTCTGTCACCGTAATGGCGGGGTTTTTATTTGCCTCAATACGCTCCATGTACAACAACCTTTGGCAGTATCTTGGCGACCTACTCCCTATTTCAGCCATCTTGTCAAGCACTCCCGGAGACTTAACCGCCCGCAATGACCTCTCTGATAAACCTATAAGTATGTCTGGATTTTCCCGTAAATAAGGGTGTTTTGTCCAGTCGTACGCACCTATGTCCATCTGTCCACTTTGGACAGTTTTATCTGCTAATTCCCGCCGTACAGAGCCGACCGTCGTAGGTGATACCCCAAGCATCCTTGCTATTGCTCGATCGGACAGTTCGGGAGCAACCCGCAGTCTGTCGGCAATTAGACGCCTTTTATCCGCTTGCGTAAGCGGTTTATTTTTATGAGCCACTCTATCACCTCCTCATCTTATATGTGAGCCGATACCATTTTACCACATTTTCTGCAAAAATTCTTGAATTTTTATTCGGCATCTGTGTGCCTTGCTCAAAACACCTCATAAAATAAGTATATGGGGGTATATCAGATGACAAGAGGACAAACAGCATACGCATATACATTATCAAGAGGTGGTGTATGCGTGGCTGAGGAGAATAAGGAAAGAAAAAAGAATAATGTTGTAGAGGAGTTTAAGATAGGCAACACCCGCATAAAGATATGTGACGATTATTGCTATAATCGCCTTGATACAGATGTCGAGGCAATCTTAGCTAAGATTGCCCGCAGAGCACAGGAGCATTTTACAGCAGCGGCAGAGTAATAAAACGCATAAGCAAAAACGCCCGCAATTCCTTGAATTACAAGGGGTTGCGGGTGTTTTATTCGCCATCACTGATAACATTATGGTACTAATTCCTCGGTACCAATGTCGGTGAGCACCCCTTTTGACATTTCATCAGGCATGCTGTATCTCTGGGAAAGATACCGCAGCGAAGCCGCCAACTCGCCGTCAGGCCCGCCGTACTGGGACAAAATATAGCTGGCAAGCTTGGGATTAGTATTCTTCACCCTAACGGGAAACTGCAGTTTTTTCTCATACACCCACATACATTCAACCCTCCTTTACCTCTTGTCCCACGGATACGGGTCTTCGATCCACATCCAACTGTCTTTCCCGGCATTGGCGGCGGCGGTCAAGGGCCCGTACTTTTCTTCAAACTTTTTAGTCAAGGCATCCTTTTTCGCCACAGCTTCGGTAAACTTCGCCAGGGCCCTTTTGTCGTTAGGGTGAGTATCAAGATAAAGGTTCAGGTCAATTGCCGCAAAGTTTGCCGCCATAATCTCCTCAAGGAGCCTATCCCGCTCGCTTTTATGGCTTGCGCTTGCCTCAAGGTAGGGGTTTAAATAATCCATATTATTCAT
This sequence comes from Bacillota bacterium, assembly GCA_029780875.1. Lineage (GTDB taxonomy): Bacteria > Bacillota > Clostridia > Oscillospirales > Acutalibacteraceae > JAKOXU01. The sequence continues at coordinate 3,576 of JAKOXU010000094.1, read as the reverse complement.
AGAGCCCTCACCTTCCGCACACCTTGCCATACTCACCGTAGGGCAGGTCAAGTTCAGGGAAGAGAGTGCCCCTTCTCAAAGCCTCATCAAAGTTATAGGTTTCCCTCATAGTTTGGGGAACCACCGAGGAATATCCGGGGCAGTCCACGGGCCGGATGTCAAATTTTTGCCAACCTTTGTCCATGTCCATATCCATGAATTTTCCGTCACCGAACATATACATTACTCCCGCAGTTTTATAGTCTTGCGGGGCAATTGAAGCTTCCCCGCGCGTAATACCCCTCGAGTATTACAGTACTATAATATGCTCAAAACAAGGTATAGTGATTATATTTTCCTCTACCTCAATTCCGGCAAGCCAGTTTAGAAGTGCCCGGCTCATTCCCCTAAAACACTACCCTCCCCAAAAAAAAGCCCCCACCCCCCTCCTCCGGCCTTATTGGTTGACTTATTTCATCATTATTGGTAATATTTGAGTATAAAAATAATTGGGGTGATTACATGTACGACAACATTGGCGGCAAACTTAAAATCTTGGCAAAAGTTTTGGCAGTAATCGGCGCTGTTGCCAGCGTAATTGGGGGATTAGTCTTAGTGGATATAAACCCCATCTTTGGCTTTTTGACCATAATTTGGGGCCCTGTTGTCTCCTTCATTCCTCTTGGCTTGTTTACGGCTTTGGCGAACTAATAGAAAACACTCAAGCCATCGCCCATAACACCAGCGCTTTGCGCAAAACCTCTTTGGCAAAGGAAATGGAGGACAAAAAGCTCCTTGAAAACCTGACAGTTTGGCGGGACCAGAACCTTATCACCCAAGAAGAGTATGAAGCCAAAAAGCAAGACTTGACACAAGAGAACAACAATGATGACAAACAAAATTGAGTCAAAAAAGACAATAGCCTTTAGAATATCCGCCGGCATCACCGCCCTTGCCGCAATCCTTTTTGTTCTTATTGATATCTATTTTAACTACTCAAATCAATACATGACCATTTCCGATCCAATTTATATGCATATGTTCAATAACATCCAAATGTATTTGGTTAGCCCACCCCCTACAACTCTATATAGATTTGAGTGCGCAATAACTTTGGCCTCAATGCTGCTGTTTGCCATTTACGCCTTTTGCTACTATGGCAAAAAGGACTACCTGTTCATCATATCATCTGGCATCTTTGCCTTTTCCCAATTAATAGCCCTATTAAATCTGCATAATGACCCTATTTTCACGCTAATTGACAGAGTAACCGGCAATATAGTTTTAATCGTTTCCGTGTATATCTTTAAATTAATCATATGTTTAGCAAACTTCGCGGTATTTTCCATCATCACCATATGGTTCTTCTTTTCAGAAACCCTGCCCAAAAAAATAAAGCTTTTACCGTTAATAGTATTAGTCCTCAACATAATTGTGGAAATAATTGTCGCGGGGTTAATATTTGCCGACTTAAAAAGCGGGTTTGCCTTTTGGCATGCATTGTCAACAATAAAATTTATCCCCTTTGCCATATTCCTGATGTTCTGCCCCTTCAGCTACAGAATGGCCAAACTTTTCGACCCCCTTGCACAACAGCAAAGGAAATTTGCCAAGATAAACACTCGTCTCGCAGATTTAAAACACCAATATGAGTCAGGTTCCATAAGCAAATAAGAATACGACTACCGCCTCAAATCCCTGTTAGACCGGATATAAATTAATTACCAAGAGTAATATCCCCGCCAAAATATACAAAAAATAATAGCAATAATAAACAGCGGCCCAAAAAAAGGCCGCTTTTTTCTCTCATGTCCCCAATTTATTCCACCCCGCCATAGAAAACCAAAAGCCATTATGGTATAATTCAGTAAACACAGGTTTCCCGTCCCCTATCCCCCGCCGAAAGGGGCAAACCAAAAGCCATCCCCAAACAAAAACAAAGGAGCATCCCCAATGGAAACAGAGCTTCTCAAAAACCGTCTTTACGAAATAAAAATCGACGCCATCTCCTCCCAAGGCAACGGCATCGGCCGCATCGGGGGCATGGCAGTCTTTGTGCCAAACTCCGCCATCGGCGATACATTAGAGGTAAAAATACTCAAAGTCGAAAAAAAACTTGCCTACGCAAGGATTGAGAGGATAATCGACCCCTCCCCCGACAGGATAGAGCAAGACTGCCCGGTTTTTGAAAAATGCGGCGGCTGCGCCTTTCGCCACATAAGCTATGAGGCTGAGCTTGAGGCCAAATACCAACGGGTAGCCGACGCCCTAAAAAGAATCGGGGGCATTGACATAGCCCCCGAACCCATAATCGGCGCCGACGCCCCGGACCGCTACCGCAACAAAGCCCAGCTCCCCATCGGGAAAGACTCAAAGGGCGAGCTGCAAATAGGCTTTTTCGCCCCCCGCAGCCACCGGATAGTGGACACCGTTACCTGCCTTCTCCAACCCGAAATTTTCGACAAAACCATGAAAATCCTCCGCCACTGGATAAAAGAAAAAAATGTCTCGGTTTACGACGAGGCAACCCACAAGGGCCTTTTGCGCCACCTTTATATCCGCTGGGCCGAAGCCACCGGCGAAATCATGGTCTGCCTTGTGATAAACGGCAACAACATTCCCGCCGCCCGGGAACTTACCGACCTATTGACAAGCCAAATCCCAAACCTAAAAAGCGTAGTCCTAAACATAAACAGGGAAAAAACCAATGTGATTTTGGGGGAAGACTGCCGCACAATCTGGGGCAGCGACCACATCACCGACACCCTCTGCGGCCTAAAATTTAAAATATCCCCTTTGAGTTTCTACCAAGTCAACCACACCCAAGCCGAAAAGCTATACAATAAGGCAATAGAGTACGCAACCCTTACCGGCAAGGAAACCGTCCTTGACCTATACTGCGGCGCCGGCACCATCGGCCTTTCCATGGCGCCAAAGGCAAAGGAAGTCATCGGCGTAGAAATTGTAGAACAGGCCGTCTCCGACGCCATAGAAAACGCCCGTATAAATAAAATAAACAACGCCCGTTTTATCTGTAAAGACGCCGCGGCCGCCGCCGAAGAGCTTTCCGCCCAAGGCATCCGCCCGGAAGTGGTAGTCATCGACCCGCCCCGCAAGGGCTGCGACAAAGCCCTGATTGACACCATAGTCAAAATGATCCCGGAAAAAATAGTCTATGTCTCCTGCGACCCCGCCACCCTCGCCCGGGACCTTGCCATTTTCGCCGAGAAGGGCTACCCCACCCTTTCCGCCACCCCCCTCGACATGTTCCCCCGCACCCCCCATGTTGAGTGCGTCACATTGATGTCAAAGGTTGAGAAATAAAAAACTGAAAAGCTTGTAAATAAAGGGTTTCCAGACATTTAGCTTTTCTCGAGGCCGATCTGCCGGATGTGGCAATGTCAGGAAACCCTTATTTTTATTGATTGCGGGAACATATCAACTACCCTGAAAATTTATAGTTGAGTTAATAGATTAGATAATGGTTATTTTTTCGGGGGTTGAGGAGACAGGATAGATGTGATTAAATAACGTTATACTGTTTGAATATAGGTCATTTAGTGGATACAAAGTGTAGATTTTTATGATATAATTAAC
>JAKOXU010000082.1 GCA_029780875.1 Bacillota bacterium | reverse complement strand
AACAACGGGAGGGGAAAAAATTGCTCAATACCGTTATTTTAATGGGCAGACTGACGGCAGACCCGGAACTGCGGCACACCCCCACCAATGTCCCGGTCACAAGGTTCACACTTGCGGTAAACCGTGACTATGTCAAACAGGGGGCAGAACGGGTCACGGACTTTATTGATATCGTGGCATGGCGCAGCACCGCGGAATTTGTCAACAAATACTTCCACAAAGGCCAGCTCGTAGCGGTTCAAGGCTCCCTTCAAACCCGGACATACACCGATAGGGATGGCAATAACCGCAAAGTCTTCGAAGTAGTTGCCGACAATGTGTATTTTGCCGAACCCAGACGGGACAATTCCTCTCCAAGATTTGAAAACGACGACTATTCCGATTCAAGGGTTGAAAGCGAACCGGTACCCTCCTATACAAATGCGGATACCGGCGACTTTGAAATCCTTCAAGACGAAGACAACTTGCCATTCTAATAAGCTAAATTCACTTAAAGGAGGATAAGTTTAATGGAGAGAACCTCGGAAAGGGTTGAAAGGGCCGAACGCAAAGGCCGCAAAGGCCGCAAAAAGGTTTGCAATTTCTGCGTTGAAAAAGCTGTTGATATAAGCTACAAAGATGTCAGCAAACTCCGCAAATTCATGTCCGAGCGCGCAAAGATACTCCCCCGCAGGGTAACAGGCACCTGCGCCGCTCATCAGCGTAAACTCACGGTTGCCATCAAGCGGGCAAGACAAATTGCGTTGCTCCCTTATGTAAACGACTAAAACCAAATATTTAAGCCCTTTGACGATAAGTCAAAGGGCTTTTTTTATTCGAACAAGCTGTTTCCGAAAGAGTCAATCCCAACAATCAGCGGAAAATCCTCCACATACAATTTCTTTACCGACTCGCACCCCAAATCAAAAAAGGCTATCTCCTCGCAACTCCTGACGCACCGTGCCGCCAGCGCCCCGGCGCCTCCCACGGCGCAAAGGTACAGCCCCCCGTTTCGCACTATCGCCTCAATCACTTCCCGGCTCCTCGGCCCCTTCCCGATAGTGCACACAACCCCCAGGTCCATCAGTTTCGGGGTGAATTTGTCCATCCTTCCCGAAGTTGTGGGCCCGATGGACCCCACAACCTTCCCGGGCGGCGTAGGCGTCGGTCCGGCATAGTATATCACCGCGTCCCTCAAGGGAAAGGGCAGCTCCTGCCCCTTATCCAGCAGCTCAAAAATCCGTTTGTGGGCCTCATCCCGAGCAGTATAGATGTACCCTGTCAACAGCACCCTGTCCCCGGCTTTAAGCTCCTTTGCCGCCTCCCGCAGATTTGACACCTGTAACACAAAGCCTTCCACAAAAGCTCCTCCATTTAATTAAAGTATTGCGAAAGTGTATAATTATCTTCTTCCTTGCCCGCTGCCGTAAAGGCTCCGGCATCGGAAGAACTCGGCCCCTCGCCCTTCTGAACCCTTTCCTTAAACCTTGCGAGGGAATCATCCAAGGCCTTAATTATATCATCCAGCTTCCTTTCAATCAAATACACCGAAGATTTGACATCCCGGCGCAGGCTTTCCACACTATGCCGAAAATCCTCCACATTATAAGCCATGTTATCTATAATGTTGCTGGCCTCGAACTCTACAAGCTGCGACCTGCGCTTTGCATCTTCCAATAGCTTTGAGACATTCTGATGAGCCTCCACATAAATTGCTCCAAGGTTTTGGTTGATTTCATCGTACTTTTTGCCTTTTTCCTCAAGCTGACGGATACGGGCAAGGAGCTCCTCCTTTTCCTTCTGAAACTCCTCTTCCTCTTTTTCCAACCTCTTTGCCTTGACAATCTCGGCCTGCATTCGCTTATTTTCAAGGTTTAAAAACTCAATATTTTCCTTTGCCTCGACAAGCTGCCCCTCAAGTTCCCCAACTCGGAGTGAAAACTCATCCACCTGCCTTTGCAGGTCGTTCCGGGAAACAGTCAAAGAGTCTATCTGCCCCTTTAACTGTTCCTCTGCCTCCTGAGCATTTTTCAACAAATTGTCGATATACACCATGACATCTCTTTTCTTAAATCCGCCCATTAAAGCCTTTTTAAAAACTATCGACTCCATGCTTTTCCCTCCTCATTAAAACGCTCACTCAATTTTCAGGAGCACTTCCGCAATAACCGAAGGCTCCCCCCACAAGGTATACCTTGCCTTACCTTCTTTGGCCACCATCTCAAACTTAAAGCCAAAGTTCCCGGCAAAGCCTCCAATAGCATCGAGTATTACGCCTGCGGTATTCCTGATTTTACCGATATCCTTGATATTATACTCCACAAAGGAACAAACATGGGCAGGGGCATTCCTGACCTGCAAAGCGTGAGTTCCCGCACTTTCCGCATTTTCGGTCTCCTCCGCAAAGCCTTGCCCCTGTAGCACCTTTATATCCTCCATGGTAAAGCGCCACTGCCCGCCAATCTTTTTGCCCTTCAAAACCCCTTCCTGAAGGTACCTCCTGACTGTGCGGGGATGGACGCCTAAAACTTCTGCTACTTCCTTAACGGTGAATAAGCCCTTGTTGACACTCATGCCATCACCTGCCATCTTTTTTACATATTATATCATATTTTATACATATGTCAAGATAATATTGTCATATTCTATCTCATTAAACAACACTATATTGATAATAGATGGCACTATTAACCGTCAATTTCATATTATAGCCTATATTTTACTCTATAATACCATATCATATTACATTAAATCATAATTTAGCCTTCATGTTCACCCGATGCCAATATTTTTACAGCCTCCACGGCACACCTGATAGCCTTGTCGTGGCTCACTTCAAAATCTCCGCCGCCGTCTTCCCTTTCCTGATTCCACACAGCCGTCAGCACCGCCCCCGCCCTTGCCTTCCTTGCAGCGCACACAGAAAATAGGGCGGCACACTCCATTTCCGACGCCAAGACGCCAAGTCGTATAAAGGCCCTCCACCTTTCCTTCATCTCCCAACCTATGGGCATACTATCGGGGTCATGCTGCCCATAGAAAGAGTCCTTGCTGTGCACCACTCCCACTTGGTGAGTGATTTGTTCCTTTTCCGCGGCCCTTTTCAAGGCACACAACACATCAAAATCCGCCACCGCCGGGAACTCCACAGGCGCGTATTCCCGTGTTGTTCCTTCCGCCCGCACCGCCCCTATGGGAAGCACAAGGTCACCGGCATTGACAAAGGGCTGCATCCCTCCGCAGGTTCCCACCCTAATAAAGGTGCGCACCCCGATTTTGCACAGCTCCTCTATGGCAATAGCTGCCGACGGTCCCCCAATGCCCGTAGATGTCACAAGCACCCTTGTCTCTCCGATATATCCCTCAAAGGTGGTAAACTCCCGCTTTGAGGCCAGTTTTTTCGGCGTTTCAAGGTACCGGGCTATAAATTCCACCCTGTCCGGATCACCCGGCAAAATGGCATACTCCGCCCCCTGCCCCATTTCCAAATCTATATGATACATTTTTTCTCCCATCACAACCATTTCCCATCCTCCTCATTCACTCAAACCCTATTATACCACACATCTCCCATATATTTACAGTAAAAAATCTTCATGCCTCTTTATCCAAAAGGCATGAAGATTATAAAACCCTTTCGTTTAAACAAACTTAACAGCAGTGCCGTAAACTATGATTTCAGCGGCGCCCGGCATCAAAGCGCAAGTGGCAAATCTGACATTAATTACCCCGTCTGCATCCTGTTTTTGGGCCTCCTCTATCATTCTCGCGGTAGCTTGCGCCCTCGCTTCCTCCAGCATCTCGGTATATCCCTTGATTTCTCCGCCCACAATGGTT
>JAKOXU010000081.1 GCA_029780875.1 Bacillota bacterium | reverse complement strand
ATGGTGACGGGGCTGATAGTTGCCTTGCTGCTGCCGGCGTCGGCGCCCTTATGGCTGCCTGCGGTGGGGGCTGCCTTTGCTATTTCTGTGGTGAAGGTGCCTTTCGGGGGGCTCGGGCGCAATATATTTAACCCTGCCGCTGCGGGGGTGGCCTTTTTGACGGTGTGCTGGAAGGGGCTGGTTTTTGGTTACCCGGACCCGTCGCAGATTGAAAGGCTCAAAATCTTAAACCTGGTTTTCGAGGCTGTGTCTTCCCCCGACGCGGTGCTAAAGGCGGGGATAAGGCCAGGTTTTGATAAATTGGAGTGGCTCCTTGGCAATTTCCCCGGGCCCATGGGGGCTACCGCCGTGCTGGTGATTTTGGCTTGCGCCGTGTACCTGTGGTACCGGCGGGCGGCGTCATTTATGGTGCCTTTAGGTTTTGTGACGGCCAGCGCCGCTTTTGTTGCTCTCTTTCCCCGGGTAAGTGCGCCGCTGCCGGAACTTATTATATGTGAGATTTTGTCGGGCTCCTTGCTATTTTGTGCCTTTTTTGTGGCAAATGATCCCGTTACTTCCCCCAAACTTCCCTTGGCAAGGCTTGCCTACGGGGCGATGGCGGGGGTTTTGTGCATGCTCTTTAGGTATTATAGCAATTTTCAGCAGGGGGCGGTCTTTGCCGTTTTGATTTGCAATGTTTTTTCGACGGCGTTTGACAAGGCTGTGTGGTATATTTTCCGTAGAAGGGGTGCTGGCAGTGAGGCGTGAGAAGATTGTGTCGAAGTTAAGGCTTGCATTAAAGCTCCTCAATGACGGGATTTGGCGGCATAACGCCTTTGTCGTTCACGCTGTGGGGGTTTTTCCCCTTGTGGCGTCGGGTGTTACCCTGAAAAACGCCGTGATGCTCTCGGCGGTCACTGCCTTTGTGCTGGTTGTGACGGCGGTGGGCGTGTCTTTTTTGGGGAAAGGGATTGCACGGAGCATAAAATGGGCTGTGTGCGCTGTTTTGTCGGCGGCGGCCCAGGTGCCTGCCATGCTTTTGGCTGACAGATTCAGCGATTCAACCTATACCGCCCTTGAATTTACCTTGATTCTTTTGTGCGTCAATACTTTGCTGTATTTCAGGCGGGATATGGTGGAGGTTAACAAGGGGCCCTTTATCGCCTTTGTTTCGGCGATTGCCAACGGTATCGGGTTTGCCGTCGTGATCTGCATTGTGTCCTTGTTTAGGGAAATTGTGGCTTTCGGCACAGTGTGGAACTATAAAATTCCCTTTGGGGGATGGCATCATCCCGCCGCGCTGCCCTTTGCGGGATTTTTCACCCTTGCCTTCCTGATAGCGGCGTATAAAGGGGTTTTAGGACTCTTTTCTAAACCGGGCAAGGGGGATGAAAAATGAAAATGGTTATTCAGGCTTTGAGTTCCATGCTGTTTGTCATGTTCGCGGAAAATTTGGTCCTCAGCCACGGGCACGGGGCTACCGAGCTTATTTTTGTGGCCCACAGGCCCAAAATCGCGCTGCTGGACGGGGCGGTTTTGACGGCTGCCACCACTGTTTGCGGGATAGTTTACTGGTTTTTTGAGAGGGTTGTGTCGCGCTTTGAAATAATCTGGCCGGTGCACGCTTTGCTCTTTATGATAGTGCTGGCGGTGCTGTACCTTATATTTGTCGGGATACTGCGGAATGTGCTGACCGGCATCTATATCAAGGTTTCAAGAGGGCTTACGGTGACCTTGATTAATTCTCTTGTCTTTTCGGTGCCCTTTATCATCGCCTTTGAGGCTCACGATTTCTTGGATTCCGTAGCCTTAGGGGTGGGAGCGGGCCTTAGTTTTATTATTGCGGCGGTGTTGTTATCGGCTGGGCAGAGAGCATTAAACAATCCCGATGTGCCCGAGGTTTTCAAGGGGCTGCCCGTGCAGCTGATTTATATGGGTATTTTGTCCATGGTTTTTTATGCCTTTGCCGTTCATTAAATTGAGATGACAGCTTTAAAAGGGAGATGGCTTTATGAGCAGGTATTCGAGGCGAGGTTACAAGTACTATAAGCGCAGGAAAAAAAGGAGCGGGTTTTTAAAGGGCTTTTTGCTCACCCTGTTTGGCCTGCTGCTGGTCTTTGTGGGATACAGCGTTTCGGGGCCAGTTATTGATTTTTTAAAAAACCCCGACAGTTTTAAAAAGCCTGAATCGCAGGTGGAGTCTAATGTGGAGTCGTCGCCTTCAGAGGATCCGGTGGAGTCGAGGCCTACCGGAGGAGGAGAGGGCGGAGGTGAGCTGCGCGCCGTTTACATGCCTGCCGCAAAGCTGACAGGAGGGCAGCTTGAGGACTTTATCTCAAGGGCGAAGGATGCCGGAATAAATGCTGTGGTAATCAATTTGAAAAATAAAGACGGGGAAGTGTATTATCCGTCAAAGGTAAAGGGTGCCACCTTAAACGGGCAGGTGCAGCTTGACCTTCAAAGCGTGACGGCAAGGCTCAAGCAGGCGGGTATTACTCCCATTGCCGAGATGTACTGCTTTTTGGACAGGCTTATGCCTTATGTGGATAAGGATACCGCCATTATGCTGGAAGGGGGCAGCGGTTACAGGTGGCTGGACAATTCCGCCGAAAAGGGCGGCAAGCCCTGGCTTAACCCTTACAGCGACGCGGCGGCGGAGTATCTTACTTCCCTGACGGGAGAAATTGCCGGGTCGGGATTTGAGTATGTGCTGCTAAACGGGGTGCAGTTCCCGCCGAAGCAGATGACAAAGAGGGCAGATTTTGGGGAAAAGGCCCAGAATATGGCGAAATCCGATGCCCTTGTCAGTTTTATAAACAAAGCAAAAGAGGCAGCGGCGGCAAAAGGCGGGAAGGTGATACTCGCCATGTCGGCGTCGGCCTCCCTTGGGGTGGACACTACCGACTATGAGGGTAACCCGCTGGATTTCGGAGCCGAGTTTAGCGCTCCCAGCCTGCAGCCTGCCGAGATTCCGAAGAAGCTGACAAACGGGCAGGAGGTAATCGAAAATCCCCTTGAGGATGTCGCCGCCGCGGTAAAGATGGCGGCGGGGCAGCTTGTGGCGCGGGTGGAGCTGGCGGAAAAGGAGACAAAGCTGGTGCCTTTCCTTCAAGCCCACAGCCTTGGCGCTGCCGATGTCAAGGCCCAGTGGCAGGCCCTTGAAGAGGCAGGGGTAAAGAGCTATATTTTCTTTAATCCTGACGGGGTGTATGACTTCGGGGCCTTGAAAAAATAGAGCTGTTTGGTAGAGTTTTGTATTGCATAAAAAAATTATGGGTATTATAATACAAGTTGAAAGGATAATTTGGAGGTTTTGATAATGGAAAAAATCACAAAGGATATGTTGATTGGCGAAGTTTTGGAGATGGATCC
>JAKOXU010000078.1 GCA_029780875.1 Bacillota bacterium | reverse complement strand
TGTCATGGCAAGTTGTGAGCATATCCGACAGTCTGCCTTCCCCCGTTGAAAAGAGCTTATCCACTCCCGCCAAAAAAGCCTCCGCTTTCATCCAATACCCGGCCTTAAAACCGGCAAAATCAAATTCAAACTCGATTTTAACTTCCTCCCCCGGCTCTGTTTCTCCGGGAAAATCAACGGTGCAAATGCCGGTCAAATCATTCCCCTTTTCCAAATGCAGCTCTAAAGCTTTGGAAATGCACTCGGCAGTAATAAAGGGAGCGTCCCCCGGCAAAACGAGGACATTCCCTTCCAAATTTTCAGATATAAAATCCCTAAAGGAGCAAAAGCCTTCTTCCGCCCCTTTTAGGACCTTTACTTCCTTGTTTATCAAAGCCGCGGCATCGTCCTCGGCAATACAGACTTCCTCAATGCCCGCCTCTCTGGCAGCGGCAGCCACCCAAAGGGCAAGGGGCCTGAAAAGTACCTCCGCCTTTTGGCAGTCAATAGAATTCCCGCAATACCCGTTTACAATCACGGCACAATTCCGCAAGACAAACGCCCCTTTCAAAAAGACTGAAAAGCCCTTTTTGACACAAATATTATCGCAATTATTGAGCTTTTTTGCAATACCAAAAATAAAATATTCAAAAGATTGTAGCTTAATGTATAAGGGCAGGGGGCAAACGCATTATTTTTGTCTAATTGTACCATAATAACAAGTATAAATCAAAAGGCCCATGCCGCAAAACCGCCTAAAATGGCGCAAAATGCAACCATATATTTGTTAAACTATACAGTTTTTCGCCTCTGCCGCCCTATTCATTAATATTTTTAGATAAAATAATAAATTTTTGCAGAATAACTGGAAAATACCGATATATTCTGTTATAATATCTTTCTGGTAGTTTCCGGCCTCTAATACTATTATTAAGCCGACAACAATTGCAAAAAATTAATGGAGGTAAAATATGAGCAAAAAGTATGTCTATCTCTTTTCAGAAGGAAACGGCTCCATGAAAAACCTGCTGGGCGGCAAGGGTGCCAATCTTGCCGAGATGACCAACCTTGGTCTGCCGGTTCCCCAAGGCTTCACGGTAACCACCGAAGCCTGCACCCGCTACTATCAAGACGGCAGGGTCATCGCATCCGACATTCAGGAGCAAATCTATGAATATCTTGCCAAAATGGAGGAAATCTGCGGCAAGAAATTCGGCGATCCCGCAAATCCCCTCCTGGTATCTGTTCGTTCCGGCGCCCGTGTTTCCATGCCCGGCATGATGGACACCATTTTGAACCTGGGCCTCAACGATGAAGTGGTGGAAGGCCTTGCAAAGCTCACCAACAATCCCCGCTTTGCCTATGACTCATACCGCCGCTTTATCCAGATGTTCTCCGATGTTGTTATGGATGTTCCCAAGCACACCTTTGAAGTAATCATCGACGAACTGAAAGACCAAAAAGGCGTAAAATATGACAATGAGCTCGACGCCGACGACATGAAAGAGCTTGTCAAGCGCTTCAAGAAATACTACTATGAGCAAAAGGGCGAGGAGTTCCCCACCGAACCCAAACTCCAGCTCATGGAAGCGGTAAAGGCCGTTTTCCGTTCATGGGACAATCCCCGCGCCAATGTATACCGCCGCATGCACGACATCCCCTATGACTGGGGCACTGCCGTCAATGTTCAGGCGATGGTATTCGGCAACATGGGCGACACCAGCGGCACGGGCGTTGCCTTTACCCGCAACCCCGCTACCGGCGAGCGCAAGCTCTACGGCGAATTCCTCATCAACGCTCAGGGCGAGGATGTCGTTGCCGGTATCCGCACTCCCCAGCCCATTGACCAGCTCAAAGAAGTAATGCCCGAAATCTACGACCAGTTCTCTGAAATCGCAAGAATACTTGAAGACCATTACGCCGACATGCAGGACATGGAGTTTACCATTGAAAAAGGCAAACTCTACATGCTCCAGACAAGAAACGGCAAGCGCACCGCCGCTGCCGCCTTGAAGATTGCCGTTGACCTTGTCAATGAAGGCAAAATCGATAAAAAGGAAGCTGTTCTGCGCGTCGATCCCAAGCAGCTTGACAGCCTCCTTCATCCCACCTTTGATCCCGAGGCTCTCAAGAAAGCCAAACCCGTCGCCTCAGCCCTTCCCGCATCTCCCGGCGCCGCTTACGGCCGCGTAGTCTTCACAGTTGAAGACGCCGTCGAGTGGGCAAACAAGGGCGATAAGGTAATCCTTGTCCGCCTTGAAACCTCCCCCGAAGACATCGAGGGCATGGCGGTCGCTCAAGGCATCCTGACGGTTCGCGGCGGCATGACCTCCCACGCAGCCGTTGTTGCCCGCGGAATGGGCACCTGCTGCGTATCCGGCTGCGGCGACATCAATTTGGACTATGATAAAAAGTGCTTCACAGTAAACGGTGAGACAGTTCGCGAAGGCGACTACATCTCCCTTGACGGCTCCACCGGCAACATCTACATCGGCGCCATCCCCACCGTTGACGCCTCTATCTCCGGCAACTTTGACACCTTGATGACTTGGGCCGACGAGTTCCGCACCCTGAAAGTGCGCACCAACGCTGACACTCCCAGAGACGCTGCCCAAGCCCTTAAGTTCGGCGCCGAAGGCATCGGCCTGTGCCGCACCGAGCACATGTTCTTCGAAGGCGCAAGAATCAAGGCCATGCGCGAAATGATTGTCTCCAAGACCGAGGAGCAGCGCCGCAAGTCTTTGAATAAGCTCCTTCCCATCCAGCGCGGCGACTTTGAAGAGCTCTTCGAAACCATGAAGGGCCTGCCCGTCACCATCCGCTTCCTCGACCCGCCCCTCCATGAGTTCCTCCCCACCAAGGAAGAGGATGTTAAGGCTTTGGCCGAGGAAATGGGCATGGAGTATGCTGAACTCAAGCAAGTCATCGTTTCCCTCCATGAATTCAACCCCATGATGGGCCATCGCGGCTGCCGCCTTGCGGTATCCTATCCCGAAATCGCCGAAATGCAGACCCGCGCGGTCATCGAAGCGGCAATCAATGTTAAAAAGCGCCATCCCGAATACAACATTGTGCCTGAAATCATGATCCCGCTGGTAGGCGAAATCAAAGAGCTCAAATACATCAAAGACATCGTAGTCCGTGTTGCCGATGAAATCATCGCCGCTTCCGGCATTGAGCTCAAATACATGGTTGGCACCATGATTGAAGTGCCCAGAGCAGCCCTGACTGCCGACGAAATCGCAAAAGAAGCCGAATTCTTCAGCTTCGGCACCAACGACCTGACTCAGATGACCTTCGGCTTCAGCCGCGACGACGCTGCCAAGTTCCTCGACAAATACTACGAAAAGAAGATTTACGAGTCTGATCCCTTCGCCCGCCTCGACCAGATCGGCGTCGGCAAACTCGTACAAATGGCAGCAGACCTTGGCCGCAAGACCCGCCCGGAAATCAAGCTGGGCATCTGCGGCGAGCATGGCGGCGACCCCTCCTCTGTGGAGTTCTGCCACAATGTGGGCCTCAACTATGTCTCCTGCTCACCCTTCAGAGTGCCCATCGCCCGTCTCGCAGCGGCTCAAGCCGCCATCCGCTCTGCCCGTTAAGTTGATAAGTTAAACTTAAATTAAATTTCACTAAACAAAACAAGGGTACTATCTCAAATTCACGAGGTAATACCCTTGTTTTTGCTAGTTAATTAAAACTCAACAATGGTTTTGGCAACACAAAAAATATGTTATAATGAGCCTCGGTAACCTATCTTCAACGGCGAAATCGGTTACTAACAGCTTCCATGCCAATAAATAAAGTCGGGGTTAGATAATATGGAGGAAATGAAATCAAACAACGGCAAACAAGAGATAATAAACCTATTAAATATGTCAAATATTGAATATGAAGTAGTTTCGCATAAAGCGGTTTTTACCATTGACGAAATGCTTTCTTTAAATTTCCCTAAAGCTGAATCTGTGGCAAAAAATTTATTTGTCCGTGACGATAAAAAACGGAATTATTTTTTGTTTGTGGTTCGGCAAGAAAAAACGGTTAACTTAAAAGAAATGAGGGAAAGAATTAACTCTCGGCCCCTTAGCTTTGCTTCCGAAAGCGATTT
>JAKOXU010000063.1 GCA_029780875.1 Bacillota bacterium | reverse complement strand
ACTTGCATGTGTTAGGCACGCCGCCAGCGTTCGTCCTGAGCCAGGATCAAACTCTCTAATAATTAGTATCAACACAGCTTGTCGCTGCACTAACCAATTATCAAAAAGCCTTCTCGGCTCTCGTTTGTACTTCCCTTAAGAAAGTACTCCGCTCAATTATCTTCTCTCCGGGTCAACGTTGTTCAATTTTCAATGTGCAAGAGTCGAAAAAATTTAGCTGCCCTAAAATTTCACTTGAAAAGGACACAAAATCGATAAAAGTGGCTTTATTGTGCCATTTTCGCGTTCCCTTTCGGCGACAGCTTGATTATAATATCATAAGCCAAATACTTTGTCAACACATTTTTAAAACTTTATTTTAACTTTTTTGTTTACATTTTCTGTAAAGCTCAAGACTTCGACCTTTTCCCTCAAAAGCCCCGCCTCACTGGCCCAATCCCACGGCAAAATCCTTATATTATATACCTCATCATGGGCCATTGTGCAAAGCCTTTCACCCCGGAGGGCTTACCCGAAGTACCGGATTAGCGCCTCCCGCCCCTTTGGCGCCACATCAAAGAAGTGGGCGCCATCCCTTTTTTCTCCCTCAAGACAAAGGGGACGGGCGAAATCCTTTTCGGCCATTGACAGGAAATTCGCGAAAGCCTTTTTGTTTTCCGCAAAGTCACGATAAGTTATATCAGCAATAAGGCAATTTGTCAAGAGCCTAAATGCAGAATCTTTTGCCAGCACCCGGGGCCCAAACTCCCTTATAACCTGGGCCGCAAAGTCGGTCAACTCCCCTTGCATTACCTGCCAATCCTCAATCCTCAAAATATCCTCAAGAAGCTTTGCCACAACCCTGCCGCTCACGGTCTGCCTCCCGGCTTTGAACTCCACCCTCATGCCCCCCGTCTCCACCACCACATCCCGGGGCAGGTCAAGGGTAATGCCTCCAAAGCCGTCCACCATCTCCTCCACAGCCTCCGCCGAAACTTCCGCCACCCTGTCCACGGCAACACCAAAGGTATACTCCACCGCCTGCCTGCAGTAGAGTGCCCCGCCGTAGGAATACTGCCCCTCCAGCACATCGGTCAAAAGGGCAGTGGGCACAAGCAAGTCCGGGGGCAGCGCCATAATATTTACAAGGCACTCCTCCTTGTCAAACCCGAGGAGCAAAAAAGCGTTGCCGCAGCTTTCAAAGCCCTTTAACACCGCCAAAACATTCCCCCGGGGCAAAAGGGGCGCGCCCTCCTTGCTTTCGGGCTTTGCCGCCCCCTTCACCATCTTTTCGGCATTCCAAAGGGCAACCGACAGTCCCGCCAGTATCAGCAACGACACAAGGAAGGCAAGGAAAAACCCGACCACACCCTTAATTTTCCTCATTCTCAACCTCTTCAATCAAACATTCCCTTACCTTTTCTTTTTTATATCTATTTTGCCTTTTATCCTCGCAAAAATTACTCAAAATCTCAAAAAAACAGCAAAAAAGCCGGGCAATCCGCCCGGCTCCTTAAAAGCACGCTAACCTTTCCCCCTTGCAAACATCGACTGGAAAATCTCCACAATCTTAAACTTCAGCTTATACCTTGTCCCGTTTGTCACAACCTTTTTTTCAGTTCCCGTCAGCACATCCTCCAGCATCTGCTCCCTGTTTTCGCAGGAAGAAGGCAGGCACAAAGGCGGGAACATGACGCACCACCAGTTTTCCCCCTTCCCTTCGCCGATTACAACCCTGACGGCGTCGTACATCCCCGCCGGCAGCGTCAGCCCCCCGTAATCCCGGGTAGCAAAATACATCCTGCATACTTCCGCCTTGACGGGATAATCAAAGCCTTGAGCTCCAATCTCTCCCAGTGCCACCCCCTCAATCTCCCCGAGGGATTCCCGGGCAATTTTCAAAAGCTGCTCCTTGCCGCCTTTATCCCCCGCGAAAATCTCATCGCCCTTTTCAAGGACTTTGTCCCTCACCGCCAGCTTTAAAGCCTGATCCTCCCCGCTGTCGGAGTTGGCCACAACATGGAGCCGCAGCACCTTTTCCCTGATGCTGTCGCAAGTGGCGGAAAAGGACAGCATATTCAATATAACACAAGCTATAAACGCAATAATTACCGACCGAAAAACAATTTTCATACAAAAACTCCGTCCTTTATCTATCTTCAAATAGATTATGGACGAAGTTTTCCCGGCTTATTCACTTGTTTTTCTATTTCCTTACAATAAATGGCCCGCCCTCATGGGGAGAAGTCAAAAACACTTCCTCAAAGCTTTCTTTCAGCCCAAAACAGGCCCTTTCCGCCGCCCCTTTTTCATCGAATATCCCGAAAACCGCCGAGCCGCTGCCGCTCATTGCCGCCCCCAAAGCCCCCCTTGAGAGCAGCTCCTCTTTAGCCCTCATTACATCCTCTAATTCAATGACATCCTCAAAGGCGTTAAAGGCAAGAGAGCCTATCGATTCAATATCCCCTTTTGCCACAGCCCTCACCACAGCATCAATATCGCCTTTCCCCTTTGACCCCTTTTCATCAAAGGCCCTATAGGCTTCGGCGGTAGACACAGAAACTGCGGGCTTTACAACCACAAACCAACATCCGCAAAGGGCGGGCAAAGGCGTGAGCTTTTCCCCTATCCCGCCAATCCGCGCAGTGCCTCCCAAGATGCAAAAGGGCACATCTGCCCCCACCTTTACCCCGATTTCGCAAAGCTCCCGCACAGTCAGCCCCGCCTGAAGTAACGCATTTAGCCCTACCAGCACAGCGGCGGCATCGGCGCTGCCCCCGGCAAGCCCCGCCCCGGCAGGTATCCGCTTATCAATCCTTATTTTCACCCCGCTTTTTAAGCCCGTTCGCTCAAAAAAGAGCCGCGCGGCCCGATAAGCGGTATTGCCCTCCCCTGCCGGCAGTTTCATTCCAAGGCACTCCACCTCAATCCCGCCGCCGGTAAGGGCCAACTCCACCTCATCGCACAAATCGACGGCCTGCATGACGGTATCGATAAAGTGATAGCCGTCCTGCCGCCGTCCCAAAATATCCAATGCCAAATTTATCTTTGCCGGCGCGTGCAAAAGCATAAAATCCCGCCTTTTCTATAAATCGAGCAGCTTAAAACGCCTGATCCCAACGCTCCTTACCGGGCACATTTCATGACAGCAGTAGCACTTGATGCATTTCTTATAATCAATCCTCGCCTTTCTCTCCTCCATGGAGATAGCCTCGGCAGGGCAGCTTTCCCGGCACTTTTCGCACCCGATACAGCTTTTCCTTATTATATAAGGCCGCGGGGTTACAACAGCCCCGGCAAAACCCCTCAAAAATCTCGGCACCAACTTTAAAAAGTCCACATCCCTCGAGTCCGGCTTTTTAAAGCCACGCCCCGCGAACCTTTCCAAAGGCTCGCCCACGCACTCTATCTCATCTGCAGAGGCCGGGCACAGCCCCCTGTTTATGGCGTTTTTCAAAATCGAAATATCCCCGGGCTCAAATCCAATAATCTTTGCCGCCGCAACATCGGCCGCGAAGGGGCTTGCCGAGCCCAGCAGCACACCGCAGTGTTTCGGCTTCCCGCTGGTCGGGCCATTCCCCTCCATCCCCACCACCCCGTCGATAATGGAGATGGCAGGCTTTATCCCCACCGCTAAATCCACAATCATCTCGCAAAATTCCCGCTCATTGGGAAACCTGAAATGCAGCTCCGGCTTTTGCAGCCCCGGCACAAACCCGAACAAATTCTTGACAGCCGCCGACATCCCCGTCATGGCATGGGTCTTGAGCTTTGCCACATTGATGACGACATCTGCCTCAAAATAGGGGCTGATCACATTAAAGCTCTTGCAGCACACCCCTTCCGGTACAGAAAGGGAGGAAAACCCGGTATCAAAATTGAGTTCCGCCCCTTCGCTTTCCGCTGCCTTCGCCATACCGGTAGCTTTGTAAACCTGCCGCAGTGTTTCTTTTGTATACATCCCTCCGGGGCTGTCGGCGATGACAACCTTCCCGGGGGAATACTTATTCACAGCCCGCACTACCGCCGCCACAACCCCGGGATGGGTAGTAGCCGCCGTGTCAGGCACCCTTTTCCCGATCAAGTTGGGCTTTATCAGCACCTTTACCCCGGGCCGCAGTACTTCCCCGAACCCGCAAAGGTCAAAGATCCGCTCCACCGCGGCATCGAGCTGCTTTTCCTCATAGGCCCCGCAGGGCACTAACGCCACCTTTTCCATCACAAGGTATCAAGAAAGGCATTTATCCTTTCAAGCGCCTTAGTAATATGTTCAATGGAGTAAGCGTAACACACCCTTATAAACCCTTCCCCGCAGTCGCCGAAAGCGTTGCCCGGCACCACTGCCACGGCATGGGATTTGACCAGCCTTTCGCAAAACTCCTCGGAAGAAAGGTTAGTGCCCTTTATGCACGGGAAAATGTAAAAAGCCCCTTCCGGCTCAAAACAGTGGAGCCCCATTTTGTTAAACCCGTCCACTATATACCTGCGCCGCACATTGTACTCGTTGCGCATGTAGGCCACATCCTCGTCGCCGTTTCGCATAGCCTCAATAGCGGCGTACTGGGCCATGGTTGGAGCACACATAATGGCATACTGGTGCACCTTATTCATGGCCTCGATTATTGGGGCGGGAGCCAAAGCGTATCCGATCCTCCACCCCGTCATGGCGTATGCCTTGGAAAACCCGCTCACCACGATAGTGCGCTCCCGCATACCCTCGATGGAGGCCATGGACACATGCCTGTCCCCATATGTAAGCTCTGCATAAATCTCGTCGGACAGCACAAGGATATTTGTCCCCCGCAGCACTTTGGCGATTTCCTCAAGGTGTTCCCGACGCATTACCGCCCCGGTCGGGTTGTTGGGATAGGACAAAATCAGCATTTTAGTCCTGTCGGTAATCTTACTCTTTAAGGCCTCGGCGGTAAGCCGGAAATTATCCTTTTCATAAGTCTCAATGGGCACCACAGTCGCCCCGCTCAAGGTAGCAAGGGGTCCGTAGCACACAAAGGAAGGCTCGGGCAGCAGCACCTCATCCCCCGGCCCCACAAAGGCGCGGATAGCCCCGTCAATGGCCTCGCTGCCGCCTACCGTCACCAGCACTTCCTTTTCCCAATCGTACTCAACGCCAAACCTGCGGCTGTAATACTTTGAAATTTCCCGCCGCAGTTCAGAAAGGCCGGCATTGGCGGTATACCAAGTCCTGCCCCTTTGCAGCGACTCGATACCCGCTTCCCTGATATGCCAGGGGGTGGTAAAGTCGGGCTGCCCCACCCCGAGGGAAATGACATCCTCCATCTGCTCGGCAATACCAAAAAAGCGGCGGATGCCGCTGGGCTTTATGTTCCGAAGCCTTTCATTCAACAGGGATTCATAGTCCATCACAGGGTAAAGCTCCCCCTCTCGTCTTCCTTCTTGTGGTTGATAAATACCCCGGCGTCCTTATATCTTTTCAAAACAAAATGGGTGGAAGTGGAGATAACGGAATCCATGGTAGACAGCCTTTTGGCAACAAACATGGCAATTTCCTTGAAGGTCCTGCCCGTCAGCAAAACGGCCAAATCATAGCTGCCCGACATCAGGTAGCAGCTTTCCACCTCTTCAAATTCCAGTATCCTTTCAGCCACATCGTCAAATCCCCAATCGGGCTTCGGGGTGACTTTAAGCTCGATCAGGGCAGTCACATGCTCATCGTCAAGGCGATCCCAATTGACAATGGCCTTATACCCGCAAAGGACGCCCTCTTTCTCGTATTTGGCGATAGCCTCGGCCACCGCATCCTCACTGGTTCCCAGCATGCTGGCCAACTGCTCGTTTGTATACCTTGCGTTCCTCTCCAAAAGCTTTAACAACATCTCCATCCCATTCACTCCTTATATTTAAAAAATAAAGTCAAACACTGCACACCCCACAAAGGGAAAAAACGCCGAGACAGCACCGGATTACCCCTTTGCCGTCTGAATTTCCACAAAAACCGGGCTCCGTTTTTCAAAATAGCACATCCTGTCAAACCCCGCCAGCCTCATAATCTCAACCGCCTCGTCATACCCCCGGGCGATCTTTTCAACTGTATGGGCGTCGGAAGCAAAGGTAACGATCTCCCCGCCAAACTGACGGAACCGCTTTACAAGCTCCGGGGCGGGAGAAGTGGTGCCAAGCCTGTAAGTTAGCCCCGCGGTATTAATCTCAATACCCTTGCCCCTTTTCGCAACTTCCCTTAAAATCTCGTCAATCTTGCCTTCATATACTTCGGTGCCGATTGCCTTCAGTCTTTCCGGGTCGATATAGCGGTAAGGGTATGTAATGTGCGCCAAGACATCAAACTTTCCCCACCTGACAATGTTTAGCAGCTCGTCAAAATAAGCATGGAGCAGCCGCTCGCAATAATCGAGGTCAAATTCGTCAAGGTGAACGGGATCCTTCCACCCCTTCACTTCATGGGAGGCGGCCAAGACAAAGTCAAAGGGGAAGGAGTCAAGGAATTTTTCGGTATTATCAATGTCATCAAGGGGCTGCCCTATCTCCACCCCGAAAAGCAGCTTTATTTTATCCCCATACCTTTCCCTTGCCTCAACAAATTCCTCATAGCAACGGGAAATCCTTTCCATATACCTGTCCTTTTCAAACACCTGCATCTCACAGTGGTCGGTTACGGTGTAAACTTTCAACCCCTTCTCAATGGCGCTCTCCACCATCTGCGAAAGGGTATAGTGCCCGTCGGAATTTAAGGTATGGGTATGGCAGTCCAGCAAAAACCGTTCCATATAAAGCCGCCCTTCAAGCTGAAAATCCTGCGAAAAGCCGCCGGGACAAACCGCCCTTTTGACTTTCCGATAATTTAAAACATAATATCACATTCAACCCCCGATTTCAAGAATTTCCACCCCCCACACCTTTTTTGCTCATTTCCCTCTCCCCATCCCTCATTTTATATAACCGACTCCCCTCCCCCCTCTTATCCCCTCCGCAAGAAATAGCCTCTCCCCCCTTCCCCCTTCATTTCCCTTTTTCTTTATATTATTGGGTTCCCCGTATTAACCTCAAAGAATAGCCCCCGCCATTTTCCACCCTTCCTTCTTCAATCCCCCTCAAAGTAAGTCCGCCGCCACCCTCCTAGTCCCCCGCACCCCCCCTCTTTCCCGCTTCCGGTTCCCCCTCCCCTTTTTCCTTGAATCCCTACCCCTTCCCCAATATTTTATCTATCCCCTTGCCTCTCACCCCAATACAAAAACCTCCCGTTCTGCCCCCGTTTCCCCATTTTCCCCACATTTTTCTTGACTACCCGCGCCCCATAATTTACAATCAATATAGCAAAAACCATCCTATCTCCATCAAATTGAAAGGAGCCGAAAGCAATGAACAGGAACAGAGCGCATTCCCTTATCTCGGGTGCAATACTTATTGTCCTTGGCATACTCTTTGCCCTAAAGGCACTAGGCATAATGACCTTTAACATCTTTTTCGACGGCTGGTGGACTCTTTTTATCATAATCCCCTGCCTCATGAGCATGGTGAAAAAGGGCCCCGCCATGTCAAACCTCATCGGTCTTGGCATAGGCGTTTTCCTCCTCCTTGTCGCACAAGGAGTCGTCGGATTCGCCCTGTTTTGGAAACTCCTTTGGCCGGCAATCTTTATCCTCATCGGGCTTCGCTTAATCTTTCGCGAAACCTTTGACAAAACGGTGGCCTTCATAAGGG
>JAKOXU010000062.1 GCA_029780875.1 Bacillota bacterium | reverse complement strand
ACTTGCATGTGTTAGGCACGCCGCCAGCGTTCGTCCTGAGCCAGGATCAAACTCTCTAATAATTAGTATCAACACAGCTTGTCGCTGCACTAACCAATTATCAAAAAGCCTTCTCGGCTCTCGTTTGTACTTCCCTTAAGAAAGTACTCCGCTCAATTATCTTCTCTCCGGGTCAACGTTGTTCAATTTTCAATGTGCAAGGTATTAATTGTCGCGAACCTGTTTTGCTCGCGGGTATTAATTTTAACTTAAAACTCGATAAATGTCAATGGATTTCTTAAAGAAATCTTTGCAAATATTTTAGAAAAAGTTCAAGAATCAAGTTCCTCATAATTATACCCGCCTTACCGGCGCGACTTGAACATAATAGCAAACTATTATAACGTTGTCAACACCTTTTTCGAGGAATTTCGCAGGCTTTTTTCAGGTATTTTTTTGAAGTTTTCCCGTTTTATTTCGCACGTTCCACTAACACACAACCGTCATAATTAAGTTGGCACTGGGCATAAAGTTATCGCCTCTTGCAACAAACAAATATTTGACAAAATCAAATCAAATACTATATTATATATGAAAATGCAATCAAATGTCTGAAGGAGAAATCCATGGATTATAAAGCTTTAGCGGAACTGCTGTTTCCCGACATAATCAAGACAACAGATTATTACGAATCTATTTATCCGGAGCGCAATTTGCCCGAAGGCGCAAAGGTAACGCGATTCGCCCCCAGCCCCACCGGATTTGTTCATTTCGGGAGCCTTTTCCCTGTACTTGTGGGCGAGCGTTTGGCGCGCCAAAGCGGCGGGGTCTTTTACTTGAGAATAGAAGACACCGACTCCAAGCGCGAAGTCAAAGGAGCAGAACAGGATATCATCAACTGCTACAAATACTTTGGCATTACCTTTGACGAAGGGATAACGGCGGGTGGCGCTTACGCTCCCTACCGTCAGAGCGAGCGAAAGGAAATCTACCAAACCTACGCCAAAAAAATGGTGGCGGAAGGCAAGGCTTACCCTTGCTTTTGCACCCCCGAAGAACTGGAGGAAATAAGAGCAAGACAAGAAGCCGAAAAGGTTACTCCCGGTTATTACGGCAAATATGTAAAGTGCCGCGACCTTGACCTTGATACCGTAAAAGATAAATTGGAAAAAGGTATTCCCTACACTATCCGCTATCGGTGCACAGGGAACGCCAATAACAAAATCAAATTCACCGATCTTATAAAGGGCACCATTGAATTGACGGAAAACGAAATCGACCATATCATTTTAAAAAGCGACGGTACGCCCACATATCACTTTGCCCACGCAGTGGACGACCACCTTATGCGGACAACCCATGTGATAAGGGGCGAAGAGTGGCTGCCAAGCCTTCCTTATCATATACAATTATTTAGTGCTCTGGGCTTTAAAATGCCTAAATATATGCACATAGCGCAGCTAATGCGCCTTGAAGGCAACGCAAAGAAAAAGCTTTCAAAAAGAGACAAGGGAGCTTCCCTCAGCTATTACATTCAGGAAGGGTATGCCGCAGAGAGCGTTCTCGAATATGTGATGACGCTACTCAACTCCAATTTTGAAGATTGGCGCCGTGCAAATCCCAACGAAGACCTCAATAAATTCCCCTTTTCCATAAAAAAAATGAGTCCTTCGGGTTCCCTTTTTGACCTTGTCAAATTAAACGATGTGAGCAAAAATGTCGTTTCCCGAATGTCGGCTGAAGAAGTCTATAACAAGCTGACTGTTTGGGCTGAAAAACATGACCCTGAATTCTACACTATTTTAATGCGTGACCCCGAATACGCAAAGGCCATTCTCTCAATCGGCAGGGGCGGCAAAAATCCCAGAAAAGACTTTGCGGTGTGGAGCGAAGTTAAAAACTACATCGGCTTTTTTTATAACGAATACTTCAAAATTACCGACAGCATTCAAGGGGATTTCGACAAAAAGGATATCATCGCTTGCATCGACGGGTTCCTTGAGACCTATGACTCTAACGACGACCAAACAGCATGGTTCGACAAAATTCGAAAGGTTGCAGAAGATAACGGCTTTTGCCCCAGCGTCAAAGACTACAAAGATAATCCCACCGGCTACAAAGGCCATGTTGGCGATGTGAGCATGTTCCTGCGCATTGCAGTGACAGGAAAACTCAACTCCCCAGACCTGTACCAAGTGATGCAGGTTTTGGGCGCCGAAGAAACAAAAAGGCGACTTTTCTCTTTTAAAAATAACATTTAATTTAAGCTGGAGAGACTGATATGGAAAATATAAATAACTTTTTGTTTGATATAATTGAAAGTGACTTGGAAAAGGGTGTCGTCGATAAAATCTACACCCGTTTCCCGCCAGAGCCAAACGGCTACCTTCATATAGGTAGTGCCAAGGCAATATACATCAACTACACTGCCGCAAAAAAATTTGGCGGTACCTTTAATTTGAGATTTGACGATACTAACCCGGAAAAAGAAGACGAAGAGTATGTAAATTCAATAATCCAAGACCTCAAATGGTTGGGAGTTGAGCCCGATAACATTTTTTACGGCAGCGACTATTTTGACAAATGCTATGAATACGCTGTGCTGCTGATAAAAAAGGGTCTGGCCTATGTCTGCGATCTTTCACAAGAAGAAATGCGCCAGTATAGGGGCACGCTGACTGAGCCGGGAAAAGAAAGCCCCTACAGGAACAGGAGCATTGAGGAAAACCTTAATTTGTTCGAGCGAATGCGAAAGGGAGAATTCCCCGATGGATTCCGCACCTTAAGGGCAAAAATTGACATGTCTTCCCCAAATTTAAACATGCGCGACCCGGCTATATACAGGATCCTTCACAGAAGTCACCACAGGCAGGGAGATAAGTGGTGCATCTATCCCCTTTACGACTTTGCCCACCCAATTCAGGACGCCCTTGAAGGCATCACCCATTCCATGTGCTCCATCGAGTTTGAAAACCATAGGCCGCTGTATGACTGGGTCATTGAGAATATCGGTTTTGAAAAACAACCCCATCAATACGAATTTGCGCGGCTTAATGTCACCTACACAGTAATGAGCAAGCGCTATCTCCGCGCCTTGGTGGAAAAAAAGGTTGTTGACGGCTGGGACGATCCCCGAATGCCTACTTTGTGCGGCTTGAGAAGAAGGGGATTTACTCCCACTTCAATCTTCAGTTTTGTGGAGAAGGCAGGAGTGTCCAAAACATACAGCATTGTGGACTATGCCCTTTTGGAGCATTGCCTGCGTGAAGAGCTCAACCAAACTGCGCTAAGAAAGGTTGCTATACTGGACCCCCTCAAGGTAGTAATCGAAAACTATCCCGACGATAAAGAGGAATACTTTGAACTGACAAACAACCCCAACGATCCTGATGCCGGAACCCGAAAAGTGCTTTTCACCAAAGAAGTGTTCATTGACGCATCGGACTTTTCACTCAATCCCCCGCCAAAATACTACCGTTTGAAACCCGGCGGCGAGGTAAGACTAATGGGCGCATACATTATTAAATGCAAAGATGTAGTATTCGACAATAAAGGCAACATAGAAAAAATCATTTGCACCGCCGACCTTGAAAGCGGAAACCGCAACCCGATTGACGGAAGGAAGATCAAGGGCACTATTCACTGGGTATCAGCAAAGGATTATGTCACAGCCGACATTCGGATTTATGATAAGCTTTTCACCATAGAAAATGTGTCATCTATTCCAGAAGACAAATCCCTTGACGACTATTTGAACCCCAACAGTGTCACTGTCAAGAAAAACTGTATCCTTGAGAAATCCCTTGCCGACGCAAAGAGCGGGGATAAATTCCAGTTTGTCAGGGTAGGCTATTTCTGCAAGGACACAAAATACGAAAACACCTACAACCAAATTGTGGAGCTAAAAGATTCAAAGCCTTTCTGACGGATAGCTTTGTACCCAAAACCATTGATTTTATTAGTTGTTAGAATGTCCTTTTGTTACTTTTGTTGTTCGTAAAGTAATTTTTCAGGAGGTCAATTCATGCCTATTAAAATTCCGGACAAGCTTCCCGCCTCAAGGGTTTTAGAGGCGGAAAATATATTTGTAATGCCCTCAGAACGCGCATTAGTTCAGGACATCAGACCTTTGCGCATTCTGATATTAAACTTGATGCCGAATAAAATTGAAACAGAAACACAGCTTTTGCGCCTCCTTGGTAATACTCCCCTTCAGGTGGAGGTGCAGCTGCTCCAAACCGCGATGCACACGCCTAAAAACACTCCCGCCCAACACCTTCTTGACTTTTACAAGTTTTTTGACGATATAAAAGACAACAAATATGACGGTATGATCATAACGGGAGCCCCCGTGGAACATTTGGAGTTTGAAGAGGTGGATTATTGGAGCGAACTTTGCGCCATCATGGAATGGTCCAAAAGCAATGTCTACTCAACCTTCCACATTTGCTGGGGCGCGCAAGCCGGCCTCTATTACCACTACGGGATTAAAAAATTCAGGCTTCCAAAAAAACTTTTTGGCATATTCCCTCATAAGGTTTTGGAGCCAAAACATCCCTTGGTCAGAGGTTTTGACGATGTTTTTTATGTGCCCCATTCCCGCTACACCGATGTTAGGCGTGAAGACATAGAAAAAGTCGACAAACTGAAGATTTTGTCGATATCTGAAACAGCCGGAGTTTATATAGTCACTTCAAGAAACGGCAGGCAGTTTTTTGTGACAGGCCATTCTGAATACGACAGGCTCACACTTTCCAGTGAATATACCCGCGATATAAACAGAGGGCTCAAAATTGACGTCCCGGAAAACTATTTCCCGGGAAATAATCCCGAAACAACGCCGGTAATGAACTGGCGCAGCCACGCAAACCTGCTCTTTGCAAACTGGCTGAACTATTTTGTGTATCAAGAGACACCTTACGACCTCTCACAACTGCCAAAGCTGTAAAGACAAAACAAAAGGAAGCCGCAAAATTCTGCGGCTTCCTTTTTGTATTAATTTAACTATTCAAAGACTCGAAATAATCGATAATTCCCAAAACCGTGGCATTTGCAAGGCCCTCTTGGGTGGAGTCCAAAATAAGCTTTTCATATTCCTCACGGTTGGACATAAATCCATATTCAATCAATAACGCAGGGCAGTCAGGAACCCTTGTCACATAGAAGGGATAATATTTTGTTCCCCTGTTGTATTTGGTGGAAGAGGAACCGGGATACATGTATTGCTTATAAAACTCCGCCAGCCGTGAATTTATCGGCAATCCAGCGCCGCGAGAGAAGGGATAATAGTAGAATACAGAAAAGCCATATGCAGACGAAGAAGTGGCTGAATCGTGGTGGACGCTGATAAACAAGTCGGGCTTGAAATCCCTTCGCGGCTGCACAAAGGGCGACTCGGAGACTTTCACATCAGTGCTGCGGGTCATAAAGACTTCTGCGCCAAGGCTTTCAAGCTTATCTCTTATCTTTTTCGCAAGGCTAAGATTCAATACCTTTTCGTGATAATTCGGGTTAAACCCAGCAGCGCCGGAATCAACACCGCCATGACCGGGATCCAGGCAAATCCTTACCCCTTCAAGGGAGTAGCCGTATTCATTATCTGCCTCGGATATCTTCGGCATTTCCTTTATCGACAAGACCAGTTGGTTATCTTCATCATAATATGTTCTGTACCCGAAAAACCCTCCGGTTTTCTTCAAACGAATCCTCAAAGTGTATTTGCCGTCACCCTTTATCCATTCAAGGCTCTTTATAACTCTGCTTGCACTGATATCTGGCAGTCCCTGTGCTCCTGTTGTGTAGGCAAAGACAATATCCAGATATTCAGCGGTAAAGGAAGAAATGGTATAGTCAGGCCTGATATCGGGCGATGCCGGGTAGGGGTTTGCATAATTTTGCGGCGAAATGTTGATTTTAAAGGGTATCTTCCAAGTGGTAGAAAAAATAATATCGGTGCTATGGGACGAAGTTTTGGCATCAAGGGCACTCATTGAATTGTCCCCGGGGAAAACTCCTTCATATTCTTTAGTGAAAAACTTGCCGTTTTTCGACCTATATAACCTCATTCCCGAAGCGGTGTTCCAGTATGTATGCGACCCAGACTCATCGAAGAAGGACAGGTAACTGCCTTCGACCATGTCTATAGTGCCGACAGGCAAGGTGTTGTTTGTGGGCCTTGAGCGGTCGTCAAGCAACCCGTATTCGTATGTTTCGTTGTCTTCACCAATGACCTCCACCAGGGTCGTTTTAATTTCAACGGGCTTAGCGCGCACAATAATTTTGCCGCCCTTCTTAACATCCTTGTTGCCCAAATATTCACCCGTTATGACAATTTGCCCCAAATCCTGTTCCTCGGTTTTAGCCTCCGGCGTCTTGTAAATTCCGGTAAAGAGCTGAAAATCCGACACAATATCAGGATTTTCGCCCTGGTCGGCTTGCGGCTGCATGACAACCTTTTTCCCATTTATCATGGCATAAACCGTAGCACCTTTGTGAGCGACGGCACTGATGGAAACCAGAGATTCCCCATCAGCCGCAATATCAGCAGTGGGGTTTATATCTTTTAAGACAATGATTTTCCTGGTAACGGTAATTGTAACTGTGGAGCCCTTGTGTTCAAATTTGTAAACATTTTTGCCCGGCTTTAGTTCCGCGTCAATCGCAAAGTAGCCGTACTGGGACACTTCCAAAGGCTTTCCGTTCAAAAACGCCGGGAAGTTAGGGTCAACTCCTCCTCTTATGTTGATTGTGGACTCGTATGTGGTGATTTCGTTGCTGGTTGGAGAAGTAATAGTCAAGACCCTCGAAATATAATCTACCTTGACCTGCCCTTTAAAAAGCTTGCAAAGGGCAGATGTGCTGCCTCCCGGATCTTTCAGCAGGCTGCTAGCCGAATAAAAGGCTCCGCCTTTATAGTTTCCGAGATTTCTCGCAGAAACTACCTGTTTTGTCAGCTGATCGGGACTCTTCCACTTGCCCGACGCCGCGTTATCAGCGGAATAGTTTATGTAAAGATCCACCCCGTACTGGGCGGTCAAGGCGTTCCACCACTTTGCCACAGTTTCAAAGGGCACATTTGGATCCTGCAAAGATGCGTGGTTTTTTACGCAAACAAAGTCAAATAGCTTTTCTTGCACCCATGTCCGGGTGTCGGCAAAACCGTCGACCATATCTTCAAAAGCATTTTTTGTGTTGGAGCCTTCGGCCTTGTTACTTTTGTGAGCCCAAACAGCATTGGAGGAAAGGCCAAAATAAATATTGTTACGAACCGTCTTTACAGCAGTTCTAATTCTGCTGACAAGGGCTGTCAAGGATTCGGCTTTCCATGTCTCAAAGCCAATCCCGCCACTAGATAAAATGTATTCGCCATAATCCCCCTCTCCGGAATTATAACAATAATCATTTAGCATAATACCGGAAAAGGCATAGTTTTTGCTAATCTCAACCAAGTTCCTTTGAATCAGCTCCTGACTTTCAGGGTCGGATAAATCAAATTTAATGTCCCGCCCCTCCGAATAAAGGGGGAAATTCAGGTCATAGCTCGCATATATGAATAATCCCAGCTGACTAGCCTTTTCAATTATATAATGGGCAGCGTCAAAGGCTGTGGAAGGAGCAAGATCGGAATTGTAAATAACCTTTCCCTTATACTGCAAAGGAATAACAATAGAATTAAAATCAAGTTTTGAAATATCATTCAAAACCTTGTCTATGTCGCTCTTTACCTTTTCAATGGTGTCACTTTCATTTTTATAAAAGTCCACTCCGGGCACAAGCCAAACACCGATCATCTCGGTAGGCTTAATATACTGAGTAGGCACAGGTTCCGCGGGTTCCTCCGGAGCTTCTGAACTGCCAGGCTCTTCGGAGCTTTCTTCGTGGGTGAAAGGCTCTTCTTCACTTGAAGTGGAAATTTTGGACACAGTCTTGTCAATTTCTTCAGGATCAAACTGGCTTTCCTCTGAATCTCCATCAACCGATGACGAGTTGACAAAAGCCGCCAGGGTCTCATATATAAAGTTGAATTTTCCCTTAACTGAAAGCGCAGCGAATCCGACGATAAAGAAAACCGTCAGAAAACTTACAATTATTATCTTGTTTTCCTTTCCACTTCTCAAAATGGAGCTACCTCCCCTAATTATCGGACACTAGGACCGATTTGAGGTTTCGCATTTCTTCTGTGTTGGCAAACCTTACAAAGGAGTCATAATCAAAAAAGGTAAAGCCTTTGCATCCTGTAGTCTCCCTGCCATGTATGACCTGCCTTTTCAGGATATCCCCCTCAGGAGTATTCCAGTTGTCGTATTCCGACACTTCCCCAATCCTGTATACACCCAAAGCAATATAGAGCTTTACCTTTGGATTAGTTACCAAAGCCTTCCACTGAGAGGCTGCGGTTGCAAAAGGCAAAGTTTTGTGATTGAAGGTAAAGTAAATCTGCGGGCAAATGTAATCGCAATATCCTTCAACTTTGCTCCATCTTTCAACATCGGCATAAAGCATGTTCTTATTGTTGTTAAGGTTTGCTTGAGGGCTGATTCCGAAAACAATATCCTTGTTTACCCTCTTTATAGCCGAATACATATCGCCCACAAGCAAATTTATGTTATTGGTGCGCCACTCTTTAAGGGTCAGGGGCACCGCCCCGGGCGAAAGGGAACCAAGATAATCGGCATACTCCTTGCTGTCAAAGGAAACATCGGTGGTAGGGTAAAAATAGTCATCAATGCAAATTCCGTCCACATCATAGTTTTCAGCTATTTCCCTAACACCGTCCACTATCAGCTTCCTGACCTCGCTGTAGGCCGGGTTGAGGAAAATCCCATACTGCCCCGATTTTGAGATTCTCACGGCATAGTTGTGTTTAGAGGAATCAGACCCTGTCAGCCACTTCCGAACAATATTGTCACTTGAAAGTTTCGTCGGGTCCGCTGCCGATGAATCCACCGAGGACAAGGCAACCCTCAACGGGTTTACCCAAGCGTGAATTTCCAGCCCCCGGGCATGTGCAGCCTCCACAATATATTCTAAAGGATCATAGCCGGGATTCTTTCCCTGTGTTCCCGTCAGTACATATGACCAAGGGAAATACTCCGAGGGATAAAGGGCATCTGAAAATGGCCGGACATGCACCAAAACCGCATTCATTCCGACGGATTTTGACATGTCCAGCATCTCATCGATTTTCGCTTTAAAAGCTGCGAAATTTTTTCCCCTTATGGCGTTGCTCAAATTTACATAAGAAATCCAAACACCTCTGAATTCTTCTGTTGTAGGGACTGTGTCGGGTAAAGACTCCGTCCCTGAACTTGAAGAAGAAACGCTGCTATTAGAAGAGCTTGGAACTTCCGAAGAAGGATGGCTGCTTGACGCTGACGACCCAGAACTTATCGAAGAGGATAAGGAAGCCGAACTCGACGAGCTATTGCCTCCGGAAAAAGGCGGTTTAGTACTTTCGGAAACAAAGGACTGGCTTTGTCCAACATTTGTGCCTGAAGAAACATCTGAAGAATAAGCGGAAGAAACGCTACCTTCTTCAGACGAGGGGATGCTCTCCTCACTTGAGCTGAGATCCGATTCAGACTCCCCGCTACTGGATATGTAAGGAGGATTTTCAACAATTATCATTGATGCAGGATCTTTGGAGCTGTCATCATCGCCAAAACCCAAAGGAGCAAAAAAAATACCGTATACAGCAAGCAAAGCCACCAGAGTGACAGCGACCAACTGCATTGTCATGCGGGTTTTCATAACGAACACCCCTTAAACGGCACACTGGAACAACACGCCGAACAAAATATCAAATAGGTTCCGGTTATAAAAAAGATTATGCTGCAATACAGGCAACTTATGAATAATCACAGTCAATATTAATTGCAAAAGCTGTAAAACAACAGGGAAAGTAGTCAGATTATAATGTTTTATGTTAATTATAATACTTTTTCGGGGATGAAAAGTCAACCCCTCGGGTTTTATTTCCAGTGACAATGGAAATTTATTAGGTTTCGCCTTTACTTTTTGATTTTCATTCTCTATAATTTATATTGAGGTAAATTTTCGGAATTTGGCAACATCATTTTTACATAATTACTCATATAGAGAAATTTACCAATAACGCTATAAATTCAAGCCTGTGAAAGGAAGGATTGCCAAATGAGGGCGTTTTTGAAAATTTTCTCCGCATTTATACTGATATGCTTTGTCTTTACTGGTTGTAAAATCGGAAAAGGTGGATACCAATACACAAACATACCGGTTTCAGGAGGAGGTTATGTCACCGGGCTGGTTGCTCATCCTACTGAACCCGATTTGTTTTATGCCCGAAGTGATGTGGGTGGCGCCTTCCGCTGGAACAGCAAGGAGCAAAATTGGATTCCCATTGTGGACAATTTCGGTTCAAACAATCAAGGCTTTTACAGCATAGAATCCCTCTGCGTTGACCCCAACGATCCGGATATCGTATACATGGCGGTTGGCAGAAGACCATTCGAAGGCGATGTCCTGAGGTCCACCGACAGGGGCGAAACTTGGCAGGCAACTGGTCTCAATACCAATGTAATCAGGTTAGCAGCCAACGGTCCCTACCGCTGGGCAGGCGAAAGGCTTGCCGTTGACCCCAACAACAGCAAAATATTGTATTTGGGAACCCGCCAAAACGGGTTGTGGAAAAACACCGATCCCACTACGGAAGGCAACTGGGAAAAAGTCTCCGACATTCCCATCGGCACCGGATTAGCCGCTCCCCATGACGGCGTCTCGTCAGTTGGGGTGACCTTTGTCGCCTTTGACAAAAACAGCGGAACAAATGAAGAAGGGGCAACAAAGATCATATATGTGGGCGTTTTTGGTGAAAAAGAATCCGACGGAGTATACAGGACAGCCGACGGAGGCAAAACTTGGTCTAAAGTTCCAAACAGCCCCTCTTATCCCATAAGGGGCGTTGTGGCATCCGACGGGACTCTTTATGTTGCCCACAAATCCGGCGTTTCCAAATGCTCCCGCAACGGGGATTTTGTATCCATTTCCGACGATTTGCGCAGAGGAGAATACTCTGGCATTTGCATTGACCCCAGCGATCCCAAAATTGTAATTGTAGCGCAGCAAAATATGACTTCCGGCAACTACCTTTACAGGTCTGAAGATGGCGGCGAAACTTGGGTTAAGATAAACTGCATCAGAGGGACCCATCCCGCATGGTGGCCAAATTTCTTCTGGTTCGCAAAGACCTCCGCAATCATGTTGAATCCCAATAAACCAAACGAAATATGGTATTCCGACTGGTACGGCATTTGGCGAACTGAAGATGTAACTGCTAGTGGAGGCGCGGTCTTTAACTCCGCGTCAGATCATCTGGAAGTTACAGTTGTCGGCGCTCTTTACAGCCCACCTTCCGGGGAAACCAAGCTTTTCAGCGGATTTTATGACATCTCCGGCTTTAGGCACACTTCACTGACAGAAATCCCAACCTCATTCCGCACCGACAAATTTAACAACACAACTTCTTATGCGGTTTATGAAGCCGACCCAAATATAGTTTACATGGTAAAAGGAGACTACAACACCTACAAAGGCGCGGGCTTTAAGTCCACCGACAACGGCAAGACTTGGACGCAGTTTGATCTTCCCGGAGACTATTGCGGCGGGAGGATTGCCGTCTCCACCACAAATCCCGATGTAGTGGTCTGGATTCCCGTAAACAAACCTGCCCACTATTCCCATGACGGCGGCAAAACTTGGAATAGATGCGGCGGTATCCCAAATACAAGCATAATCAATTCCATTTGGGAACCTCAAATAGACACCTTGGCATCCAACAAAACGGGTGACAGCATATTCTATATCTTTACGCCCTCCGGTGAGTTTTACAGAAGCACCGACAATGGCGCCACATTTACCCGAATTGCCAACAACGGCCTCCCCAAAGATGTCATAAATAAAAACCGATTTGGTATTAAGACGGTTCCCGAGCAAAATGGAGGAGTATGGGTCAATATGGGCGGCGTTGGGCTTTTCCGGTCTGATGACGCGGGCAACACCTTCTCAAAGGTGGAAAGCGTGGCAATAGCCCAATCAATAGCTTTCGGCAAGGCAAAAGATGGCTCTAAATATCCTGCAACCATCTTCTTGTACGGAAGGACAAAGGACGACATCAAAGATGGCAACCCGTATGAAAACAGGCTTTACATGTCTGATGACATGGGAGAAACTTGGCGCAGGATAAGCGATGACTACAACAAGCTTGGCAAACTCGACATCCTTGAAGGAGACAGGCAGGTTTACGGCAAAGTGTTTGCCGGCACAAACGGAAGAGGAATCTTCTACCTTGGTCCTGGCAAATGAAGTCCTTTGCGAGGATTATAAGGGAGGTCGATTTGGTGTCAAGGCTAATTAGGTGTATTTTATTGCTGTTGTCAATACAAATTGTGTTGGCATCAGCTGGATGTAATCAAAAAAACAATGAGGATGTGAGCTCAATGGAAAGTCAATTTCAGTCTATTCCCATTGTAGGCGGGGGTTATGTCACCGGACTTTTTGCCCATCCTACCGAGGAAAACCTCTTTTATGCCCGCACCGATGTTGGGGGCGCTTACCGCTGGGACAACGACAACAGCATGTGGGTTCCCATTTTAGACATGTTTGGATCAGACAAGCATGAATATTACGATGTGGCAAGCATTGCCCTCGACCCAAATGACCCAAATGTTGTATTTGCAGCTGTCGGAAGAGGCAAAAAATACAATATTTTAAGGTCTACCGATAGGGGAAATACTTGGACAGAAACCAATCCCCCTTCCGATGTTATCATTCTCGGCAATGCCGAATACCGTTGGTGCGGCGAAAGGCTTGCCATTGACCCCAACAAAGGCAGCATCGTTTACTACGGTTCAGCGTCGGCAGGATTGTGGAAAAATACTGATCCTACCAAGGACAAAAACTGGATTCAAATACCCCTATCACAAGTACCCCTTCAGAGCGGCGACGGCAACAAAGTGGGCATCACCTTTGTAGCCTTCGACCAAAACGGCGGTACCGATGAAACCGGCGCCACAAAGATAATTTATGCCGGCCTTTTCGGCAATGGTGAAACCGATGGCATTTATCGCTCAACCGACGCAGGCAGGACATGGGAACTTGTACCTAACAGCCCCAAAAACCCCCAAAGAGGCATAGTAGCTTCAGACGGAACTCTATATGTAGCCCATATGAAAGGAGTTTCAAAACTTTCCAGAAACGGCTCCTTTATTGACATTTCTGATGGATTACGCAGGGGAGCTTACTGCGGAATCTGTGTTGATCCCAACGACCCGAAACATGTTATTGTGGCCCAGCAAAACATGAACAGCCACAACAACCTTTACAGATCTACAGACGGCGGGGAAACCTGGACGAAAATTACTTGCATCAGAGGCACATCCCCCGAATGGTGGCCTGAATGGTTCTGGTTTGCCCGCACATCAAGCATCATGATGAATCCTTTTAACACAAAGCAAATCTGGTACTGTGACTGGTACGGCATCTGGAGAACAGAAGATGTAACCGCAGAAGGGGGCGCCGTATTCAACGCATACAACAAAAACCACGAAGAGCTTTGCATCGCCACGGTGTGCAGCCCCACTTCCGGCGAAACGAGGCTATTTAGCGGCATTCACGATGTAACGGGATTCAGGCATGTATCCCTTACAGAGATACCCGAAAAGACTTTGATCACAGACAGCGAATTTAACGAAATCACCTCCTATGCCGTCTTTGAGCTCGATTCAAACATTGTTTACAGAGTCAACCAAAGCCACGAAAAATTAACGGGCGCCGGCTATAAATCCACCGACAACGGCAAGACTTGGCAAAGATTCAGTCCCAGCCTGCCCAAGGATTATATAGGCGGCAAAATTGCGGTATCCAGCGAAGACCCCAACATATTGGTTTGGACCCCGGTAAACAAAAAAGCATGGTATTCCCACGACGGCGGCAGCACTTGGGCTCCCTGCGATGGAATCAGCATTAATGTAGTCACCACAGTTTGGGACGCCGCAAGGGTTCAGCTTGCAGCCAACAGAAAGGGACGCACCATATTCTATATCTTCCGGTCTGAAATCGGCTTCTATCGCAGCATGGATAACGGCAAGACCTTCCAACACATTAAAAACGGCCTGCCCACAGCCTATGCAAATTGCTTTTCCGTCAAAGCCGTTCCCAATCAGGACGGCGGAGTCTGGGTCAATATAGAAAACGAAGGTCTGTTTAAATCCGACGATGCGGGCGAAACATTCACTAAACTTGAAAATGTAAAGGCAGCTCAAGCCTTTGCCTTCGGTAAGGCAAAGCCCGGATCTAAATACCCAGCCACAGTCTACCTGTTTGGAAGGCTCAACACCGATACCCAACCTGAAAACAGGCTTTACATGTCCGATGACATGGGCAAAACATGGCGCCGTATCAACGACGATAACCACAAAGCAGGTAAGCTCGTATGCATGGACGGAGACGGCCAAGTGTACGGCAAGGTCTTCTTTGGAACTTCGGGACGCAGCATATACTACTACGGCCCCGGCGAATAAAGGAAGCAATAAAAAATGGGTTCGGAAAAGACCGAACCCATTTTTTTATGCCCCCTGTTTTATTCTCTCATCCTTCTTTGCGGAAGCAATAGCCCCATTTTCACATCTGTTACCCCAGGTATCAACAATCTCATCGTTTTTGTAAAAACACACAATCTCACAATTGTTGGCACACTTTTGGCACTCATAACCCCTTGTTTCAAACTTCACATCATCAAGCGCCAAATCAAATTCACTGTTGCTTTGGTACTTTTTCGACAATATGGCAACCCCCAGAGCCCCCATCAGATGGGAGTTTTCATCAACAATGATTTTTTCCTTGACAGCATCCTCAAAGGCCTTGACCACGCCAATGTTTTTGCTGACTCCCCCTTGAAAT
Organism: Bacillota bacterium; assembly: GCA_029780875.1. Classification (GTDB taxonomy): domain Bacteria; phylum Bacillota; class Clostridia; order Oscillospirales; family Acutalibacteraceae; genus JAKOXU01. The sequence goes on along the minus strand of JAKOXU010000062.1, from coordinate 1,604 downwards.
ACTATTGGTGCCCTGATTTTTTTCCCTTTGCCCACATTGTTAAGGTAATTTGCAACAACTGCCCTGCAAAGGCCTGCTATTATATCCTCTTTTTTATGCCCTATCTGCGCCTTGTGCACAAGGTCGGATTCCGCGAAAACCGTACACCGTGCCGCAATTTTAGTCGGATTATTGGAAGTCAGAGCCATTTTGCCGAAATCCTTGACATCCAGCCCCAACCTTTTGGCCTGTGAAGACAAAAAGGATCCAGTTCCTGCAGCGCAAAGGGTGTTCATGGCGTAGTCCACCACAATCCCGTTGTCGATAATGATAATTTTGGAGTCCTGTCCCCCAATTTCAAGAATAGTCTTTACATCTGGGTATCTTGAAAGGGTACCCACAGCATGGGCGGTAATTTCATTTTTAACCACATTGGCGCCCAGCATCACCCCAATTAGTTTCCTTGCCGAGCCCGTAGTGCCAATAGAGGAAATACCAATTCCCATCCCGTCAATCTGCTTTTGAAGGCCCGCAATTACATTTTTGACTGCATTTATAGGATTCCCTTCGGTCCACAGGTATTCCCCCGCAATTATATTGTTGTTTTCATCGATTATCACACCTTTTGTGGAAATGGAGCCTATATCAAGCCCCAAAAAACCTTTCTTCATACCCTCATCTCCTTCCTCATCAATATCATGTCTTTAAAGGCTTCAAGCCGTGTCTTCACGCCTGTTTCAGAGGTTTGGGAATCAAAGCTAAAATATATAACAGGGATATTATAGTCATTGCTGATATTTTGCAGCACCGGCATGGCGTTAATTTCAGGAATGCAGCCAAAAGGTTTAACATGAATCAGCCCATCATAGTCCATATCCGCCCATTCTTTACATTTTGCCACGCTGTCTGTGCCGTCGGCTCCCAATTCGTATTTGATATACTTTTTGGCCGATCTCAATATCTCTTTCCTCATTCTTCGCTTTTGAAACAGCAAAAAAGTCACGGTTATAAACCTGCTCACCTGTATCCTGTTCTTTGCCAGTTCTTTTTCGATAAAGAAGTTGCTAAATGGCTCCATTAATGTATAAAGTTCACCTATTAGCCCAACTTTCAGGCAATCCTTTGGTTTGTTTATTTTTATTTTTTGAAACTGATTATGGTACTTTTGATATACTTGCCTTAACTCACTAAAACTGTCCACGCCTTTCAATTCATCAAGGAATTCTTTGTGAAGTCTTTCAAAGCTGCCCTCTACCTCCTCAAACCCTACATTTTCGCGAATATATGCTTCTATGATGTCTATTTTTTTGACTATATCAATCGCCAAAAGCACAAAATAAATAAATCGGTGCAGCGACAGCGTCGTGCCAATTTTTCTTGAAATCCTATAAAGGCTAAAGGGGTTTACTTTGTCGCTCAACAACTTTACAAATTCAAACTCATACCCCAAATCCTTTAATATTTGCTCCTGTATTTCCGCGTAATACCCGTACCTGCATCCTCCCCCCGCTTGAATCAGCACATTTGCCCCCTTTTCCAATGCCTCTATGAAATTACCTAAATTATATTTAAAGGGAACGCAAACAAATTCGGGGCTATACACGCTCCCAAGCTCCAGCGTCCTT